>JAACPL010000044.1 GCA_009995495.1 Candidatus Falkowiibacteriota bacterium
CCCTAACTCGACCATGACTAATTAAAAAGAGTACGCTGAAAGCGTACTCTTTTTAATTAGTAGTCCCTAGGGGAATCGAACCCCTATTGCCAGAATGAGAATCTGGCGTCCTAACCATTAGACGAAGGGACCTTTTTATCTTAGTAACCTTTTTCTCTTTATTTATTCCAAAATTTTACCAACAATATCCTGGTTGCCATTTAAAAATTCCTGAGCAGAAAGTGGCTTTTTTCCAGGCAACTGCAATTTTAATATATCTAAATAATTTTGTCCACACTTAGCTAATAAGCGCTTATTTTCCTGATAAATCTCGCCAATTTTTATTGATTTTAAAATTTCTTGATCATTAATTTCGTTTTCTTTAACAACTTTCGCCTCAATAATCTTTAAAGCCTCGCCTTTTAACAAGGCATAAGTTCCGGGCCAAGGATTATAAGCCCTAATCATTCGTTCTAACTCTTCCGCGTTTTTATTGAAATCTAATTTACCGTCCTCTTTTTTTAAAACTTTAATATAAGTTGCTTCTTCATCGTTTTGTTCTTGGGCTTTAATTTTTCCCTCTAACCAAAGTCTTAAAGTTGGCACTAAAATTTCCGCTCCAAGAACTGATAATTTATCATGAACATCTTTTAACTTTTCTTCGCCGTTTAGAGTAATTTCCGCCTGCTTTATAATCGGTCCCGTATCAAGACCAGCCTCCATTTTCATAATTGTAATCCCAGTTTTATCATCACCATTTAAAATTGGCGCGTTCAAGCAAGCGGCTCCGCGGTATTTCGGTAGCAGGGAGGCGTGAACATTAATACAGCCATATTTAGGAATATCTAAAATTTCTTGAGGAATAATTTTTCCATAAGCGATAACAACAATTAAATCTGGCGCTAAACTTTTTATATTATCAAGTTCAGGTTTTATTTTTAAAGGCTGGAAAACTTTCAGACCATGTTCTTGGGCTAATATTTTTACTGGCGGCGCCGTTAGAGTTTGTTTGCGACCGACTGGTTTATCGCTTTGAGTATAAACTCCAACAATTTCAAAATCATCGGCCTCAATTAAAGCTTTAAATCCCGGTAGAGAAAATTCTGGCGTCCCCATAAATAAAACTTTAACTTTTTCTAAAGTTTCTTTAAGATTTTTATTTACTGGCTTGGCTCCTGTATTATTATCAATAGACATAATTTGATTTTTAGCTTATATTTAAATTATAACATAAAAACAAATGTTTCAAGATTCCCTTAATTTTATTTTAGGATTAACTGCTCATCTCGGTTATTGGGGAGTCGGTCTTTTAATGACAATTGAAAGCTCTTTTTTGCCTTTTCCCTCAGAAATTGTTGTCCCCCCGGCTGCTTATTTAGCTAGTCAAGGCGAAATGAATGTTTTTCTAGTCGTTATTTTTGGTGTTCTCGGTAGTATTTTAGGAGCAGTTATTAATTATTTTCTAGCTCTTTATTTCGGGCGTTTTCTTGTTTATAAACTCGCCGCTACTCGTTTGGCGAAGTTAATTTTTATTACCCCAGAAAAATTAGAAAAAGCTGAAAAATATTTTTTAGCTAATTCGAATTCAGCCACTTTTTTTGGTCGCTTAATTCCCGTTATTCGTCAGTTAGTTTCTATGCCCGCCGGTTTTTCAAAAATGAATTTCGGTCGTTTTGTTTTATTAACTGCTTTGGGCTCAGCTATTTGGGTATCTATTTTAGCGGCTCTCGGTTATTTTCTTGGTGCTAATCAAGAACTCCTCCATCGTTATTATGAAGAATTAAAATGGGTCTTTTTAGCTTTAGCAATTATTTATATCTTTTTTAAGTTTAATTTGAATCGGTTTTTAGTAAAAAAGAGGGGCTAAGCTTATTTGACGCCAGGAACTTCTTGATCAAGGAGCCAAGAGCAGAAAACAATTTTTGAGCGACATTTGGCCGTCAGTGCCTAGGAGCTAAGAAATTAGTTTTCTGGCTTGGCCCGGACATAAAAGAAATGACTGGCTAGGGCTTGGCCTGGAATAGCAAATGGAGGTGGTTGTTTATATATTTGAATAGGGGCTAGCAAAATATTCTTTACTCCTCCAACTTATCAATAAACAAAATGCCGTCTAAATGATCGTTTTCATGTTGAATAACACGGGCTAGAAATTTATCAACACTAATTTTTTTCAAATCACCTTTTTCATTATAAAAAGAAATATTTATTTTTTTATGGCGAGCAACTCTTCCAAAAATAAGCTCGCCTTTTTCGTTAACAACGGATAAACAACCCTCCTCATCAATTATTTTTCCCCATGATTTTTTTGTTATTCTCGGATTGATTAAGAAAAGACTTTTCTTATTATTAACTACAACAAAGACACGAATATTTTTTCCTACTTGAGGTGCAGCTAAACCGGCGCCATCTTTTTTAAGCATTGTTAATTCTAAATCTTTTAGCCATTGTTTAAATTCAGGGTCTTTTAGTAAACTTAAATCAAGCTCCTCAGATTTTTTTCTTAGTAGTGGATGGGGATGATAAATTATATCTAATTCTTTTGGCATTTTTTAATTATTTATTAAGTATTGGTTTTTAATTTGTTTTTGCTTTTTAAATCCGCTGCAACCTTGAAGAAATATTGCCATTTTGAACCGCTTTTGCAAAGCTCTTTAGTGTCGTTTAAAGCAATCTTTATTTTGTTTTCCGATAAATCCCGGCATATTTTAAAGACAGAACTTTTTTTAAAATCTGGGACATCTAAATCTTTAATTATTGTTAAAGCTAATTCTTGCCAGCTATAAGCGGGTGGTTTTATTTTTTTAATATTTTTTTGTTCGGCAAATATTTCTGATAATGATTCCATAAAACTAGTTTTCAGTTTTAATGATAAATTCGGCACTTAAATAACCAACTCCAAATTCTGTTTGATAGGCAAGAATTTCTGTTTGAAAGCCACTAATACTTAAGATTCCTAAAAGACCGCTTAAGGGAACTGAGGCACATTCTCCGGTTGAGTTTTTTAACTTATCGTCAAGTTTTAAAATTTCTTGAATAGCTGTTTCATTCTCGCTGATTATTTCAATAATTCGATTATCATATTTAGCCGCTTTAGCTAAATAACCGCCGGGCGACTTTTTTTGTAAACGATGAGACAAATCACCCGAGGCAATAACAGCAATATTTTTTTCGCTTTCAAAAATTATTTTACCCAAAGCTTGACTGAACTTCAGTTGAACTTCTTTTTCAAGATCACTTGCTAAAGAAACAATCATTATTCTTGGACTAGCGCCATAAATTTTTAGTAAATAGGAGGGAATAGCGCTACCATAGTCCATTATTTTTTCAGAACTAAGATGTAAGGGGAAGTTGCCTTTTAACTCTTCGTTTATTTTATCAGCTAAAACAGCGGCGCCAGTAAATAATGTTTTTGGTGGAATAAAACCAAATTCTTTTAAATCAATTTCCATTTCTGGGGCGACATTAATCTGAAAATTTTTTTTATCTAAAGATGAATGCGGACTTAAAATAATTAAAATTTCAACTTCTTCTGCTTGTATCTTTGCGGAAGCTGCTTGATAAGTTTTAGTTGTTTTATCAAAAAAAGTATGATTGGATTTGCCAATTTCAGGGATTAAAAGTGGGGAATGAGGCAATAAGTAAGCAGCTTTTAAGGGCATAAATTTAATATCTATTTTTATTTTAATTTATCGCTTCGCCCATCGGGTAGTTATAGAGAAATTGAGATGAAGTAATAATTACATTTTTCTCATCATAGCCTAAAGATTTGAAAACCGCATTTGTTGCAAATGGTCTTTTTTTGCCGTCAGAAATTAAATAAATTTGTGGATAATTTGAGGTCATAACTAAAGAACCATTATCTAATAAAATCGGATCGCCTAAAGTAAAGCCAGCCAGTTCTTTAGTTGTTTTTTTAGTTATTGTTTTATCTAAATATTTTGTACCAATTAAAACTTTATCAACCGGATATTTAATTCCATTTTCTACATAAAAAATTTCTCCGCTTTTACTATCTTCAAGCAAGGCGCCAGTAATATAAGTTGAGGTAGCGGTAATTGCTTTACCAATTTTAAAGCCAGCCAATTCTTCCTCGGTCGCCCGTTCTAATTCTTCGGGATTAAAACCAATATTTTTATAAACTGTTAAACTATCAAATGGTCTTTTTTCTTGACCAACTAAAAGATAAATTTTTTCATTTGGAGTTTGAACTAAAGCATAGTTTGCGAATTTAATTTGTGCCCCTTGGGGATAGTAATTAATTTCTTCATCACTAGCTATGACAATTTGTTCGGGACGGAAACGAGAAATAAAAGAGGCCCAGTTGGCAAAATGTCGCTTCTTGCCGCTTTCAATTAGCCAGACCTCAGGTTTATTGGCTGTCTTTAAGATTGAGCCGTTCGGAAAACTTCGGCGAAAAGTAATTATGGGCGTAGTTGGCGTGGTTATTTGTGAGCCACTATCAGGAAAATAGAGATTCATTAAGCGATGAACATTATAATTACCATTATAAACATGAGGCGTATAAGTATAAAGAGCAGCGGTCGCTTGATTCTCAATCGTTACGCTAGTAAAGGTTGAGGAGGTAACAATTGAATTATAAGTTCCGTCATTAATTGCTGTTGCAACTGGCTTTAACATTGAAAATTTATCTTTAGCAATATAAGTTCCGCCAACTTTAAAATTATAACGACTATGATTTTCCATATAAGCGAGGAATTGTAGAGCAGCGCTATTTACCTGTTTGCCAAAACCCTTCCAATAAGGATTACAATAACCGCCCGTTGGGCAACCATAACCCATTGCTTCGTCTAAAGCTTTTTGTGTTGGACTTGGATTTTGGATTAAACTTTGTTCTTTTTGTAAGAGCATTATCAAAAACTGGGGATTAATCGTCGTAATATTTTTACATTTTAATTTTCTTTCTGCTTCAGTCGGTTTATCGCTTAAAGTAACGCCGTCGCAATCATAATTATTATTAGCAGCGTCATAAATTATTTGCGCCGCCCCTTTCGTTTCTCCGTAAGCAGCCTCGGTCGTATAATTTGCTAAGAAACTATTACGACTAGCAAGAAAATTTTGAATTTCTTGAAGAGTCATTGATTTTGTATTGAGTAAAACGCTGTCTTCAATGATGCGATTTGGGTTAAATTCCGCCGCCGCTCCTGTTTTTAAAGGCAATAAGCTAAGGCTTAAAATTGTGATAATTGTAAGTATCAAGTAGTTATTTTTTGTCATTTTATTTGTCATTTATTTATTTTTTAATCGCTTTTTATTATACACTACTTAAGCTCGCTTGGGGAGTTGACAAAAGGTGAAATGTGTGATGTAATGTGCCTGTAGTGATAGAAAAAATCACTGAAGAACGCCATTGGAGAAACGTGTGGCTTGAAAAGACACAAAAAATTATGTTGAGAGTTGAATCTCCGGTTATGTTCATGGACGACAAAGATGAAATAAAATTTTCAGAACATATCATAATACATGATTTTGCTGGGGATTTTTCAGATGTAATAATTGGAGATTTATTGATTGCTAAAATTGGCTATGCTGATCAAAATCAACAGTACTATCATCGCGTTAATGCTTTTTCTGTTTCCATTTTAAAGCAAGAAAAGTTAATGCAGCCAGTTCATTAATCGAAAAAATTTTTATAAACTTAAGACTCATTGTTCAAGATGAGTCTTTTTTTTATCCCTAAGCCACCTCCAAGCTAACCATTTCTTTTTCGCTGATATCAATTTTAACTTTATCACCATCTTTAACCTTACCCTCAATAATTTCCATCGCCAGTTCGTCTAAAATCATCGTTTGGATTAAACGCTTTAAAGGTCTAGCGCCAAAGCTAACGTCATAACCTTTTTCCGCCAAGACTTTTTTAAGCTTCGGTCCAATTTTAAGAGAAATATTTTTTGTATTTAAACGAGTCTCAACTTTTTTAAGTTCAAGTTCAATAATTAATTTTAAATTTTCCTGAGTTAAATTCTTAAATAAAACAATTTCATCAATTCGGTTTAAGAATTCCAATTTAAAATTAGCTTTTAAAATTTTATCAATTTTTTCTTTCATTTCTTTATTTCGTCCGGCATTTTCTTTTTTGCCCTTATTTTCGTTCTCTCCGCTAAAACCAATTGAATATTGTTTAATAATTTCATTACCTAAATTAGAGGTCATGATAATAATTGTATTTTTAAAGTTTATTGTTCGTCCTTTAGAATCAGTTAAACGACCGTCGTCTAAAATTTGTAACAACATATTAAACATATCAGGATGAGCTTTTTCAATTTCATCAAATAAAACGACACTATAAGGATGGCGTCGAACTTTGTCGGTTAATTGGCCACCTTCGTCGTGGCCGATGTAGCCGGGAGGGGAACCGATTAATTTCGCGACTGAATGTTTTTCCATAAACTCACTCATATCAAGTCGGATTAATGATTTTTCGTCATTAAACATAAACTTGGCCAGTGATTTTGCTAGTTCAGTTTTTCCAACTCCGCTTGGGCCCACGAAAAGATAAGAACCAATCGGTCTTTTTTCTTCATTAATTCCGGCGCGACTACGGCGAAGAGCATTAGCGATTGCTTTAATGGCTTCGTCTTGGCCGATTACTTCTTTTGCTAAAACAGTTTCTGCCTTAGTTAATTTTTTTATATCATCTTCTAACATTCTGTTTAAAGGAATTTCGGTCCAACGCGAAACAACTTTAGCGACATCTTCTTCATCAATTTCTTCTTTCAAAATTCTTTGGCCCCGTTTTTGAATTTTTAATAACTCTTCTTGGAGTTCTTTAATTTTATTTTCCTTGGCCGGGATTTCACCATATTTAATTTTTGCGACCTCGCTTAAATCAGCTCCTTCTCTTTGAGAAATTTCTGCTTTAATTTTTAAATCCTCAATCGCTTTTTTTAGTTCACGAATTTCAGAAATAATATTTTTTTCATTCTTCCAATGAAGTTCAAGTTGCCCAGCTTGTTCTTTTAATTTAGCGAGTTCGGCGTTAATTGGCCTGAGTCTAGTAGCACTATTTTTATCAACGCTAGTTTTTAAACCAGCCTTGTTTAATTCTAATTGTCCAATTTTTCTTTTTAGTTGATCAAGTTCTTCGGGCATAGAATCAATTTCCATGCGCAGGGAAGAAGTCGCTTCATCAATTAAGTCAACTGCTTTATCCGGCAAAAATCGGTCGCTAATATAACGACTAGAAAGTTTAGCGGCGGCAACTAATGCGTTGTCACTAATTCTGACGCCGTGATGAACCTCATATTTTTCTTTTAAACCGCGAAGCATACTAACAGTATCTTCAATGCTTGGTTCATTAACCATAATCGGTTGGAAGCGTCTTTCAAGGGCCGTATCTTTTTCAATATATTTTTGATATTCCTTGGTCGTTGTGGCACCGATTGTTCGTAGCTCTCCGCGAGCGAGTGCTGGCTTTAACATATTAGAAGCATCCATTGAACCTTCGGAAGCGCCAGTGCCAACCAGGGTATGAAGCTCGTCAATAAACAAAATAATTTTTCCGTCTTGAGCCGTTACTTCTTTTAAAACTGCTTTTAATCGGTCTTCAAATTCTCCTCTAAATTTTGCGCCAGCAACTAAAGCCCCTAAATCAAGAGTGACAATTTCTTTGTTTTTTAAATTCTCGGGCACATCTTGAGAAATTATTCTTTGGGCCAGGCCCTCAACAATCGCCGTTTTGCCGGTTCCAGCTTCGCCGATGAGAACGGGATTATTTTTTGTTCTTCTTAAAAGAACTTGCATGATGCGACGAATTTCTTGATTGCGGCCAATAACTGGATCAAGTTTTTCTTGGCGGGCTAACTCGGTTAAGTTAGTTGTATATTTTTCCAAAACTCTAAACTTATTTTCTGGGAAGGGGTCGGTGATTGTTTGTGAGCCTCTTAATTCTTTTAAAATTTCTTTAACTGCTAAATATTCAACCTTGAAATTAAGTAAAACTCTTTGAGCTTGAGTATTAACACCAATTAAAGCGAGAAGAATATGTTCGGTAGAAATAAATTCGTCATTCATCCCATCAGCTTCTTTTTTTGCTCGCTCAAAAATTACTGCTGTTTCGGCGGTGCCAGAAACCGATTGCATTGGACCCTTTTGTTGATTTACTTTGGCTTTTGGGAGTTTTTCAACCTCTTTAATCGTCGCGTCCTCAATAATTTCTGGATCAATTTTTAATCTTTCTAGAACGGGGCGGATTAAGCTTTCATTTTGTTCTAAAAGGGCTAATAAGAGGTGTAAGCTTTCAATAATATTCTGGCCGAAGCTAGAGGCAATAGCTTGGGCATTTATTATAACTTCTTGAGATTTATCGGTAAATTTATTAAACATATATTTAAATTAGTTTGATTTATTTTTAGATTTTTTAGCACTCTCTCTATTAGAGTGCTAAGTTAATAATAATATAAGTAAATTTAGTTGTCAATTGTCGTTTATTCGTGTTATTATTAAATAGTTAATAAGAAATTTCTAAATTTTTTGGGTTTATGTTAAAAACCAATTTTTTCAGCTATTTTTCCATTATTATTTTAGAATTTTTAGCAAAAATTTTGTATTTTCCGCTTTGGTGGTATGGGGTGGGTCTTATAAAAAAAGTTAAGTCTCTTTTTTATTTTATTAAAGCTAAGGAAGAGGAGCTTGGTCTTGGTGTTTGGGTAAAAAATATTTTAGTACCGATGTATGGTCAAAGAGATTTTGCTGGGCGAGCGATAAGTTTCTTCATTCGCTTGATTCAAGTAATTTTTAGAAGCATAATTTTATTTGTTTGGTTTATTTTGGCTTTATCGGCTTTAGCTATTTGGTTATTTTTTCCGCCAATTCTGGTGATTGCTTTAATTTTTCAAATTTTTTAATAAAGAGTTTTAATATATGTCGCTTGAGATCAAAAACCAATTAGAATTTATTAAAGAAGAGAAACGAGAAATATTCGGTGCTTGGTTTTTAGGTCGTTTTCTTTTTTGGGATTATGAAATAAAGAAATCAATTTCCGCTCTTAAAAAAGCAAAATTAGCTGCCTATAATTTAGGCAATATTTTATTAAGGATGGGAATTATTGCGGGCTGGCTTGCTTTTTTAGTGTGGATTTATTTAAATCAAGCGGATTTATCAGTCAATCCCTTAGAGATTTTATTTTTCTGGCGCGATTTTCATCCTTTGATTTTAATTTTTCTTCTTTCTCTTTGGCTTGACCTTTTTTTAATTTATCGCAAGAGTGAAAAAAAAGATGCTGAAAAAAGAATTAATTTTAAACTTTTTGATAAAGAAAATAATCAAAAAAATCAAGGCCCTAAATATTACAACACTTTAAAAGCTTATCCGGATAAGATTTTGACTTTAATTGATGAGGCTTATTTTTTAGCTAAAAAACTAAATCAAGATCGCGCTTCAATTATTCATATTTTTCGAGTTTTACTTAAAGAAAAGGAAGTGCAAAATGTTTTTATTCGTTTAAATATTGACGCCAAAAAATTAATTAGTTTTCTTGACAGAAATATGGAAGAGGGTGATGAAGCGCCGGGAAAATCATCCGATAAAAGACTTTCATTAAAAGCTCATCAAGCTTTAGTTCTTGCTTTTGCTGAAGCGCTAATAGCTGGTCGCGATAGTGTTGACACCCTTGATTTATTAAAGCATTGTTGTGATAAAAGTGATCTGCTTACCGAGATTTTAAGTGAAATGGAAATTAGTGCAAATAAAATTGAAAATACAATTGCTTGGTTTAGAATTAATGAGGCTCTACTTGAAAGACAGCGTCGTTTTAGTAAATCGGCCTTGTTAAAACCAGGGACAAATATGAATCGTTCCTACACGGCGATTGCTACACCAACTCTTGATCAATTTTCTCATGACTTAACGGTTCAAGCAAAGTTTGGTTATTTGGAAATGTGCGTTGGTCGTGAACAGGAATTTAGTGAAATTTTTCAAGCCTTTACCGGTGGTCATAATGGTCTATTATTAGTTGGTGCTAATGGTATAGGGAAAAGTGCAATTATAAATGGTTTAGCGCAGATGATGGTCGAAGAAAAAGTTCCGAAATTTTTAAAAGACAGGCGTTTGATTGAACTTGATGTTCCGACTTTAGTCGCGGGAGCTGAGGCTTCGGCTGCTCAAGAAAGACTTTTATTAAGTATTTCTGAAGCTAATCGTTCTGGTAATATAGTTTTATATATTGATAATTTGGAAAATTTAATTGGTATTACTTCTGGTAGTCAGGAAAGTTTAGATTTATCCGAGGTTCTGGCTGAGGCAATTAGACGTAAACATATTTTTTGTATTGCTTCTGCTAATAATAAAAATTTTGCTTCTTATATTGAGGGGCGAGCGATTGGTGAGGTGATGACTACTATTATAGTTAAAGAACCTGAAAGGGATGAGGCAATTAGAATTTTAGAAAGTAAAGTTGCTGTTTTAGAATCTAGATATGGAATTTTTGTAGTTTATGGCGCCCTTGAAGCCGCTGTTGATATGTCTAGACGCTTTCTTCATGATCAATTTTTACCGCTCAAAGCAATTAATTTATTAGAACAAGCCGCTTCTTTTAGCGCCGAGCGAGCAGCTAATAACCCAGATGATGTTTTTTGTGATAAAGAGAATGTAGCAACAGCTATCTCTGATTTAACTGGGGTGCCGGCTAATAAAATTAGCGAATCAGAAAGTCAAAAATTATTAAATTTAGAAGAAGAAATTCATAAGCGTTTAATTGGTCAAGAAATTGCGGTTCAAGCGGTAGCGGCAAGTTTGCGTCGCGCCAGGGTTGAGCTTAAGGATAGTCGTCGGCCGATTGCTAATTTTCTTTTTCTTGGTCCGACTGGTGTTGGTAAAACTGAATTAGCTAAGGCCGTGTCGGAATCATATTTTGGTGACGAGGATTATGTTATTAGACTTGATATGAGTGAATATCAAGGGGATGATGCTATTAATAAAATGATCGGCGGTATTGACGGGACTTTTGGTTATTTAACAGAAGCGGTTAGAAAAAAACCATTTTCTTTAATTCTTTTGGATGAAATTGAAAAATCAAATCCTGATGTTTTGAATTTATTTTTACAAATGTTTGACGAAGGACGTTTAACTGATGGACAAGGTCGCGCGATTAGTTTCTCTGAATCAATTATTATTGCCACTTCAAATATCGGGGCTGTTTTTATTCAAGATGAAATAAAAAAAGGAACTGAGATTGAAATTATTAAACAAGCCTTAATTGATGAACATTTAAATCGTCACTTAAGACCAGAGCTTATTAATCGTTTTGACGGTGTTATTGTGTTCAAACCTTTGACCAAGGAAAATATTTTTTCTATTACTACTTTAATGTTGAAAAAAATTAAAAAAGCCTTAGGAGAAAAGGGCATTGGTTTAAGAGCGGATAAAAATGGAGTTAATATTTTAGCGCGTGATGGTTATGATCCTAAATTTGGGGCTAGACCTTTAAGGCGTTTATTGCAAGAAAGAATTGAAAATGTGGTTGCTAATAAAATTTTAACCGGAGAGATAAAAAGACGAGATATTGTTATTATAAATTCTAAGGCAGAAATAGAGGTTGAGACGGGGCCAGAACTATAATGATCCTAGCCAGGCCATTTTTTATTTTTAAAAAAATTTATGTTTTATTTTTTAGTATTTTTAGCCGCCCTAGTTTTAAGCGCTGTTTTTACTTTTTTTATTGCTAAAATTGCCCGTTATTATAAGATTATTGATAATCCTTCCGGAGAAAAGGGACGAAAAATTCATAAAAAACCAACTCCGCTTTTAGGTGGTCTTGGTATTTTTTTAGCTTATTTTTTATTACTTTTTATTTTGTCAGATCGTTTTTTAAGCGGTGACCTTAATATTTTTCATCTTTTAGGTTTTTTTACTGGAGCTTTAATCTTAATTATTGGGGGAGCTTTAGATGATAAATACAACCTACAACCAGCGCGACAGATTATTTTTCCTTTATTAGCAATCTTAGCTGTTGTTTTTGGTGGAATTGAAATTATAAAAATTAGCAATCCTCTTGGTGGTGTTTTTGATTTAAATAAATATTTTTTCCTATCGCCACTTTTAGTTTCTGTTTGGCTTCTAGGAATGATGTATACAACTAAACTTTTAGATGGTGTTGATGGTTTAGTAACCGGCATTGGTGCCATTGGCTCTTTTATTATTTTTCTTTTTACTCTGACAACCAATTATTATCAACCAGATATCGCTTTTGCCGCCCTATTATTTGCTGGAACTGTTTGCGGCTTTCTGATTTTTAATTGGTATCCGGCAAAAATATTTTTAGGGGAAGGGGGCTCTTTGTTAATCGGTTATGTTTTGGGTGTTTTAGCGATTATTTCAGGGGCAAAAATTGCCATGGCCCTTTTAATTATGGGCATTCCTATTCTTGATGTTTTTTGGACGATTTTAAGACGGTTAATTAAAGGAAAAAATCCTTTTAAATTTTCTGACAAGCAACATTTACATCATCGCCTTCTTGATTTGGGGCTTAGTCAAAAACAAACAGTTCTAATTTTTTACACCCTATCTTTTGTCTTTGGTTTTTCTGGTTTATTTCTCCAAAGTCGCGGAAAATTTCTAGCTTTAGTTTTTTTGGCACTTTTAATGTTCTTAACAGTTTTAATTTTTTGGTTGTTCGATAAAAAGAAAAAGTAAATAATTTTGGTTTTAAGGTCTTTAATGCTATAATTAAAGAAATAAACACTTTAATATATGTTTTATAAAATTATTAAATCAACAGTGCTTTTAGTTTTAATTGCTTTTGTTTTTAGTGCCTGCTCCTTACCTGTTAAGCAAAAAATAGAAGAAGCCCCTTTGGTTACAATACCAAAAGACTTAGAATTAAAGCCCTTGGATTTCACAAAAACAGGGAAACTTAAAAAGTTTAAGGATTATTCAGAACTAAACACTTTTTTAGCGACTAATGTCATAGAATCATATAGTGAAACAGTAAAAACTGATAGTGAAACAGTAAAAACTGAGCTTCAAGCGTCTTTAGTTTTGGATTATTTTAAAGATAATAACAGTGATAATCCAAGAGAGGCTGATATTTTAAAACAGAACCAGAATTTCTCTTTTGCTTTAGTAAAAAATGAACTAACTATTCTAAGACTTAGTGATCTTGACTCAAGTCTGCTGGCAAAAATAAATTTTGATTCTCGTCCTAGTGGAATTTTGTCTTTCGGTAGCTCTTTAGTAGTTTATGGTGATGATGAAATAATCAATAAGAGAGAGAGTTCTAATTTTCAATTTGTTCAAGTTTTTGATTTAAGTACACCAGCTAGTCCTAAGAAAATTTATGACTTGTCTTTTGAGGGGGATTTGAAAAATATTTTCATTGAAAATGGGCAGCTTTATGTTTTAACTGAAAAAAAAGCCCCATCTAAATTAGCTGAACAATCTTTGCCAAAAGTTTTAAATACAGGCAAGGCTTTAGCTCTTAAATGTGATGGTATAGAGAGCTGCTTCACGCCCGAAGTTTTTTATTTTGATACTAATTATCGTGCTGCTAGATTTTTTAATATTAATGTAGTGGATTTGGCAAATGAATTTTCTCCTCTAAAAGGCCAAAGTTACCTTTTAAGTGAAAATCATGAGGTTTATAGTTCCGAAGCTTCAATATTTATTTCTTATTTTGAAACTTTAGATGAGGAGCCATTTTATTTTGCGGCTCAAACCGAGGTACTTTCTAGTCTTTTAACGGATGCAGAAAAAGATAAAATTAAAGAGGTTGAAGCTTTATCCGATTTTGTTTTAAGTCAAAGAGAGAAGATGTTAAAAATGTCTGCTATTTTTGAATCTCATCTAAGTTCTCTAAAAGAGGTGGAGAAAACGTTATTGGAAGTTGATATTAAAGATACAGCTAATGAAAAAATTGCTGGGGCTAAAGTTTCTAATAAAACTTTAATTCATAAAATAAGATTAAGTAAATCTGGTTTGGATTATTATGCCATGGGAGAAGTGACCGGAAAAATAATGAATAATTATTCAGTTTTACAAAAAGGATCTTATGTTTATTTGGCGACAAGAAATTCTGAGCGCTTAAATGAAGAAGGGGAGAAGCAGTATTATAGTAGTGTTTATGTGCTTGATTTAGCTTTAAGACCACTTAGTAAGATGGAAAACTTGTCTTCAAAAGAAGAAATTTATGGAGTTAGATTTTTAGGTAATCGAGCCTTTTTAGTTTCAGCCAAGGAAAACGGCCCCCTTTTTGTTATTGATTTCAAAGATAAAGCTAAGCCGGTATTTTCTGGGACCTTAAAAGTTCCGGGAAATAATGTTTATTTAAAACCGATTGATGAAAATGGTGATAGATTTATTAGTCTTTCCTATAACTTAGATAGTAGCTCCGGCACTGAGCTTAGAAATGGCATTAAACTATCATTATTTGATTTTAGTAATTTAAAAAGTCCACGCGAACTTGATAGCTATTTAATTGGTGATGCTAATTCTGATTCGCTTACCTTTACCGATAAAAGATCTCTTTATTATTCTCAAGAACTTAAGACTTTAATTTTTCCGGCAACTTTTAAAGAAAATAATCGTCTCCATTTTTCTGGTTTATTTGCTTTTATTGTTAATGGTGATGCTCTAGAATTAAAAGGAAAGCTAGATCATTCTTTGGGTGGTTTTTATAATCAAGTTGACAGTTTTAAGAACTTAACTTATTTTGATAATTCAGTTAAAAGAAGTTTTGCTAATAAAAACTTTATTTATTCTTTTTCCAATAAGTTCTTTCGTTCAGCGAATATTGATGATATAGATAACGCTAAATCTCTAGAGCTAATAATCCATAGCGATGATTTATTAGTTTCTTCTTTTGGTGTTGGTAATCCAGAAGGCTTGGGTGTTAATGAGAATGTGGTTGAAGATTCTAATATTGATAAAAATCTTGATGGTTTAGGCCAAGACGAAGCTTATGACAAAGAAGGTAACTTACTTGTGCCTGAATATTTCAAAGATCCTATTTTTGAAAACGAGTCGATATATGAGCCTGGAATGAGTAGTGGCCCTGGAGTAAATGATAGTGGCTCTTTAATTGATTCAGGTTTTGAGGAAGCCGAGTTGTTCGAAGATCCAGCCATAACTTTATAATTTAAATTTTAAATAATTTATCCATGAAAAACAGACGGTTTATTCCATTAGTTACTCCTTTTATCTTATTTATTTTAAATGAGCTTGTTTTTATTCAACCAAAGTTATTCTTTGTTTCCTTGTCTTTAGGAGCTTTAGTATTATTTTTAAGCGTTAGAATTTTAGGACGAGAGAATAGAGAGAAATATTGGCCGTTTTTTTCAGTTTTACCAATTTTAATTTTTTTAGGCCCAAGTTCTTACTCAGCCTTAATTGCCTCGAAAGTCCTAGTTCAATTAATGTTCCTTCTTTCTTTTCTATTAAATTTTTATTATTTACGAACTCTCTATTACTACTTAGTGAATAAAGAGTATAATCGCGGCTTGCAAATAGGCTCTTTCTCAGTTTTAGCTGGATTCTTTATTGTTTTTTCTTTTTATACTTTAGTTTTTATTTTACCGCTTTTTATTAATTTAGCTCCAGCTTTATTAGCGCTCATTCCTTTACCAGTTGTTTGGTTTTTGTTTTTCAAAGGGGTTTATTTTAATATAAATTCTTTTAAAGATGGTTCTTTAATTTTTTTAATTAATACTTTAATTCTCGCTCAGCTATCATGGATGCTTTCCTACTTCCCCTTGAACTCAAATATTCTGGGTTTTCTTGTCGCTTTAATTTATTATTTATTATTAATTATTTCCTTGCTTCATTTCAAGGGCAGTCTTAGTCGCAGGACTATTAAGTGGCCACTAACTTTAGTTTTATTTTCGGTTTTTATATTATTTTTAACAGCCCGTTGGCTCTAGATTCTATTTATTTATGTCAAACCCTAAATTAGAAAAAAACAAAAAAATTGAGTTTAAAAATTTTTGGCTATATTTTTTATTATTTTTTATTTGTGCGATTATTGCTGGTATTTTCGGAGGCACAATTATGCGCGGTTATATAATAAAAGATATTTATTCTCCTTATTCTGATTATAGCGAGGTTGATCTTGGAAATTTAAATCCATCAAATCCGAGCCTGATAATTAGTGAGCCAAAAAATGTAGTTGTTAATCAGGATGTAAAAATTTCTGAAACTATTAATAATTTAAAGCCATCGTTTGTTTCTGTCTTTGAGAAAATTGAGGTGCCAATAATAGCCACTAAGTTAATTGATGATAATTCTGGAGTCGAAGTTGATGCTGAAAAAATAGATTATAATTATTATGATTTAAGAAACCCATTGTTAATTGGTTTTATTATTACTTCTGACGGCTGGGCGATTGCTTCAGTTGATGATAATTTTGATTTTTTAAAAACAGACTTAGTTGTTGTTGATAGTAATCGTCGAGTTTATGAACTAGTTAATTTATCAGAAGTTAATAGTGACGGTTTGATACTTTTTAGATTAAGTGAAGCAAAAAATCTTGTTGTTAGAAAAAATTTATCTAAAATTAATTTCTTTTTAGGTCAAAGCTTACTTGCCTTTAAAGATTTAAATTCGGTTCATCCTCTTAATGTAAGTTCTTTGAAAGAAACGCAAGCACTTTTAAGTTCCGAGAGCTCAAGTCTAAGTTTAGAGCTTTCTGTTCCGGCACAAGATATAAAAAATAGTTTTATTTTTAATTTAGCTGGTGATTTAGCATTGATTGTAAACAATAAAGGAGAATTAGTTCCAGCTTTTTCTTATGATTATCAGTGGCGTAGTTTAATTGAGACCAATTCTCTCGGTCGTCCATTTCTTGGTATAAACTATTTAGATTTAAGTGATATAAAAATTGCTTCCTCAAGTCAAGATTTAAATAAAGGCGCCTTACTTTTTTCGGACGGGAAAGTCCCAGCGGTTTTAATTAATTCTCCGGCCGCTAAAGCTGGTTTAAAAGAAGGGGATATTATTACTTGGATTAATAATTATGAATTAAATTCAGGTAATGACTTAGCGGAAATTGTTAGTCTATATAAACCGGGGGATAAATTAACTATTAATTATTTAAGAGAGGGAAAAACTTTTAAACTTGAATTGGTTTTAGAGCCTAGCCCTTTAGAAGTTGATATTAGTCCTAAACTTTAGTCTTATATAAATTTTGATTTCAGCCTCCTCTTTATTAAATAATTTAAAAATATGATTAACTCAATTAAAAAATTAAAAAAGATTAATGCTAAAAAAGTTTTATTAAGACTTGATTTAAATGTTCAAATTAAGGACGGTAAAATTTTAGATGATTATCGTTTAGAGGCAGCTAAGGAAACAATTGAGTTTTTATTAAAAAAGAAAGCTAAATTAATAATTATTAGTCATCTCGGTAAGGCTGAAGGGAAGCGTGATGAAAAATATTCTTTAAAGCCGGTTGCCTTAAAGTTAAAAGAAATTTTAAAACAACCACTTAAATTTAGCCCTGAACATGAGCCACTTAAAGTTTTAAATGAAGTTTCTAAATTAAAAAATGGAGAAATTTTAATGCTTGAAAATCTTCGTTTTAATTCTGGGGAATTAAAGAATGAGACTCTTTTTGCTAAGCAACTCGCTTCTTTAGCAGATTTATATGTCAATGACGCCTTCTCGGTTTCTCATAGAAGCCAGGCCTCAGTTGATGCGATTAAAAAATATTTACCTAGTTATGCTGGCTTGTTAATGGAAAAAGAATTAGAAGCTTTAGCTAAAATTTTAAAACCAAAAAAACCTTTTATTGCGATTATGGGTGGAGCAAAAATTTCTACTAAAGCGCCTTTGATTGAAAAATTTTTAACTAAGGCAGAAAAAATATTAATTGGTGGTGCCCTAGCAACAACTTTTGTTAAAGAAATGGGTTTTGAAGTTGGCAAGTCTTTATATGATAAAGACTCAGCTAAAATTATTACAAAACTTTTTAAAATTAAGGGAGCAGCAGAAAAAATTTCTTTGCCAATTGATTTTGTTGTTTTAACAAGAGACGGTAAAGCTAAAGTAGTGAGGCCAGATGAGGTTAAAAAAAGCGAGTCGATTTTAGATATTGGTCCAGAAACAATTGGTATTTTTGCCGAGTATATTAAAAGCGCCTCAACTTTAGTTTGGAATGGACCGATGGGTAAATTTGAGGATGGGCGTTTTAAACAGGGAAGTTTATCTTTAGCTCGTTTAGTTGCTACTCGTTCTAAAGGTAGGGCTTATGGTCTAGTTGGCGGTGGAGAAACGGTTGCTGTTTTAAAGATGACTAAGATGGAGGAATATGTTGATTTTGTTTCAACCGCAGGCGGAGCCATGTTGTCTTATCTTGGTGGCGAAAAAATGCCTGGTTTAAAAAAAATTGTTAAATAAAAAAATATGGCTAACAAGAAAAAAGTTTTAATTAAAGACATAATTGCTTTGGAGATTTTAAATTCTTCTGGTCGCTCGACTTTAGAAATAAAAATTATAGGTGATAATAATCAAAGGGCTAGCGCTAGTTATGCCTTTGATAATTATGAAACACTTTTTTCTGATAAAGATAAACTTGATAATGATGAAAAACGATATAAGGGTTGGGGTCGTTTAAATTCTATTGAACTTGTTAATAAAAAAATTAAACCCGAGCTATTAGGACACAATATTTTTGAGCAAGTTGAGCTTGATGAGAAATTAAAAGAACTTAATGGGCCAGAGCGAAATAATTTAGGCCCAGCTTTAATTTATTGTATTTCTTTGGCTTGTGCTAATTTAGCGGCCAGCAGTTTAAATCAAGAACTTTTTCTTTATATTACTAGGCTCTATAATTTAAGAGCGATTAATAAAAATACTTTACCCTTGCCAATTTTTAATATTTTTAATGGTGGTGATACCGGTGATACTGATTTAGATTTTCAAGAATTTCTTTTAATTCCTAAAAGAGCAACGGTTAACGAGATGATAAGAAAGAGTAGCGAAGTTTTCTTGGAATTAGCTGAGGTTCTAAAAGAAGCTGGCCTTGATACTGATACTGGTCAAGAGGGCGGTTATGCGCCGGAAATGGATTCTAGTATTGAGGCACTTGAATTTATAATAACAGCAATTCTTCGTCGTGGTTATAATCCGGGAGAAGATTTTGATTTAGGCTTAGATATTGGTTCTTCAATTTTATATGACACCGAGACTAAGAAATATATTTTTTCTTTGGACGGAAATTATTTTAGTGCCCTTGACCTAACTTCTTTATATGAAGAATGGTTAAGTCGTTATCCAATTATTTATCTTGAGGATGCGTATAGCGAGAATGATTGGGAATCTTGGCATAAACTCAATACTCGGCTTGGTAAGGATTTAGCAATTTCAGCCGACGATTTATTAGCTTCAAATATTAAGCGCCTGCGTCAATCTTTAGATAAGAAGGCTTTAAACACTGTGGTTTTAAAACCAGCGAAGGCCGGAACCTTGACTGAGTCAGTTTTATATGCGAAGCTAGCTCAAGACCATGACTATAAATTAGTAGTTTCTGGGCTTAATCAAGAGACTAATGATAAGTTTATTGCTGATTTAGCTGTGAGCTTGGGAGCAGATTATTTCAAGGCTGGTTCCTTAGCTCGAGGAGAAAGAACAATAAAATATAATCGCCTACTTGAAATTGAATCCGAATTATAAACTAATTTCATTTATGAATATTATTCAAGACGCTTTAAATTCTACTGATCCTGAAGAAGTTGACTATAGATCGCGACCACGACCGGTGATTTTGTTATTACTTGATGGTTTTGGTGTGGCCCCGGTTAACGAAGGAAATGCTTTTTCTCAAATTAAAACTCCAACTATTAACAAATTAATCAATGATTATCCAGTTGCTTTACTTAGCTCCTTATCTGGCTCGGTTAATCAGAGATATTTAAATTTAGGAACAGCTAATAATGATGAAGAAATAAATACTGACTCTAGTGAAACTTTTTTAAGTCTAAGTTCGGTATTGGCAGATAAAAATTTAAAGCAATTAAAAATTACTGAAAGCAGCCGTTTCGCCGCTTTAACCAGTTTTTTTAATGGTTTAAAAGAAGATAAGCTTCCACTTGAAGAATGGCAAATCGTCTCATCAACTTTAAAAAATGGAAAGTCTTTAAGCCGGGGGCTATTAACAAAAAAAATATTTTCTGAACTTTTAAATCATTTAAATGAAATCCGACCCAATGATTTAATTATTGTTTCCGCTCCCGGAATAGATTTGGCGGCAAGAACAGGCGATATGGAAGCTGTCCGTCAAGAGATTGCTTTAGTTGATAAATTTTTGAAAAAAATAACTGATAAGGTTATAGAGAAAAATGCTTGTCTTTTAATTTCTTCTGTTTTTGGTAATGCGGAAAAAATGTTGGATCTTGGTATGGAAATAAATGATAATGGTCCAACCAAAAATCCCTTGGCACTAATTTTTGTTAGCTCTGATTTTCAAGGTTTAAGAGTTGGTAAAACCGATGTAATGGATTCAGATTTAAGCTCTTTGCTTGTCTCCGGCTCTTTAATTGATATTGCTCCAACGATTTTGGAAATTATGGGCTTAGAAAAGCCAGCGTCAATGAAGGGTAAAAGTTTGGCAGGGAATTTGTTGTAAAATTTAAAAAGATATTTGACAAGCTTTAAAATAAAGAATAAAGTAAAAAGTTAAATTTTTTAAAAAACTATTTTTTAAAATATTAAAGTACATTAACATTAACAATAAAAACTAATAATATGAAAGAAAACATTAAAGGTTTAAATGACCGCGACCTTGAGATATTAGATATCTTGGGATTTGATCCTAAAAAAGATTTGTCTAGTTTTTTAGAAACAAATCTTAAAACCGCGGATGCTTCCGATCTCCATGATCAAGGAATTGCCTTACGCTCTGTCAGGATGATCTTAAAAAAAATGAAGCCATATCATAAAGTTTTCATTAGAAAGCAATATGATAGTTTTTATGATGATGTCGCTAATTTCTCATCAGCTGAAAACGTGGTTTGCTTCTTAAGTAACGTCTTCTCTGTAAGCACGAAGCGAGAGGCGTCAGCATCGCATTATTGGTAAGATTAGATAAATTAAAACCCGACGAGAAGAAAAATCGCCGGGCTTTTTATTTTATAATTTGTTTAATCCTTATTGCTAGCTATCGCCTCAAGCCTATTTTTTTAGATAGCAAAAATAAGGTAACCGACTAAGCTAGTTATAATCCCCACTAAGGCACCGACTAAAACTTGAAGGGGGGTGTGGCCAATTTTTTCTAATAGTTTTGGATAAGAGAAATCTAAAAAAGAATCTTCGTGTAAATCCTTAACTAAAACATTTAAAGTTTTACCATGTTGGCCTAAATAATTTCTTAAACCAATGGCATCAACAATAACAATTAAAGCAAAAACAAAAGCAATTGAGAAAAAGCTTGAATTTACTCCATGAATTAAAGCAATTATTGTTACTAAAGCAACGACAACAGCAGTATGTCCGCTCGGCATATCGGAATAAGCGAAAATGTCACGAAAAGTTAGTTTTCTCTTAGTTGCCCTGATTATCATTTTTGTTCCTTGAGCAATGGTAAAGGAAACTATTGGGCAGAGAAAAACTAAGTACTTAGCAATTAAGGCTTCCATATTATTATAACTAAATTTAAAACTATTTTAGATATCAAGATTTTGAACTTTTTTGGCGTGGGTTTGAATAAAGTTTTTACGAGGAGCAACATTATCACCCATTAACATATCAAAAATTTGGTCAGCCTTAGCAGCGTCTTCAACTGTTACTTGCTTAACAATTCTTGTTTCTGGGTTCATAGTTGTTTCCCAAAGTTGTTCCGGATTCATCTCCCCTAAACCTTTATAGCGTTGAATATGAATTTTACTATTTTTCTTTTTTTCTGCTTCTTCAGCTGCTTTTTTAATAATGGCTTCATCTTTTTCTTCAATTACAAAAGTTTCCTCATCGTCATTTTCTTCAGAAATTTCAATTGAATCTTCTGGAGTTCCGCCAAGACTAATAATAATTGCCTCTTTTTCTTCTTCAGTATAAGCATAGCTAACAGAACTACCTTTTTTAATTTGGTATAAAGGTGGTTGAGCGATATAAATGTGGCCATCAGTAACTAGGGAATTAAAGTGACGGAAGAATAGAGTTAGAAGTAAAGTTCTAATATGAGAGCCGTCAACATCAGCATCCGTCATGATAATAATTCGGTGGTATCTTAATTTTGCTAAATCAAATTGTTCGTCAATATTAGTACCAAGCGCAATAACTAAATTTTTAATTTCATTATTAGCTAACATTTTATCTAAACGAGCTCTTTCAACATTTAAAATCTTTCCTCGTAAAGGAAGGATCGCTTGAAATCTTCTATTACGACCCTGCTTAGCAGAGCCTCCAGCTGAGTCTCCCTCAACAATATAAATTTCGCATTCTTCAGGATGGCGACTTGAACAGTCGGCTAATTTACCAGGAAGAGTCATGCCTTCAAGCGCGCCTTTTCTTAAAATTGTGGCGCGAGCGGAGCGAGCGGCGAGACGCGCCTGGGAAGAGAGAATACATTTTCCAATAATTGCCTCACCTTCTTTTGGATGTTCTTCTAGATAAGTATTAAAGGCTTCGCCAAAAATTGATTCAACATAGCCTTTCATTTCGGCACTTCCTAGCTTTCCTTTGGTTTGACCTTCAAATTGAGGGTCTCCTAATTTAACACTAATGATTGCGGTTAAACCTTCACGCACATCTTCTCCGGTCAAGTTTTCTTCTTTTTCTTTTAATAAATTTTTACTACGAGCGTAATTATTTAAAGTTCTGGTTAGAGCCGATTTAAAACCAGCAACATGAGTTCCGCCTTCCGGGTTATGGATATTATTAGCAAAGGCCAAAAGGGTTTCATTATACTCATCGTTATATTGAAGAGCTACCTCAACTTTACAATCATTAATATCTTTATCAACATAAAAAACAGTTTCATTTTTTACGTCTTTATTTCGGTGAAGAGATTTAATATAGGATTTAATCCCGCCTTCAAAGTGGAAACGATATTTTTTCTCACGATGACTCTCTCTTTTATCATTAATATTAATAGTTATGCCTTTGGTTAAATAGGATTGCTGTCTTAAACGATCTAAAATTTTACCCCAGCTAAAATCTAGCTCGGTAAATATTGTTGCATCTGGTTTGAAAAAAATTGTTGTCCCCCTATCGTCACACTTACCAACAGCCTTAGCTGGTTTTTGAGGAATTCCAGCTTTAAATTCTTGCTCCCAAATTTTTCCATCGCGATGAATTTCGGCTTTTAAATATTCACTTAAGGCATTAACGACGGAAACACCAACACCGTGAAGTCCTCCGGAAACTTTATAACCACCACCACCGAATTTTCCACCGGCATGAAGTTTGGTCAAAACCGTTTCTAGAGCAGAAATTCCAGTTACTTTGTGCATTCCTACCGGGATACCGCGACCATTATCGCGAACCGAGACTAATCTATCGGGTAATAAATTAACCCAGATTTCGTCAGCGTGACCCGCCATAGCTTCATCAATTGAGTTATCAACGACTTCCCAGATAAGATGGTGGAGGCCGGCAGCGGAAGTTGAGCCGATATACATTCCCGGGCGTTTTCTAACTGGGTCTAAACCTTCAAGAACAGTAATTTGGTCGGCACCATAATCACTGTTTTTTTCATCTTTTTTTGCCATATAAATAAAAAACTCCCTTAATTTGGAATTAATTTCTTAGATTTTTAAACATTTTCACATAGATATTGTAGCAAGCTTTAATGATAAAAGCAAATGCTAAAAAGAGTTTATTTTGTCTTAAATTTGGCATTTTTTTCAAATTTAAGTTAAGATGTAAGTAAGATTTAAGGATATTATTTAATTATTAAGGATTAATTTTATGGCAAAAATACTAGTTACTGGGGGAGCTGGTTTTATCGGCTCTAATCTAGTTGATGCTTTAATTAAAAATGGCCATAAGCTTGTTGTTGTTGACGATCTTTCTTCGGGTTTAAAGAGCTATATTAATAAAGAAGCAACTTTTTATCAGTTAGATATTAGCTCCGACGAACTTGAGCCGGTTTTTGCTAAAGAAAAGCCGGATTTTGTTTTTCATTTGGCGGCGCAAATTGAAGTCGCTAAGTCAATGATTGACCCGCGACATGACGCTAAAATAAATCTTGATGGCGGTTTAAAAATTTTAGAAGCTTGTCGTTTGCATGAAGTTAAGAAAATAATTTTCTCTTCAACTGGGGGAGCTATTTATGGCGATACTGATTTAATTCCGACTAAAGAAGATTGTCCCGCTTATCCTTTATCATTTTACGGTATTCATAAATTAACTTTTGAGAAATATTTAAATTTGTATTATCATAATTACGGTTTAAATTATTCAGTTTTAAGATTCGCTAATGTTTATGGACCACGTCAATTTAAAGGCGGGGAAGCGGGAGTAATTGCTATTTTTACTGATAACGCTGTGTCTGATAAAACTAGTTATCAATTTGGCGACGGACGACAAACTCGTGATTTCGTTTTTGTTAGTGATGTTGTTGCTGCTTTAATTTCAGTGATGGAAGTTGATTATCAAGGAGAAATTAATATTTCCTATGGCTTAGAATCAAGTTTATTAGATATTCGTGAAGCCCTAAATAAAGCTCTTGATAAAAAAATCTTAGTAGAAGAAAAGCCGGCTAAGCCGGGAGAACAAAGACGAAGTTGTTTAGATAATTCTTTAGCTAAGAAAATTTTAAATTGGGAACCAAAAGTAAACTTAGAGGAGGGAATTGAAAAAACTGTTACTTGGGCTAAAAATAAAAATAGTTAAATATTTATATATGCCAAAAATTATTATTGCTAATTGGAAAATGAAATTATCAGTTGAAGAGAGTTTACGTTTAGCCTCTAAATTAAATGTTGGTTTAGTTAAAAGTCATCGACAAGTAATTGTTTGTCCTGATTTTGTTAGCTTACCTTTAATTGCTGCCTCTGGTTTTTCAGATAATTTTAGTCTTGGTGCTCAAGATTGCGCTATCAAAAATAATGGCGCTTTAACTGGCGAGGTTTCCTCATCGACTTTAAAAGAAGTTGGGGCAACTTATGTAATTTTAGGTCATAGTGAAAGACGTCAACTTCAGAAAGAGGATGATGTAACTATAAATGAAAAAGTTTTAGCGGCGCTTGAGGCGGGTTTGAAAGTTATATTATGTGTTGGCGAAAGTGCTAAAGAAAAAGCTGCTAAAGAAACTAAGAAGGTTATTTTAAAACAACTTAAAGGCGCTTTAAAAAATGTTTCTTTGAAAAAAAGTCCTAAAGGCGCCGAGGTTTTAATTGCTTATGAACCGATTTGGGCAATTGGTAGCGGGGAAGCGATGGCGGCTGAAGGAGCGGCAGAAATTGCGGCCTATATAATTAAAGAAGGGGAGAAACTTTTATCAAAACGACCTCAAGTTTTATATGGCGGAAGTGTTGATGTAAAAAATGCCGCCTTGTTTTTAAAACAAAAAAGTATTTCCGGACTTTTAGTTGGCGGACTTAGTTTAGAAGCGGAAGGTTTCTTAAGTATTTGTTAATCCCATAATTCATATGTTATTGTTTGAAAAAATTGCTTTATTTATTGCGCTTGTCTCGATGTTGGCAGTTTTTATTGTTATTATTCGCAAGTTTTCTATTTTATCAATTTTAAATACTGATAATATTCCTGGGGAGAAGGAGGCGGGCTTTAAGAGAGCGATTATTAAAAAAAGAATTAATCGTGATCTAATGCGTCTTAGCCAGGTCTTTTTACTAAATATTGAGCACCTTAAAAACAAAACAAAAAACACTTTAACTTTTATTGAGAAAAATCTTCATTCTTTAAAAAGTAGTTATCTAAAAAATCGCCCCCTGCCAATGGAGCAAAGAAATAAATTAATTAAAGATTTATTTAGGGAAGCGGAGGTCGCTGAAAAGCAGGACGATGGTGTTTTAGCTGAAGCTAAGTATTTAGATATTATTAATTTCGATCAAAAGAATTTACGGGCTTTTTTCTTTTTAGGCGAGCTTTATTATAGTAACGCCAAGTTAACGGAGGCAATCCAAACTTTAAGCTTCGCTCTTAAATTAGCGGTCAAAGAAAAAAGATTAGGTATATTAGCCGAGGATTTATCAGTCGCAGAAATTTATTTTTCTCTAGCTAAAGCGGGCTTAGAATTAGAAAGATTAGATTATGCTTTAGAAAGTATTAGAGAAGCGCTTGATTTAGAGCCTAATAATCCTCGTTATCTTGACCTAATTTTGGATTTAAGTATAATGAAAAAAGATAAGGGCCTAGCTTGGACCTATTTTAATAAGATGTCAGCTATCAATCCTGAAAACAATAAGTTGCAAACTTGGCGTGAGGAAATTATGGCTTTAGGAGAGGATAATTAAGAGAATTTTAGCCGCCGTTGTAGCTCAGCTGGTAGAGCATCTCCATGGTAAGGAGAAGGTCACCGGTTCAATCCCGGTCAACGGCTCATTTGGAAAAATCACCGTATAGGTGGTTTTTTGTATAAATTTTACATTAAATAATCTTAAATAATCTTAAGCTTGACAAAATAGTATATCTATGATATACTTATTTGATAGTCAAATTGTATTGTAGAACTTTAAAATCATATAAAATGAACAAGTATTTAATTATTATGCTTAGCACTGTATTAGTGGTATTGATTGGCTTAGGATTATTAAGTCATTTCAATTCAGAAATGTTAGACTATATGTCTAATAGTTATAAATATCTTATAACCTTTCTTTTCTTTTATTTCATAGCTCTGTTTTGGTCGGGTTTTTTCCTGGTAGTTAAATGGATATCATCAAATGAAAATTCTTAATATTATTGAACATTTAAAACTTTATATAAAATGGAAAAAGTAGTAGTAACTCCGGATAACATCTCCGAGCTAGTAGATAGTTTAAAATCACTTATTGAAAATAGTGATTCTGTAATTTTTGGTGATTTTTTTTCACCAAATAGCCTTGAATATATAGAAAAAATAATTCAGCGCCGCTTGGTTGGAAAAACTATTCCAAAAAATGAAATTAACGTTTCCTTGGTAACAAATAGTTTTTTTGAGGAGAGCAGGCCTCGTATTTTTTTCTTTCACAGTGAGGGAACTATAGACTACCAATCAATTGTAGCGGAATTGAACAGTTCAATTATAATGGATAATGATAAAATCATTGTAATAAGTGTCGATCAAAAATGGGGGATTTTCATTAAATTAATTCATTTGAATTGAAATATCTTCATTGCAAGAAAGTTAAAAGAAGCCCTGAAACAAACAAAGTTTCAGGGTTTTTGATTTAAGGCCATTATAGGATTATAATAACAGAAGAAACTTATAAGCTTTTGCGTATTAGAAAAAGAAGTTGATTTATGACCCAAAACTCTCAGGAGATAAAACAAAAAAATGAGAGAGATTTAGTTGCGGCTAGCTTAGCTAATCGCGACGCCTTTTTAGATATCGTTAAACTTTATGAGAAACCTTTGTCGTCTTATGTTAAAAGATTAACTAAAGTTGACGAGGATGAGCTTCAAGATATTTTACAAGAAATTTTTATTAAAACTTATCTTAATTTAAATGACTTTAATTATGGTTTGAAATTTTCTTCTTGGATTTATCGCATCGCCCATAACCATGTTATTAGTCGTTATCGTAAATTAAAAGCTCGCCCGGAGGGAAATGCTGTTAATATAGATGAGGAGGGCTTAAAAAATTTAGCCGACGGTATTGATATTAGGATTCAAACCGATTTAAATTTAGCGAGCGAGGAAATTAATAAAATTCTTGATTTGCTTGACGAGAAATATCGCGAGGTTTTGGTTTTAAAATTTTTGGAAGAAAAAAGTTATGAGGAGATTTCTGATATTCTTAAAAAACCATCAGGAACAGTCGCTTCAATGATAAATCGGGCGAAGTTAGCTTTTAAAGCTGAAGCGGAAAAACAAAAAATAAAATTTTAAATATATGAAGACCAATAATTTTGCCGAGCATTTGCTTGAGAAAATAAAAACTGAAAATATTTCACCAAAACCGCGATGGCATTTTTTACTTAAAAATTACGTCGTTTGGGTCTTCGGGGCCCTAGCTCTTATTTTTGGTTCAGCGGCAATATCAGTTATTATTTATTTATTAAAATATAATAATTGGGAGATGGGCTTAAGACTCGATGGTGGCTTTTTATCTTTCTTTTTAATGACCCTTCCTTATCTTTGGCTTATTTTTTTAGGATTATTTATTTTTGTGCTTTCTTATAATATTAAACACAGTCCCAAAGGTTATCGTTATCCTTTTAGTTTTATTATAATTTTTGCGATTTTAATTAGCATTATTTTAGGCGAATTATTTTTTCTGGTTGGTCTTGGGAGAAAAATAGATGATATACTTGGTCAAAAAGCACCTTCATATGCGAGAATGTTTAATCCACAATTAGGTTTTTGGCTCAATCCAGAAGCGGGGCGATTAGCGGGGCTTGCGTCTTTAAATAATGGCGACTTAAGTATTATTGATCCAAGCGGGAAAGTTTGGGAAGTTATTATTCCGGCTGAAATTTCCAATGACTTAGAGTTATTTAATGGTCAGCCATTACATTTAATAGGAGAAGCTACCGCTGAAACTACTTTTGAGGCTAAGCTTATTAAAATACCTCAAGCCGGTAGAGCTTTTATGTCTCAACCACGACATGGTTTCCCAGGGGGATCAAAAGAGATGGAGTTAAAGCTACCTTGGAAGAAATAAAATTTTTAAGCGTATTAGTTAGTGACGGCCTAAGCGTCGCCTTGCAAGGATTAATACGCTCTTTTATTTATTTAATAATAAAAAAAATATGAAAAACAAAAAGTTAATGAATACCGTAATTGCTCTTTCGGCCCTTGCCTTAATTGGTGGCGGTATTATCGCTAGTCAAGCTGCAAGTGATAATATGTTTGAAGCTAGCAACGGAAAAGCTATGCGCGGAGAAGCTCGTGGTTTTGAGAATCTAAGTGAAGAGGAGAGGGTTGTGATGGAGGCTCAAAGAGAGAGTCGTCAAGCGGAAATGCAGGCTGATTTTGAAGCGGTTGAAGTAGCTCTTGCTGCTAATGACTATAATGCCTGGAAAGATGCTATTGGAGAAAATAATCCTTTTGCTGAAAAAGTTACAGCTGATAATTTTACTAAATTTGTTGAAGCTCACAATTTAATGGACGATGCTAGAGAAATTTTAAAGAGCATTGGTATTGAAGAAGGCCCAGCTATGGGACTTGGTACTCGACAAGGAAATGGACAAGGCAATGGTCAGGCTATGAGACGCGGCAACGCTCAAGGAGAACGGATGATGAATAATTGTCCTAATCTTGTAAACGTTGAAACTGAGATAGAATAAATATTTTTAGATTTTAAATAGTTTATTAGCATAGAAAAGCTCGAACAGATTGTCCGAGCTTTTTTTATGCCGCAAAAGTAAACCCTGGGTTTTAGTCCGGGGAGGAGGTTACATTTTTATAGAAAATGTGTTATAATTATTTAACTAAGTAATTAATTATAAAAATATGAAAAAAATCAATCTTTTGGTTTTGCCATTTGCTCTATTGGGAGCAGTTTTAATTTTTTCCATCGCTACTACGAGGGCGGTAGAAACTAATGAAACTAATGAAACTAATGAAACTAATGAAACTAATGAAACTAATGAAACTAATGAAACTAGCACTTCCATTGCAACAACAACTAATGTTGAGGTGCTTACAGCTAACACTGTAGCAACCACTACTAGCACTGAGGAAGTTACAACGAAAGCTAAGCCAGCAAAAACAATTAACCTTAATGGCAAAACTTTAGAAAGAATTCCTAATCCTGAACAAATTAAAAATTTTAGGGTAATGAAAAATGAAAATGGAGCTTTGTATGGAATAAGAATTAA
>JAACPL010000001.1 GCA_009995495.1 Candidatus Falkowiibacteriota bacterium
GTCTTTAAATATTCCAGCCGTTAAGGCTTTATATTTAGCTGGATTAAATAATGTTATTAGTTTGCTTGAGAGTTTTGGTTATAGCACTTTTTCTGAAAGTCTTTAAATATTCCAGCCGTTAAGGCTTTATATTTAGCTGGATTAAATAATGTTATTAGTTTGCTTGAGAGTTTTGGTTATAGCACTTTTTCTGAAAGAGAAAGGTTTGGTCTTGCTTTTGTTTTAGGTGGAGCGGAAGTAAAGTTAATTGAACATGTTAATGCTTTTAGTGTTTTTGCAACCGAGGGTGATGTTAGAGAAATAGCGGGAATATTAAAAGTCGAAAATTCTAGTGGCGAAATTATCGAAGAGTATAAAGAAAAAAAGAAGACTGTTTTAAGCCAACAATCAGCCAGAATGATAAATGAAATAATGAGTGATAATTCTGCTCGAGCCTATATTTTTGGAGAAAGAAATTCTTTAACTCTTGGTAATAGACCGGTAGCCGCTAAAACCGGAACCACTAATGATTTTCATGACGCTTGGACGGTTGGTTATACCCCGTCTTTAGTTGCTGGTGTTTGGGTGGGTAATAGTGATAATAAAAAAATGTCTGGTAAGGCAGATGGTAGTGTAGTCGCTGCACCAATTTGGAATGAGTTTATGAAAAGATCTTTAGAGGGAACTGAAATTGAAAATTTTAATAAACCAGATGATTATAAAACTGGTGTGGCTGTTTTAGACGGTAAAATTCAAAACAATACTATTGAGATTGATATAGTTACTGGCTTACCGGCTGACAGTTTAACTGATCCTAGTTTAATTAAAAAAATTACAATTCCAAGTCACCATAGTATTTTACATTATGTTAATAAAGAAGACCCTAGAAACGAAGCAGCTAATAATCCAGAATCAGATCCTCAATATAAAGCGTGGGAAACCGCTATTTCAGATTGGTTTAAAAAAACCTCAACTAGTACTGATTATGAGTTATTAAATTCTTATAGTGAGTTTAAGGATGAAAAAAATAATCCAATAATTATAATTAGTGGTCCAAGTGAAAACGAGGAAATAAAAAACGATTTCTTATATCTCAATTTTAAGGTTGAGGCGCCTTTAGGTGTTTCTTTAGTTAATTATTATCTTAATAATAATTTAATAGTGACTGAAAAAACTGAAACAAAAGATTTTTATGAAAAAGCTATTTCTTTGGGCAAACTTGCTAATGGTTTTAACACTTTAAAGGTTCAGGTTTGCGATCCTTATAAAAATTGTAGTGAGAAAAAGGTTAATTTTAATTTAAATATAGAAAATAATAATATTAATACTGCTAAAAATTCCATTGAAATAACTAACCCAAACTCTGGACTAGCAACCTCTCTTTTTGATTTTCCTCTTAGTTTTACTTTAGCTGTTTCCCAGCCAGAGAGGGCACATCGCTTAATATTATCAGTAAAAGATGAGACAAAAGAAACTGTTTATATTAATTATTTAAGTGAAAATATAAACTTTAATAACAATTTAACAATAAACTTAGAAGCAAAGGGTCAATATTTAGTTTATCCGGAATTAAGAGATTATAATGGAGATATTATTACTGGTAATCCAATTTCCATTATTGTTGATTAAACTTATTGTCTAATTGGCATAATAATATAAAGATAATCACTAAGCCCACTTCTTTTTATAATACAAGGAGAATTACTATTTAAAATTAATATTTCAATTAATTCTGAATCAATATTATTTAAGCCATCTAAAATATATTTAAAATTAATTGTTATTTCATTTTCATCACCTCCATTTTTTGAGTCAATTTTTATTTTACTTTCCCCGCTAGCCCCAGAAAAAGATGAAACTAAAATTTGATTTTTTTTTATTTGTAATAAAATATCATTCATCCCGTTTTTTGAAAATAAGGAAGCGGCTTTAATTGCTCTTACTAATTCAATTTTACTAACAAGCGCACTTGTTTTTGTTTGAGTTGGAATAATTTGTTTATAATCAGGATAGTTTCCATTAATTATTCTAGAGATAAGTGAGGTTGAATTAAAGGTAAATAAAATTTGATTATCGGAAAAAGAAATATTTATTTTTCCGTCACCATCACCAGTCTCACCAATATTATTTAAAATTCTTAATAGTTCTTGAATTGTTTTGGCTGGAATAATTAATTTAAAGTTTTCTAAATCTTTATTTAAGTTTTGATTAATACTTTGATCTATTTTTAAGTTTTTTTCTGCTAAACGATAACTATCTGTCGCGGCTAAATCGAGCGAATCTTTAGAAAAAGAAAATAAAACACCAGTTAGTTCTAGTCTGTTTTCACTAGTTGAAACTGAGAAAATAACACTATTTAAAGCTTTACGAAAACTTTCGAGTTCAAAAGAGAAAATATTATCACTTTCAATTGTTGGTATTAAAGGAAATTCTTTTGATGATTCTCCTTTTATTTTAGTTTTATAATTACCAGATTCTATTAATAGTTCATTATCAACTAATTTAAATAAAACTTTTTCATTGGTATTTAATAAATTAATATAGTCTGTTATAAGTCTTGAATTAACCGTGAATTCTCCATCATTTTCAACTTTACCCCTAATTTTAGAATTAACCCCTATTTCTAAATTAGTTCCGATAAACTCTATTTCACCAGAATAAGCTTTTATTAAAATATTATTTAAGATTGGCAAGTTTATATTTTTAGAGCTTGTGTGACTTACTATATTTAGACCTTTTTTTAAATTTTCCTGTAAACTAATAAATTGCATATTTATAGATTTAGTTGTTTCTTTATTAATATATTAATTATATATAATTAACTAATAGTAATAATAAGGGGAGTGGATAAGTTAATTATTTTTACTAATTTTTTATTTTACCTTTTGTTTTAGGTTTGATTGTTAAAATTTTTACTGTTAACTAAACCTGTCTCATTCTGTTAATTTTATTTTGCGCTTTGGGTATTACTTTTTGAAACTGGTTTTTATTAACAAACTATTAATTAGTTTCAACAAGTTTTTAAGTCTTAGTTAACAACTTATTAACTTAAATATTTTAACTAATATTAAATAATAATTAACTTTGACCAAAAAGCTGCCTAATAGACTCTAATTCTTGTTTTAACTTTTCATTATTTTCATTTTGTATTTCTTTAACTATTTTATTATATGAATGCATTGCGGTTGTATGGTCTCTACCACCCAATTCTTCACCAATAGTTGGGTAAGAGGTATTCAATTCTTCTCTAATTAAATAAATTGAAATTTGTCTTGGTTTAACTAACTCCTTTTTTCTACTTTGACCAACCAAATCTTTTAAATTTAAATTATAATATTTAGCGGTAGCATCAATTATATCTTTTGGTGATAAAGACTTACTTTGAATGTTAGCAATGTAGTCATTTAAAATTTCTTTAACGCTTTTTAGGTCTGGCTTTATTCCACGAAATTGATGAAAAACAATAACTTTATTTAAAGCTCCTTCAAGTTCACGAATATTATTTTGGACATGCTCAGCGACATAAGCTAAAATTTCTCTATCAAGAGGGAAATTCTTTTCAATTGCTTTCTTTTCTAAAATAGCCACCTTTGTTTCAATATCTGGTTTACCAACATCAGCAACCATTCCTGATTCAAAACGGGAAATAAGACGCTTTTCAATCGCTGGCATGGCTTTTGGTGGTCTATCTGATGTTAAAACAATTTGTTTGTCGTTTTGTTGAAGCTCATTAAAAGTGTGAAAAAATTCTTCTTGGGTTCCGTCCTTTCCACCCATAAATTGAATATCATCAACTAAAAGTAAATCAACATTGCGATATAAATTTTTAAATTCTTTTGCCTTTCCGCTTTTAACCGCCTGAATATAATTATTAGTGAACTTTTCGCTAGTACAATAAAGAATTTTGTCAGTTTTTTTAGCGACCGCGTTGCCAATTGCTTGAAGAAGATGAGTTTTTCCTAAACCAACTCCACCATAAATAAAAAGTGGGTTATAAGCTTTTCCTAAATTATTAACAACCGCTAAACAAGCAGCGTGAGCTAATTCATTTCCCTTACCAACAATAAAATTTTCAAATAAGTAACGAGAGTTTAAACCAAAACGATTAATAGATTTTCCGTTTCCATTCTCAGCCCCATTTCCATTTCTACCATCATTTTCATCAGTATTTTTTATTTCGTTTATTTCCTTTTCTTTTTCTGACTCATCACCTACAGTATTAATTACAAAAGAGTCCTTTGTATCCGGTCTTTTTAACTCAACCTTATAGATAATTTCTTTAATTTCTTGTTTAGTAACGTTTTCTAAGGCTTTAATTATATTTTTATGGTATTTTTCTTCTAACCACTTTTTTACAAAAGCACTAGGAACACAAACAATAACTCGACTATTTTCAAACTGACAAATAAAAGTATCTTTAAACCAAGTCACAAAGTTAACTCGAGATAAACTTAATTCTATTTCGCCTAAAACAGCTTTCCAAACTTGATCATTGGTCATAAAAAAAAATTAAAAATGAAGAATCGATTTAATATAGACATTATATTAAATATATAAAATTACAACAAGCAAGAAGCTGCCTAAAAGCTGTTAATAAGAAGGGGAAAACTAAAAGATTGTAATATCAAGATTGATATTGACTCTTGAAACTAAAAGTGTTATCTTAGACTAGAAGAAATAATTGTTAATCCTAAAAGAAGAATATGCCAAAAAGAACCTATCAACCCAACAAGAAAAGAGCCAAGAAAAAACATGGTTTTTTGAAAAGAATGTCTACCAAAGATGGTCGGGCTGTTTTGAAGCGTCGTCGTGATAAAGGAAGAAAAACCTTGTCTAAATAATAAAAGACGAAGGCCAATGCCTAAAAATACTTTAAGTAAAAAAAAAGACTTGGACCAGATTTTCAAAACTGGTCTGTCTTTTTATTGTCCTGTTTTAGGCTTAAAATACTTACAAAATAACTTGGGTTTTAATAGAATTGGGATTATTATTGGTCTTAAGGTTAGTAAAAAGGCGGTTATTAGAAATAAGATTAAAAGACAAATTAGGGAAATTGTGAGAAATGATTTTCCTAAAACTAAAAATTCTTATGATATTGTTATAATAACAATTAAAGGTTTAGAAACCAAAACTTTTTTAGAAATCAAAGAAGCTTTATTAAAACTAGCAAAAGGGTTAAAATAAACTTAAGTAAAATCAAACTTAAATAAAAATTAAAAATGTTGCAATTTATTGATAACTTTTTAAAAAAAGGAGTGATTTCTTTTATTAAATTATATCAGAAAACTTTATCCCCAGATCATGGAGCTTTTAAACATAAACACCCTTATGGGTTTTGTCGTTTTTATCCTACTTGTTCTGATTATTCGATTCAAGCGATTGATAAATATGGTATAATAAAGGGCGGTCTTAAGTCTGCTTGGCGGATATTAAGGTGTAATCCTTTTAATAAGGGTGGCAACGACCCCTTAAAATAGCTAAAATAGGAAATTATAAATAATTATTAAGTTTTACAACAAATCTATGGGAAATTTTTTCACAACCTTTTTTTATCAACCAATCTTCAACTTATTGATCTTTATTTATGATTTTGTCTCATTTCAGGATATTGGTATTGCCATTATTGTTTTAACCTTGGTAATTAAGGGACTTCTTTGGCCACTAAGCAAATCTTCAATTAAGTCTCAAAAAGCCTTACAAGATTTACAACCAAAAATAAAAGAATTAAAAGAAAAACATAAAACTGACAAAGTTGCTTTAAGTCAAGCAACTATGGATCTTTATAAAGAAAATAAAGTTAACCCTTTTTCTTCTTGTTTACCCTTATTAATTCAATTCCCGTTTTTAATTGCGGTTTTTCAGGTTTTTAGAGACGGGGTTAATAGTAAGTTAGATTTAGTTTATCCTTGGATTTATCGCCCCGAAACAGTTAATATGATTACCTTGGGTTTAGTTGATTTAAGTAAACCAAATGTTTATTTAGCGTTTTTAGCGGGAGCGGCTCAGTTTTGGCAAGCAAAAATGATGACTACTAAGAAACCGGAGATAAAAACCGAAGGCTCAAAAGATGAAAATATGGCAGCGATTATGAGCAAACAGATGATGTATTTTATGCCAATTATCACAATTTTTATCGGAATTTCCTTACCGGGCGGCCTTACTCTTTATTGGTTTTTCTTTACCCTTTTAACTGCTCTACAACAATTATATACTTTTAAGAAAACTAAAAATAATGAAACGGAAAACAAAACCATTGAAGGTGAAATTATAAAATAAAATTTAATTAAAGCTTTAATAAAACACCACCAGGTAACACTGGTGGTGTTTTTAGAAGTTAAAAGATTTATGTTTTAAAAACTTGAAGGGTTTTCAACCACTTCTTCAGTTGGCGCTTCAACCTGAACTTCGGCTGGTATCTCGATTGAATCAGTCGACGTTGCTGACCCCTCAACCTCTATAGCTTTCCCCACCAAACAAACCGCTTGCCAAGGAACATAATAAGAACTAAAACGCTTTTCAACCACAGGTGTTGTCGTTGCTCCTTCGGGATAGGTTACTTTATAGTCAAAGTATGCACTAGCGCCGTTATGAGAACTTTCAGTACATTTTTTTTCACCAGGCGCAAGTTCATCGGTTTCAATATATTTTGTTTCTGGGGCTTTGACAATATTATAAATTATTGGAGCACCAACCTCAACTTCGCGACCATCTTTTAGTCCCCAAAAATCAAAATAAAGATCGTCGCCAGTAATTCTTGATTGAATCAAAATATAGTTCCCAGTATCGTTGATAAAGCGATAGTCTGGCCAGGGATCATAAATTGTGGCATCAGTTCCGGCTGGTTCATAATAAGAAACGCGATAAGAATGGTTTCTCCTCATTGTAATTGGTAAGCCAGATTGTAAAGTCGTTCTAAAAAGAGTTGTTCCAACCTGGCAAAGGCCACCACCATATTCAGGAATAGTTTTTCCATCTTTTATTACTAATTCGGTTTTATAACCATTTTCTCCATCTATTTCTCCTAAGGCTTTAATTAAAGAAAACTCTTCCCCTGGTTTTATTAACAAACCATGTAAAGCGTCAGCGCCGACTTTAATATTGTGTCGTCTATTAACCGGAGAACCTTTAAAACTTGAGTGACCAGTGCCAATAATTTCTTGAATTTTAAAATCATTTTCGGAAACGAAAGACTCAACGCTAATGTTTTTGATTTCTAATTCAAGACTAGCTTCACCTAAAATAAAAGCTTGATTTATTTTTTTAGCACTAGCTTCTAAATCAAGTTCGCGCCCATTTTCTCCAACTCGCCAATCAGAAACTTTTCCTGATTCAATTTCAAGTTTTGGTAGAATTATTTCTTTGTTAATTTTTGGTACTAATTTCTCTTCTAAGTAAGCTTGGATTCTTTCTTCGTTTAAAGAAATTTCTTTATTATTTTTTTTATCTTCTATTTCAAGCCAAGAAACAATATCATCCGCTTTAACTCGCCAAGATTCTTCTTCGTTATCAAAATTAAAATAAGATAATTCTAAAGATTCTCCGCTTTTCAAAATGAGTTCAGCCTCATCTTTGAGATTTACCAAATCATTTGCCGAAACACTTGGATAACTTGATATTGTTTTAACCAAAATTTTATTATTAATCAAATTTTTAATATTTTTTTCTAAATCATTTAAGACTTGATTATAATTAATAGTTTTACCAATTTTTTCTTGTTTAATAATTAAAATTTCTTTATCATCCAGGCCCAAATCTAAAGAAAAATAAGCGTTTTCCGGGGGAATAATTAAGCTCGGGAAATAATTATCTAAAAAATAATTTAAACCTGTTTTTTCAATCTCAAATTTAGCCTCCAAATTTTTAGATGTTTTAGGTTTAAGTAAATGATAAATAAATTTGAAAAAGTTTTTATTTTCGCTTGAATCAAAAGCTAATTTAGCGGTTTCTTCTGGAAAAAAAGCTAAGAAAGAATAAGTTGGGCCAGTATCAAGTGATTCATATTTTTCTTTTTTAGCTGTTTGACCACTTTCGTCAATAAAAATAACACCATCACTTTCAATTTTACTAACCTTTTCTATTATGAGACTTTTAACTTCTTCATAGTTTTTCCCACTCAATTTACTTTCCCCTAAAGAAACGCCAGAATAAACTAAGCCTTTATAATTGAAGAGCCAAATTAAATAAAAAAAAGAAAATAACAAAAAGATAACCGCCGGAGTTATGATTAAATACTTTGGCAGGGTCTTTTTTGTTTTTTTATTCATATTTTTGAGTTAGGACTTTAGTCCTTTGAAATTACTTCTATTTTTTCCGGCTTAATTTTTTTAAGAGAAATAGTTAATAAGCCATTTTCTATTTCTGCTCTAATATCACGATTATCAACTTCAAAAGGAAGGATTATTGAACGCGAAAATGAACCCCAATAACATTCACGATAAAGATAGTCCTCTTCTTTTATCTTATTTTCTTCGGCGCGGAAACCTTTAATTGTTAATAAATCGTGGTGGAGAGAAACTTTTATGTTTTCTGGTTTAACTCCGGCAACCGTTGATCTAACAATTATTTCTTTTTCGGTTTGATAAACATCAATTGATAATTGCCCCTCAGTTTCATCGGAATTTTCTTCTAGCCAAGTTGACTTTTCTTCAGGAAAAGGAGATAAATTTTTATTTAGTTTTTTATTAAATAGCATAAAATTTTTTATTCA
>JAACPL010000002.1 GCA_009995495.1 Candidatus Falkowiibacteriota bacterium
TAGTTGGTCGCGTTATTAATTCTCTTATGGGCATAGTTGGTTCTTTAGCTTTGCTCATGTTTGTTTATGGCGGTTTGATTTGGATGACATCTTCTGGTAGCCAGGATAAAGTAAAAAAAGGAAAAGATATTTTGCTTTGGTCGGCGGTTGGTTTGATTGTTATTTTCGGCGCTTACGCCTTAACTAAATTTATTATTAGTTTAGCGACTTAGAAAATTTTATAAAACTTTATAAATTTTTGTCCTTGTTTGACAAAGAATATTTTTTTGCTTATCATAAACTTGTCGTGCTTGTTTCCTAAGTAAGATAAAAATAAGAGGGTCGATACCGAAGCGGTCAACCGGGGCAGACTGTAAATCTGCTGGCTTTTGCCTTCGTAGGTTCGAATCCTACTCGGCCCACTCAAGAAGAGATCTGACGAAATCAGATCTTTTTATTTATGTAGCTACCACTATAAATAGGGAAAAAAATCCCAGTAAATAAAAAAGGCCTGCTTGCAGGCCTCTTTACTCGTTTGTTATTTTATATACGAAAGAATTGCTCAAAATTTTCTTTATCGATGTAATCCTCTAATTTTTTATGATTTTCATTAATGAACTTAATTATGTTGACCTTGAGCTGCTCAACATCTTTAATTATACTGCTTCTGATGCTGTGTTCGGTTAGAAAATCATTAACTAAAATAGACTGTTGTCCAACTGGAGTTAAAAAATCAAGCTTATCAGGAGATTCAATTTTACCCCTATAAACAGAGCCATCGAAAAGCTTTAGTTCAGTTTCGTGGTCAAGATAACGTTTATGCAAACTGAATAAAGGATAATGTGGTTTTGTGTTGAAGCGTTGATAACCCCTAATTTGGTTAATTGGAATAATTAGATTGTGTGAATCGCAGACAATACTAATCGTTTTGTTGAGACAGGTCCCGCGGAATTTACGGTTTGTCGTGTTTGTAAAAACACTGGCTGGTTGCCAACTTTCTACTTGCGCTAAAGTCCACCAAGAGACAAATTCTCTTTTTTTTTCTTTTTCCTTTTCTTTTCCTTTCCTTTTTATTTTTTCTTCTTCCGTTTCCTCCACTCTCTCCATGTTAGCATAAGCATTAACGAGAGCGTAGATAATGCCAGCCGCTGCTCCGGCAATGAATAAGGTTTTGGCCAAACCGGCCGCCGCTCCTAATAATACTCCGACGTCAGCATTGTCAATATTTACATAATTTCCTGAAATTGGTGAACCTAAAAAATCCCCTCTAATTATTTTTGCATCCATGATACATTCTCCTTTCTTTAATTAAATGTTAAATTACTGCCATTATAATAGTAGTATATGGTGATTATGTCAATATTTCTATCAACCTATTGACATTTTAACAAAAGTATGCTATAATATACTTATTAAAATAGTTCGTTTACAAATAAGATTATATTTGGTTAATTACCAAGTTCGTGTAAATTTAGGCGAATTTAGTAATTAATCAAATTGTTTAATCTTTAAAAATTGTAAAAATGAGAACAAAAAAGAGTTTTTCAAAGCGTTTTGACTTTATGATGGCGGTTACTACTGGAGGAGGCTTGCTAACGATGTTAGTAGCCATGTTGATAAACCTGGTCTTCTTTAAAGGAAGTAACCAAATTTGGGACACGATTGCAGTAGCGGGAGCATTGTTAATGATGTTGCCGTTCTTTATGGGGCAATTTATTTTTCCGTCAGGCTTACTTGAACGGATCGGCTTTCAGTCTGACATTCCATTTTGGGGCAAGGCGATGTTTTTCATTTTTGTTTTCCCCTTTGCCAACATGTGGATGCTTACCGGCGTTAATGCTCTTTTTAGTTTTTTACCAGACTACCACGCAGCAATGACGCAGGGTTTCGGTAAAGAAATTGTTGAAGCTATGCGCTACGAAAGCACAGTTAAGGCATGGACCATCATAGGCATTACTTATGCCACAATGATAACTTTAGGCCTTATCACAAGAGGCGTATTAAGAAAAAAAATTAACCTCGCTTAAGAGGTTCGCGGGTGAATGAAGGAAGTCTATCAACGACTTCCTTTTTTATTTGTCTAAAGCTATAATATTAATATAGATATTACTAATGAGCCATATATGCCTTTAATAAACCCAGAAAAAATTGGTCTTGGACTTTTAAAGATTTTCTTTGTTGAATTTCTTGTCCTTGGTATAATCATTGCGGTTTTACTTTCAATTTAATTTAAGAGACCATTCATTTCGGTCTTTTTTATTAAATTTAATGAATTTTTTATGCCCGAATTACCAGAAGTAGAAACTATTAGACTTGATTTAGAAAAAACCTTAGTCGCTAAGAAAATTGTTTCGCTTCAAATATTATCAGTTAATACCGTTAAACATAGCAAGAGTTTTTTTGATAAAAAACTTCTTGGTTTTAATTTCTCCGACATTTCTCGTCGAGGTAAACTTTTAATATTTAAAATTTCCGATGGCGATAATTTTTTACTCATCCATTTAAAAATGACGGGACAATTAATTTATCTTGAAGGAAAAAATAAAGTGGCTGGTGGCCATAGTTTGAAAAAGGGTTCTTTTTTAGAAGCAGTCGGCGGAGATTTGCCGAATAAACACACAAGAGTTATTTTTAATTTTATTGATAATTCCCAATTATTTTTTAATGATTTGCGGAAATTTGGTTATTTAAAAATTATTGGTGGGGAAGAGCTTGCTAAAATTTTAGCCGAGAACTACGGGCCGGAACCACTTGAAAAAAAGCTGGATGAGAAATATTTAAAGCAAGTTTTTAAAAATCGTTTGCGGCCGATTAAAAATTTACTATTAGATCAAAAAATAATTGCTGGTTTGGGCAATATTTATGTCGACGAAGCTTTATTTTTAGCGGGAATATTGCCGACTAGAACGGCTAAAAGTTTGAAGGCTCAAGAACTTAGCGCGCTTGTTCAAGCGATTAAAAAAGTTATTAGCTTAGCCTTAAAAAAACGGGGCACAACCTTTAGCGACTATCTTGATTCTAAGGGACGAAAGGGAAATTTTTCCAAGTTTTTGAAAGTTTATGGTCGCCAGGGCGAAACCTGTTTTAATTGTCAAAAAGAAATTCTTAAAATTAAGCTTGGTGGGAGGGGAACGCATTATTGTTCTAAGTGCCAAAAGTAGTTGACTTTTCCATCTTTTTTGTATATCCTTAAACTAGTTTAAAAATAATTTAAAGAAGAATATGTCACAAGACAACATGATGAAATTAGAATGTACGGTTTGTAAAACTACCAATTATCATTCAAGAAAAAACAAAAAAATGCTTAAAGAGAGACTGGAGATGAAAAAGCATTGTGAGAAGTGTAAGACCCATACTGTTCATAAAGAAACTAAATAATTAACGCTATTTCAGCTTTTTTATAAAGTTGAAAGGCCAGCTCTATGACTAAAAATTTTACTAAGTCATTCCTAATTATTCTGGTCGTTGCTGTTTTAATTGCTGCTTATCTTATTTTTCGTCCATTTTTGACGGAAATATTTGTGGCTGCAATTTTAGTTTCAGTTTTCTATAAGCCGTTTGAACTTCTAACAAAGTTCTTAAAAGGTCGCCGTAACTTGGCGGCTATTTTAATGTGTTTAATGTTAGTTTTAGTTATTATTATTCCAGTAGTTAAATTAATTTCCTATGCCGGGCAAAAGTCGGTTGGCGTTTATACAGCGACCTCAACTTTTTTTGAGAATAATAAAGCTGGTGAGATTTTTCAGAATGAAATTTTTACTACCGGTGCTTTGAGCATTCTTAAGTTAGATACAATCAATCTTAACAATGAGGCTTTTCAGGGAACTATTTTAGAAGTTTCTAAGAAGATAAGTAATACTTTTATTTCCGGGGCGACAGTCGTTTTCAAAGAAACGACAAAATTTGTTGTTTCCTTGGTTCTTATTATCATGACAATGTTCTTTTTCTTTGTAGACGGTGGCAAGATTTTAAAGCGTTTAATGTATTTATCACCTTTATCGAATAAACATGATCGTATTATTTTTAGTAAATTCAGAAAAGTTAGTTATACAATTTTTGTTTCGACTTTCGTTGCCGCTATCGCTCAAGGATTAGTTGCGGCTCTTGGTTTTGGGATTGTTGGCTTTCCGCCTTTACTAGCCGGTGTTTTAGTTGCTTTATTATCCCTTCTTCCTTATGTTGGTTCGATGATATTTTATGTTCCAGTTGGGATTTTCTATTTATTATCCGGCGATATTTGGCAGGGAGTTTTCTTACTTGCTTGGGGCTTCTTAATTATTGGAACAATAGACAATATTATTCGCGCTTATATGATTATGGGCGATGCTGAAGTTAATCCGGTCTTTGTTTTATTCTCAATTTTAGGCGGACTTTCACTTTTCGGTTTTTGGGGCATTGTTTTGGGACCACTTATTATCGCCTTAATGGTCACTGTTTTTCATATTTATGAAATTGAATTTTGTGATGTTTTAGATGGCGGCGATTGTAACAACTTAGAAAAAGAATCAACCGTTCTCATAAAAACAGAGGGGCTCTTTGATAAAATGTTAAAAAAGAAATTAAAAAAAGAAGATAAAGATTAAAATTATTAATTAAGAAATAAATATATGAGTAGTAGAGTTGGAAAAGTTTATTTTTGTGCAATTTGTGGTAACGAAGTTGAATTCGTTAAAGATAGTGGTGTTTCTATTATCTGTTGCGGGGAAGAGATGCGTTTAAAGAAAGAAGGTTTTAACGGCGAGGAATAAATTTATCAGGAGGTCGTGCCTGAGCATAAAAAAGCCTTTTTCTAAGCTTAGAAAAAGGCTTTTTACTTTCTCACTTTACTTTTTCCCTTTAATCGCTTTAAAGATTTCCATACCAATTACAACAGTTGAGGCAAGAAGAAGTAAAGTAGCCCATTCACCTAAATTAATTGGACTTAAGCCTAAAGTCTTTTGCGTGAAGGGAATATAAGTTGCGGTAACATGAAGAGCTTGGGCGGCAATAACTCCGAGAAATAAAAGCAAGTTTTTCTTAATCGGAATTTTAAAAATTGAAGTTACCTCCGAACGGCAATTAAAAGCGTGAGCGCTTTGAAATAATACCATTAACATTAAACTATAATTACTCGCATATTTTAGATCATAACCATTTTTGATAAAAAAGAACCAAACACCAAAAGTTACTAGCCCCATGATTAAACCGGAAATCAAAGTTTCTTGTTTCATTAAACGATTAAAGATTTCTTCTTTTGGCGGTCGTGGCGCCTTATTCATTTCTCCTGGTTCACCAGCTTCAAAAGAAAGGGCAATGTCTTGAATCCCATTTGTTACAACATTAAGCCAGAGAAGTTGAGCGGCAGTAAAGGGAAGAATAATCATAGCCTCGGTTGGCAAAAGATAAACCCCAATTAAGGCAAAAAAGAATAGTCCGATTTCTGCCACACCGCTAGATAAAACGAAGTAGGCGACTTTTCGGATATTACTATAAGCAAAACGACCTTCTTCTATTCCATTTAAAATTGAATTAAAATTATCATCAACAATAATCATGGTTGAAGTTTCTTTAGCAACATCGGTCCCTGATCCCATGGCGACCCCGATATTTGCCTGTTTTATTGCCGGAGCATCATTAACACCATCACCAGTAACAGCGACAAAATGACCAAGCTTAACTAAGGCTTTAACAATTTTTAATTTCTGAAGCGGACTAACTCCGGCAAAAATTTTAGTCCTTTCTACTAAACTCAAAAATTCAGGATTAATTTTTTCATCATCACCAAGTTCAGCCCCAGTTACAACTTCAACTCTTGAACTCGCCATTCCTAATTCTTTAGCAATAAATAAGGCAGTTTCTGGATGATCACCAGTTATCATTTTAATACCAATACCAGCTTTCTGACATTTTAAAATCGCTTCTTTTGATTCTGCTCTTAAAGGATCAACAAAACAAACTAAAGATAAGAAAGTTAAATCTTTAATTTTTTTCTCATTAAAGTCTTTTAAGTTTTTCGGGATTTCATCTTCAAATTCTCCTTGAGCAACGGCTAGAACTCGGTAACCAAGCGCCGCTAATTCTATCCCTTTTTTTCTAAGATCTTCTTTATCAATTTTTTTAGTTTTTCCCTTAACCTCAATTTTTGAACAAAATTCTAAAACTTTTTCGACTGAGCCTTTAATAGCAAAATAGTTTTTATTGTTTTTTTCATAAATTTTTCCGGCATAACGTCTTTCTGATTCATAAGGAATTTCCAGTATTGCTCTAGCGCCTTTTTCTATTTCTTCAGGACTATAACCGGCTTTATAAGCTAAAGCTAAGAAGGCAACATCAACCGTATCGCCGTGATAGGTCCAGTCTTTTTTTTGTAAACTTAAACTTGCTTCATTAGCTAAAACAACTGATTCTATAATTTTTTCAAAATTTAGTTTTTCTTCTTTAGTTAAATCTTTTAAGCCTTCTATTTCTCCGTCGCCATTATAGCCCTCGCCTTTAATATTAAGCTCTGAGCCAGAAGGGAGATAAATTAATTTCGCTGTTTGTTGGTTAACAGTTAAGGTTCCAGTTTTATCAGTCGCTATCATCGTACAGCTTCCTAAGCCTTCAACCGCGGTTAATTTTCTAACCACAACTTTTCTTCTCGACATTCTCGTGGTTGCTACCGATAGAGCGACAGTTAAAGCAACGGGCAGGCTTTCAGGAATAGCGGAAACCGCTAGAGCAACAGCAATAAAGAAAGCCTCTTTTAAAGACAAGCCGATTCCCATCGCTGTTAAGGCTAAAAAGGCGCATAAAACTAAAATAATAACCGAAATGTTTTTGGTAAATTTCTCCATTCTTATAATCAAAGGAGATTTGGTTTTTTCCGATGAATTTATTATCTTAGCAATCTTTCCAACTTCGGTATCTAAGCCTGTTTCAACGACAACACCCCAAGCTCGTCCCTGACTAATAGTTGAGCCAGCAAAAACTAAATTCATTCTTTCATTTAAAACCGTATCTTCTTTTAAATCACTAATCTCTTTATTAACCGTTTGCGATTCGCCGGTTAAGAAAGATTCATTAACCGATAAATTCTGACTATCAAACAGACGCAAATCGGCCGGGACTTTAGAACCTGATTCTAAAAAGACGACATCGCCGATTACCAAATTATCGGCTGATAATTCAACGTCTATTCCATTCCTTTTAACTAAGCTTTTTATTTTAAGTAGATTTTGTAAAGCGGCGGCGCTTTTTTCCGCTTTGTTTTCCTGCCAAGTGCCAATAATTGAATTTAAGGTAATAACTGCGAAAATAAAAATAGCGTCTCGCCATTCTTGAAAAAAGATTGAAATTGCTCCGGCAATGAGGAGAATATATATTAAAGGGCTTAAAAATTGATGGATAAAAATTATAAAAACCGAGGGCAGTTTCTTCTCGGGTAATTTATTTAATCCAAATTTTTCTTGGCGACTTAGAGCCTCTGGGCTACTTAGACCAGAAACACTAGAATTTAATTTTTTGAAAACCTCTTCGGTTTTAAGAGCGTACCATTTAATCGCCTCAGCATCTTGTAAATCTTTAGTCATATTTTATTAGTCTTTATATTTTACTATTTAAATATTAGCAAATTTAGAACATAAGGAGAAGCACAAAAAGCCTAAAACCGCCTAAAATACCCAAAGCCTTGTCAGTTTCTTTTTTAAATAGTAGAATAGTTTAAGATAATTGAATATTTGTGGGTATCGCGTTTAAGAAGAATAGGTTAGTACTTGTTGGCATGACATTGAAGTAGAATAGTTTAGTATGCGGGCGTCGTATAGTGGTAGTACAAGGGTCTCCAAAACCTTTTGCGTGGGTTCGATTCCTACCGCCCGTGCGGTAAATAAAAACACAGAACTTTGTTCTGTGTTTTTATTTATTCGAGCGAAGCGAGACAGGAAGCGAAC
>JAACPL010000003.1 GCA_009995495.1 Candidatus Falkowiibacteriota bacterium
GCTACTAAAATTCAATATGGTGATTTTTTCATAAACAGCGCTGGAACTAACGGTCAGGTTTGGACCTCTGATGGTGCTGGAGCCGGAACTTGGACGGCCTCAACTGGTTTGCCTGCTGGTGGATCAGCGGGTAATACTATTTATTACAACGGTTCAAGTTGGGTTTCTGATATGAATTTATATAATAACGGTGGCAACGTTGGCATCGGCACAAGCGCTCCGGTTTATAAACTTGAAGTTGTTGGTACGTCTGGGATCGCCGCCGCAGCCTTTGTTTATAATTCAGATAGAAACTTAAAATCTGACATCAAGCAACTCGATAATGCTCTAGAAAAGATTATGGCTTTAGATGGAGTTTCTTTTAAATGGAAAGCTAATGGCTCTAGCTCTGTTGGTTTGATTGCTCAAGACGTAGAAAAAGTATTCCCAGAGTTAGTTACAGGGGAAGAGGGAAGAAAGGGTGTTCAATATGGTAATCTAGTTGCTCCTTTAATTGAAGCAATAAAAGAACAACAGGCGCAGATTGATGACTTGCAAAAGAGAATTGTGGAGCTCGAAAACGTTAAAAAATAGTATTAAATTTTAAAATAAAAATGCCACATTTAAATAGTAAGTTTTATCGTTATTTCATGTTTTTCTTAGGAGTGGCGGCGACAATTGCTTATCGGATTATTGTTGTTTTAAATCATTATAGTCCCCGGTCAGTGCAAATTGCCTGGTATATAGGGACTATTGGTTTTGTTTGGTATTTTGCTCACCGTTTTCGAGTTGAAAATCGTCGTGATAGAATTATTACTGACTTAGAATTGGTAAAAAAGATAGAAAACAATGAGAACTTATCCGAACTTGAGCGCGGCTCCTTAGTTTATGTTATTAAGGGTTTACAAACAAGTCTTTCTAAATGGAATTATATTGTGATTTTCGTTTTTTCTTCCTTAGCTTTAATCTACGGCTTTCTTCAAGATTTCTTACATCTATTTTAAACTTGGATTTAAATTCCTGGATTAAATTTTGTGTTTATGAAAATTTTTAGACTAAAAAACAAATCTTTTTTTATAGTCTTTTTATTTTTATTTTTTTCGTTTTTCTTATTTTTAAATTATAAATCTTTAGCGGCGACTTTGAATAAAATTAATCAAGTCGTTCCTTTTGTTTCTCAGGCGCCGCTCGGAGAATGGGAAGATCCGCGCCAACAAGATGCCTGCGAAGAAGCGGTTGTTTTAATGGCCCTAACTTGGGGGAGAAAAGATTTTAATTTAAATTATAGTCCCTCTCAGTGGCGCGATGAAATAATTGCTTTATCTGACTTTCAACAAGATGAGTATGGGGAATATCGCGACGCTTCTTTAAAGGATATTGAAGGGCGAATGTTTAGAGATTATTTTAATTATGAAAAAACTGAGATTAAAGATGTTATTAACCCCGATAATATTATTTTAGAACTTGAAAAAGGGAATTTAGTTTTAATTCCCGCTAATGGCCAAGCTTTAAAAAATCCAAACTTCAAAGCCCCTGGGCCAGAAAGACATATGGTTTTAATTAAGGGTTATGACTATGAAAAAGAGGAATTTATTACAAATGATCCAGGCACGAGAAATGGCGCTGATTATCGCTATCAAAAAGATTTATTATTTGGAGCAATTCGCTCTTATAAAACCGGCTATCATGTACCTTTTTAGTCGCCAGCCAGTTATCTTACTTAGTTGATGAGGAGCGAGAGTTTGTTTCTGAGCGAATGTGATTTTTTCATAAAAATCCCTAGCGAAGAAACGAAGCTCTTGTCCGAATCAGGATAAGAGAGATAGTTGTTTATGATATAAAGAAAAGGCTTGGCCCGGACATAAAAGAAAGTAGAATGAATGTTATAATTCTTAAATAAAAAGTAATATTATCGCAATCAAAATCCCTAAAACAATTCTATACCAACCAAAGGCGATAAAATTGTTTTTTTGAATAAAGCGTAATAAAAATTTGACGCCGATTATTGCAGTGATAAAAGACAAAATAAAACCGACAATCCAAGCGCTTATATCGTTAGAGCTTAAATTCATTAAAGCTTCCTTACTTTTAATTAAATCTAAAAAAGTTGCGGCTGCCATTGTTGGAATGGCGAGAAGAAAAGAAAACTCAACAATTGTTTTTCTTTTTAAACCTAACCAGAGGCCGCCAATAATTGTTGCGGCTGAGCGGGAAACGCCGGGAATCATAGCAAAAGTTTGAAAAATACCAATTAAGACTGCTTGTTTATAGTTGATCATTTTTTTTATTTCTTGCTTTGCTTCTTCAGTTTTTATTTCTTTAATTCCCGCATCTTCAGTTAAAATCTTATTCTTCTTTTCATATCTCTTTTCAAATAAAATTAGGATTATACCACCAAGAAATAGAGTCGCGGCGATTAACCATAAACTTTCCATCAAATAATTTTTAACTATTTGATAAAATACTAAACCAATAATAGAGGTTGGAATAAAAGCCGCTAAAATTTTTAAAAATAAATCTTTAGAGCTAAATATTTTACGCCAATATAAAACCACAACAGCTAGAATTGCGCCGAGCTGAATAGAGATATTATAGGTTTTTAGAAATTCAGAGGCCGGTATTTTAAGTATTTCTCCGCTTAAAATAAGGTGAGCAGTCGAGGAAATGGGAAGGAATTCAGTAAAACCTTCAATAATTCCCATTATTATACTTTGCCAAATAGTCATAGGTTTTTAATATCTTTATAATTTAAGTTTACAATAGAAATTGGATTAAATAAAGGCTTCTAACTTTTTTCTAATTTTATTTTTATTTAAGCTGTTTTTTTGCTATAATAAATTAATATTAAGTTTATTATTTTATGATTAAAAGAAGCTCTAAAAAGAAGGAAATTGTTGTTGCTGTTTCCGGTTATTTCAACCCTCTTCATGTTGGTCATTTGGACATGATTCATAAGGCCAAGAAATTAGGCGACAAGCTTGTGGTGATAGTTAATAATGATAAACAAGTAGCCCTTAAAAAACGGGTTCCTTTTATGACGGAAAAAGATAGAGTGACTATTATTAAAGCCTTGCGTGATGTTGATCAAGTAGTTTTGGCGATTGATGATTATCAACTTGAAAACGGTGAGATTCCTGTAATTAAATCTCTAGCTAAAGTTAAGCCAGATATTTTTGCTAATGGCGGTGATAGACATAATATTTCTAATGTTCCTGAATATCCAATTTGCCAAAAATTAGGAATCAAAATGGTTGATGGTCTTGGTCGTAAAATTAGGGCTAGTTCGGAGATGATAGCTAAAGCCGCTCAAGCTAAAGCCGCTCAAGCTCAGCTTAAGATTGTGCTTAAGTCTAAGTCGAAAGTTTAAAAAACATAAAAAACAAAACATGTTTAATTTAAAAAATAATGACTCTCTTTTTGGTAAAAAAACTCCTTTTTGGCGTCATTATTTTTATTTAATTTTTGTTGTTATCTTTCTAATTTTTATTGGCGCTATTTTTGGCTCAGAGCTTAATTCTAAATTTGATCGTTTAGTGAAAAAAATAAAAAATGAAAAACCAGAGCCGGTAATTATTTATCAGGCGGAGGAAACTATTAAAATTCTTGAAGGTTGGATGAATGCTGATATTGATAATTATTTACAAGAGAAAAATTTTAGTGGCTGGGAAGAAGATGAATTTTTAAAGACGATTGGTGAGCGAAGAATTTATGATATTAAGGAGGCCCAAGATTTTAGTCGTGATTGGGCCGCAGAATTTGATTTTTTAGAAAGTAAGCCGGTAAATTTAAGCTTGGAGGGTTATCTTTTTCCTGATACTTATCGTGTTTTTGCTAGTTCAAGCCCAGAAGAAATTATTGATCGTTTGTTAAGAAATTTTGACCTTAAGTTAAATGAAGAAATGAGAGCTGAAATTAAAAGACAAGGAAAAACAATTCATGAAATAATAACAATGGCTTCTATTATTGAAAAAGAAGCACCGATTTTTTCACAAAAAAGTTCTGAGGATGCAAAAATAATTTCAGGAATTTTTTGGAATCGTTTAGAAATTGGGATGGCTTTACAAACTGATGCCTCCTTGTCTTATATTTTTGAGGATAAAAAACCAACTCACAGCGGCGAGGAATTAAAAGTTGATTCTCCCTATAATTCTTATTTATATCGAGGTTTGCCGCCGGGACCAATTTCTAACCCTGGTTTAATTGCCATTGAAGCCGCAATTTATCCGACTAAAACAGATTATTTTTATTTTTTAACTCCTTTAGACGGTAGTAGGGTGTATTATGCTAAAAATTATCAGGAGCATTTAAATAATAAATATAAATATCTAAAATAATTATATGTCATCTGAGATGCCAACAATTTTATCGGCTGAGGGCCAACTTGATATTAATAGCAGGCAGAGTTTCGATGATTCTGGCGGTGGTTTTTCTCCGAAAAAAATTATTATTATGCTCGGAGCTTTAATTGTGATTATTGCTTTAGTTTTATTTGTTGCTTTCCGTTATTACTCTAAACAAACTAAGGAGGTTAAGGTTGATGAGGAAAATAAGGAGGAAAACACGGATCAATTATCGCCACTAATTTTACCGATTTTTGAATATCCTGACTTAAACAGTGTTAGTGATTTAGCCACATCAACTGACTTATTGATAGAGTATCTAGCTTTTTCAAGTTTCTATAATCAACAAGATTCAGATGTTCGTCCCGGATTTGAAAAATATAATTTACCACTAAATACTAAAATTGATATCATTAATTATCACGACACTGCTCGTAAATTAAATCTTGACCCTTTAATTGAAGATATTAATGAGTATGGCTTTGCTCTACTTGATAATCCTTGGAAGAATGAGGTGACTGATTTTTATTCAGCTTATGCTAAACTCAGGGAAGAGCAAATCCCCCTATTTATTAGCTCTGATTTTTTGATTTATTATCATCAAAACATCATGAAAAAAACTTTTAAAGATGTTGAAGAAAATATTTTTTATTATAATGTCTGGGATATTAATAAAGATCTTTATGATAGAGCTAAAGCGAGATATGAGGCGAGGTTGTCTGAAGTTGGCGAGGTTAACGACCCGTTGCTTGAAGCTTCACGTCTAGCGACGGTTTTCTTTGCCGTTTCTTTAGAATTATTAAAACCACTTCCTAATCAGATTGCACCGATTGGGGTTCAATTAAATCAAGATAGATTTTCAGTCAGTGAAGCTAATCGTTTTGCTTTTAATGTTCCGTCGAATTTAAAAGATGATGTTGAGGCCGAATTATTGTTGATAAGAGAAGCAAAGAAAAAAACTAAATCTCCTGTTCTTCTTTATAATCGCGATTATTCTAATTTTGTAGTTCCAAGTGATTATAGTCGTCATGCAAAATTAAATAATTTTTATTTAGCTTCAAAATGGCTTAATTCGGTTTTTCCTTTGTATTATCAAGAAGATAATTGTGCTTCTTGTTTACTTGACCGTGAAGATTGGCGTATAAATTTTATCACTTCTTTACTTATTGCTGAAGATTTTGATTCTTTACCGCAAATAAAAAATCGTTGGGCTAGAATTTATAAAGTATTATCATTTTTCAAAGGCTTAAAGGATAATCTTGATTACATTAATTATCGCGATGCCTCTTTAGCCGTTCTTGGTGCAGACTATGACATCGAGTCTGTATTTAAGGGTGATAATGCCAGTATTGATGAGGTATTATTAAAATTATCTCAAGAAATTTCTAAATACGATTTTTTAGAAATTCAAGGAGGGCCGTCTAAGGTTGACTTGAAAGAAAAAGTAAAAATTGGCTTTAAAGTTTTGTCAGATCCTTATTCGCCTGATGATTATTTGTTAAGTCGTTTAGTGAATCCGGCAGTGGGAGACTATTCGGGTGGAGCTGTTACGGGTGATAATAATATTACTGCTTGCACGCAAAAAAATATTATTAAAAGATGTAGTGGCATTTCTTACGATATTATTAACTTGATTTATCCCTTGAATGATAATCCTTATTTTATTGAAAATTCAAGTTATAATTATTATGAAAGAGAAAGCGCTCGTTTAAGTCAAGAAATGAAAGCTAGTATTACGAATCACGCTAGTGGTTATTGGTCATCTTTAGTTTTAATTAAAGAATTTTTAGGCTTTGACAGGGAAACGATGCCCGCTTTTGCCGCTTCTTCAAAGTGGGAAGAGAAATCTTTGAAAACTGCATCCGCAGCCTGGGCTAATAATTATATTCCTCTAGAAAAATTTAGTATTACTCAATCGTTAGGGGTACGAGGATTGGATGATTTTTCTCGCTGGAGTGAAAGTTCTTATATTGAGCCGAATTTGGCTTTAATTAATGAGCTTATTGCTAGTAACGAAATGGTCTTAGAAACTTTAGTGGCCTTAAAAATAGAAACTGAAATTAGGCAAGTAATTGAAGATCTTAGAACAACCTCGGTTAATTTAGGGAGAATAAGAGATATTATTATTAAGGAAATATCTGGAGAAGAAATTGATTCACTTGATTTTGAATTTATTTCTGATTTTGTCGCGGCCTTAGAAATTATTGAGCCGGTTAAGGATAAGAGTTTTAATATTAAACCACCGGCCTTTACTAAAAGCTTGATACCAAATCTTAATAATTTCAAATTTATAATTGTTGTTAACCAAAGAGATGATCAAAAATTCTTTTCCGTTGGTCCTGTTTGGAATTATAGCGAGACAACTAGACAGTTTTAAAAAATTATTTTTATTAATTTACGATTATTTGATTATTAACAACTTTTGTGTTGCCTAAATAAGATAATTTTTGCTATAATTAAATTAATAAGGAGGTTTAGATAATAAGAGTTATAATAATATAAATTATATGAGTAAATGCAAGCATGTTGTTGGGGTTAGTCTCTTGACTCTATCAGCAATTTTATTCTTCTTTAACACCTCATCACAAGCTGCTTTTTTATCATCAAGCGGACCGGATACTTTAGGTGATCATAGTGCTACCGAAAATATTAAATTAAATACTTTCTGGCTATCAGGTGATGGCGGAAATGAGGGTATTTATATTGATTCATCTGGTATGGTTGGTATTGGCACAACTAGTCCTCAAGTTTCTCTAGATGTTGCTGGTAAGCATTCTTATTTTGGTGAAACTGCTAAATTAAAGATACAAGACATGGACAGCTATATGGCGATTCAGGGGACTCTTGCTAACGATGATAGTAGTAAAAAAACTATCGCTTTGAATCCTTGGGGGGGTAATGTTGGTATTAATACAACAAATACAACAAATACTTTAACTCTTGGTGCTGGTGGTGGGACTATATCAATCGGGCGTGATGTTAATACTGGTAACCTTGATATATATGGCGGTACAAATTATACAGATGGAGCTTATTTTAAGGTAACTGGTAACGCTTTAAATAATGATGGGGGAAATAGTAGTGCTGAATTTACTATTGGTGAGCAAGCGGGCGCCTATCCTTCTAGTTTCAGGCTTTTTAGTTATGCTAGTGGTGTCTGGAAGTATAGGCTTTATATTCGTGGAGATTCTGGAAATATTGGTATAGGTAAGTTAAATCCCACAGTTAAATTCGATATTGCTAGCTCAACGGTTGATACTATTAATGTTGGTGGTGGTCACATTGTTGGTTTACATTCTGCCCCAACTGATCCAAGTCACGCCGTTCCCCTTGGTTATTTACAAGATAATTATGACTCTCTTTTTAATTTAATCCCTGGAGGAGCCTCTTCAA
>JAACPL010000035.1 GCA_009995495.1 Candidatus Falkowiibacteriota bacterium
AATAACATTATTTAATCCAGCTAAATATAAAGCCTTAACGGCTGGAATATTTAAAGACCCAGCTAAAGCTTTTTTAATACTAACAGGACCAGACTCTTGTAAATTATAATTTCTTGGTTCGTATGGATTAGCTACATCGTTTGAAAAATTAGTTTTAACATCATATAAAATAGTGCTAGGGGTATAACCCTTTTCAAATAAAGCCGCATAAACCAAGGGCTTAATTGAAGACCCTGGTTGACGATTTCTAATACCAACATTTACTTGACCATCAATTGAATCATCAAAATAATTACGAGAGCCAACCATCGCTAATATTTGTCCAGTTTTAGGATCGATTGCAATTAAGGCGGCATTTGAAGCTTGATAACTTTCTTGATATTTTTCAGTTTTTTCTTTAATAACATCTTCAGCTATTTCTTGTTTTTTTAAATCAAGAGTAGTATAAATTTTTAAACCACCTTGTTCAACCATTTTTTCTCCATATTTTGCTGTTAATTCATCTTTAATATACATAACAAAGTGTGGAGCGGTAATGTTTGTTTCTTGACCACTAAAAATTATTTTTTCAGCCTGAGCTAATTCTTTTTCTTCCTCAGAGATATAACCCTGCTCTGCCATTAATTTTAAAACATAATCCTTTCTTCCTAAGAGAATGTCTTTATTTGGTCCGTAAGGAGAGTATCTAGTTGGCACTTGAACTATAGCAGCTAAAACAGCCGCCTCAGCCAAGGAGACATCTCTCACGCTCTTAGAGAAGTACTTCTGACTAGCAGCCTCGATCCCATAAGCGTTCGATCCATACGGAATCTCATTTAAGTACATTTGTAAAATTTCATCCTTGGAGAATTTTTTTTCTAAGCGATAAGAAATTATTAGTTCTTTTACTTTTCTAATAATAGTTTTTTCATTAGTTAAAACCGAGTTTTTTACAAATTGTTGGGTTAAAGTTGAGCCTCCAGCGCTACGCTTATAAATTACATTGGTAATTGCCGTTCTCGCCATCGCAAAAAAACTAAAACCCTTATGGTTATAAAAGTTTTTATCCTCTATTGCAACCACCGCTTTTTGTACATAGTCAGGAATTTCATTAATACTAATTAAAGTCCGCCTTTCTTCGCCACTAATTTCGTATAAAATATTTTCCCCGGTTCTGTCATAGATAACCGTACTTTGAGCTACTTGGCGCTCCATTAATTGGTCTGGTTTTGGTAAATCTTTAGAAACAATTAAAATAAAAATAGAAATAAATAAAGCACCGGCGCCAGCTAAAATTAAAGCCAAGAAAAACAATTTTTTTAGTAAAAGTTTTTTCCAATTATTATCTCCGCGGCCACCTTTGCCCCATTTATATTTGGGTCCAGAAAAGGAAGATAAAGAGGAGTTTTTATTTGTTTGAATCGTTGCTCTTTTTGGGGAAGACTGTTTATTTAGTCGCCAAGTTTCAAGCGAGCTGGTATTTATTTGTCTTAAAGGCTTAATTGGCATATATTAAAATTAGTTTTATCTATTTAATTATAACATATTAAAGGGCTTTTAAAAATTTGTAAATTATTATTTATAAAATCATTAAACAATTTATAAATTATAATTTGTAAACTATTTAGGAATAAATTGATATTTCTTCGCTTTGTTGATTTTTGGGGTAAAATTTAGCTAAAGCTAAATTTTACTTTAAAAAATCACAGGCGCTCTTAAACATCAATTTATTCCTAAATAGTTAGACATTTTTATAATTAAGCTTTATTTAAGATTTTTATTAAGATATAATAAAAGAGAAATAAAAATTTTATGAAAATAATAAATAGCCTTGATAATAAAACAATAAAATTGGCCGCCAGCCTTAAAGAAGCGAGGGCAAGAAAAAGGAATAGACTTTTTTTAGTTGATGGCCTAAGAGAGGTAGAGTTAGCGCTTAAATCTAATTATAAACCTAAATTTTTATTTTTTTCTCAGGAGATTGTTAAGAAGAGTACCGAGAAAAATAAAGAAATTTTAAATAATTTTATAAATAAAAATTCAGAAATTATTAATGTTTCTAAAAATGTTTTTTTAAAAATTGCTTATAAAGAAAGTCCGGATGGGTTTTTGGCGGTCTTTGAGGGAAGAGAGTTTGGTTTAAAAGAAATCGTTTTAGAGAAAGATAACTTACCAATAATTGTGCTTGAAAGTTTAGAAAAACCCGGTAATTTAGGGGCAATAATTAGAACCGCTTCGGCCGGAGGACTTAAAAATATTATTTTAAATGATTGTTTATTTGATACTTTTAATCCGAATGTAATTAAGGCGAGTGAGGGTTTAGTTTTTTTTATAAATATTATTAGGGCGACTAAAGAAGAAACTTATTTATTTTTTAAGAAAAATAAATTAAAAACTTTTATTGCGACAACTAGTGCGAAGAAAAATTATGAGCAATTTGATTTCTCAAAAAACTCAGCCATAATTTTAGGATCAGAAGCAAAGGGGCTTAGCGATTTCTGGTTAAATAGCGGGGATAGAGAATTAAAAATACCGATGAGAGCAGGGGTTGATTCTTTAAACGTTTCAGTTTCGGCTGGTATTTTAATTTATGAGGCTTTAAGAAAAAATAATTTTAAAGGTTTAAAATAGGTATTTTACTAAATTTCCTTCAAGGTCGTTTGACAGACTAACTTATTTTTATTATTATAGTAGCGATATTTGCGCCCGTAGTTCAATGGATAGAACACCAGCCTTCTAAGCTGGTTATGAGGGTTCGATTCCCCCCGGGCGTACGGTTATTGATTGTTAATAATGATTGACAATCGTGTTGTTTCACAATACAATGGCAATACATATGCCATATGTTAAATGTAAAATTTGTAGTAAAGATTTTTATGCCAAATCCAGTCAACTGATTAGGGGTTATGGTAAATTTTGCTCACAAACATGTCAGTATGAGGGATAAAAAACTGGAAAATTTATTGCTTGTGGTGTTTGCGGAAAGGAGAAGTAGAAAACACAAAAAGATATAAGAAAATCAAAAAGCGGAAAATTGTTTTGTGGTAAAATTTGTCAAACCATCTGGAGAAATAAAAAGTATATAGGAGAAAAGCATATGAACTGGAGAGGCGGGGAGTTTACATATCATAGAATAATGAAAGAAAACAAGGTTGAATCAGTGTGTAAATGTTGTGGTTTTAAGGATAGGAGAGCACTACTTATCCACCACCGAGACCACAACAGAAAAAATAATGATATGAGTAATTTGGTTTGGTTGTGTTGGAATTGTCATTTTTTGGTTCATAATTTTAATCAAAAAATATAATTTATTTATGGTGCCTATAGTTTAGTGGTAGAACTGCTGGTTGTGGTCCAGCTAGCGAGAGTTCGATTCTCTCTAGGCACCCCTTTTGAAAAGACGAGTTTAAAAGCTCGTTTTTTCTGTTATATAGGGGTAAAAATATGGTTTGCCAATACAACCAATATAAATTGATTGACAAAATAGAATAAATGTGATATAATATAGGCACAGTTCATTGAAATATTAATCACAAAAAAATAGGAATCATAAAAAAATTACCCGTATTGTTAATTGCTTTTGTTTTGTTAATAAGCGCCTGTTCTCAGACGTCAGACTGGAAAAAGGTTGTTATCTCCAAAAACGATGAAGTTATTTTTATTGATCGTGACGGCTTTTACATTAAAGGGATAGCTATTCCCATAGAAAATAATGATACTGTATTCATTTCTTCTAGTAGGTTAGTAGAGCGAACTTGTTATTTAAAAATGGCTTACCCTGATAGAAGTATTGTTGTCGAATATGTTACGATTAGTAATAAAAAAGGCAACAAGGACGATATTCGGTTTGTAAATATTGAATAAAGTTATTTTTAAAATGATTCTCTTGGCCCGCGATAACATCAAGGGTCTTTTTTTATATCAATTTAACAAATACTCCTCAAAAAAGTTTTCCAACCTTTGCGATTAGCGACCCCATAAAGGAATGCATAAAAATGACTCTAATATTAGGGTTATTTTTATTTTTAAGAACCAAGACCCCTAGTGGGAATATAAACTAGTTGGTAAGTCCACGCACATTTCGGACAAATGACAAGAGGCTTTTGATAGAGGTTCGGATATAACAGTAATTTGATTTATATAAATTAATATTTTTATCACCAAGACATGAACAAAAAATTCTGAGGTGGATTTTTGATATTATTTTAATTTTTTTAATAAAGATGTTAAAATAAATATATAAAATTTATAATTAACTATTTAATTAATGTTAACTAACAACAAAAAAACATTCTTATTTTTTGTTAGCTTGTTAATAGCTTTTTTCTTCGTTGCGCCTGGACTAGCTAATGCGACTACTTATTACGTCTCATCATCTGGTAACGACTCTAACAACGGAACCTCTATTAATACGCCTTGGCAAACTCTAACTAAAGTGAGCAATACTGATCTTCTTCCTGGAGATGAAATTCAATTTAAAAAAGGAGATATCTTCTATGGATCTCTAACCATTAAATCGTCAGGAGTAGAAGGTAATCCTATTACTTATGGATCATATGGATCAGGAAACAAACCAATGATTACAGGATTCACAGATGTCACAGACTGGACAAATAAAGGTAACAATATCTGGGAATCAACTGAAGCTGTCTCAACCATAGACACCATGAATATAGTTGTTATCAATGATGCCAACACTCCAATGGGAAGAACACCAAATCTAGGGGGATATTATTATTTTAACAGAGAGACATATAATGTAATTTCGGTTAGTGATTATTTAAGTGATAAAAGTTTAATAACTACTTCAGAAAATTATAGTATAAAGACGGGCGAGAAGGTTTATTTAAACTTATCCGGTGATTATTATGATGGGTATCACGCAATTACAAGGGTTAATGATAAACAGTTTTATATTGCAAAAGTTTTTACTGTTACTGCTACTGGAACCGCAAAAAACAGTTCAAATAATATTAAAAGTTCTTATTTAAATATTAATGATAATTGGAAGGACGCAGAGTTAGCAGTAAATCTTGAGCAATGGATGACAAGAAGATTACCTATTATAAACCAATCAGGCGATACGTTAACATTTACAAATACAAAAAACACAACTATTCTTTCTGATGATATAAAATTTATCATCCAAAATGATATTAGAACCTTAGACCAACAAAACGAATGGTATTATAACCAAAACACTAAAAAGATAAGTATTTATAGTGCAACACAACCAATCAATATTAAGGTTTCGACAGTAGCATATTTGGTAAATATTAAATCTAAAGATAATATAACTATTAAAGATATTGAATTCACGGGATCAAATGATAGAGCTATATCAGTTTCAATGTCTAATAATATCACGATAGATAACTGTGATATTAATTATGGTGGAGCCGTTGGTGTTTATGGTAGTCCTGGTAACTGGGTGGGTAGTGACAATTTGACTATATCAAATTCTACTTTTGAACAGTTAAATAATGGAGCAATTAGTATCCATAGATTATTTACTAATACAACCGTTAGTAATAATACAATTACTAATATTGGATCTATTTATGGAGCTAATACATCTGGTGAAAGTGGTTTATATGGCATAAAAGCAGAAGGTTCTGGAACAACCATTGAATATAATACACTTAAAAATCTTGGGTATAGTGGTATTGTATGGTTCGGTTCTAATGTAAATATTAGGTATAATTATGTTGAAAATTTTAACCGAATAAATAGTGATGGAGGTGGTATTTATACTTTTAATACAGCTAATTGGTTAACTCGTCAAGATTGGAGTGGAAATAAAATATATAACAATATAATTATTAACGATGCGGTAGTAAGAGAGCCAGGGCACCATCTTACAGGTGAAATGGGTATATATTTTGATTATGCTACAAATGGAGTAGAGTGTTATAACAACACCATATCGCTTCCTTTAGGTTATGGAATATATACAACTGCATTTTACAATATGGATATTCATAATAATACTGTTTATGACGGTGTTTATGGTATGTCATTTCGTAGTGACAAGATCAGTAATGTTTCATTTACACATAATATTATTATTTCAAAAAATTCAAAGCAATATCCTCTTTGGTTAGACCCTACTGAAAGCATTGTCTCAAAAATAACATCTGACTATAATATATTAGATCGAATAAGTAGTTCTAACGGCATTGTTAACCTTTTTATTAGAACACCTAGTTGGAGTAATCCAAAATACTCTCTTTCAGAATGGCAATTAAATTACGGTCAAGATGTTAATTCTAGCAACTTACCTACATCTTTAACCTCAGAAGATGGATTACAACTTGTATATAATAATACAAAACAAGCCAAATCATACAATTTAGGAAACTCTATATATAAAGATGTCGATGGTAATATTGTTACAAATCCAATCACCCTACAACCATTTACTTCAAAAATAATCATAGATAATGCGTATGAAGATAATGATTTTAAAATAGGTAACACTGAATTATACAGCTCAATCTCAACAGGCTTATCGCGAAAAGCAATGCCTGTAACCTTTAATGAAGACGGTATCATAACCAGTATTTCTGTTTACCAAAACGGAGGAACTGGTAATGTTTTAATGGGAGTATATGCTAATCAATCAGGACTACCCTCCTCTCAACTTGGAGTAACACCTTCTACGGCTGTTAATTCAACTGCTGGATGGCAAACAGTAAATTTAATCAATCCAGTAAAAGTAATTTCAGGTCAGACAGTTTGGCTAGCATGGGTATTTCAGAATGCTATAGGCACAAGATATGAGACAGGAACGCCAGGTAGAGCAATATCTGAAGAAAGTTGGTCAGGTGGAATGCCAAGTTACTTTGGGTCTTCATCAATAGCTAATACTAAATATTCATCATACTTAAATTATATTTTAGACAATAATCCAATTGTCCCCGACACCACAAAACCAACAGTCACGGCCTTCACTATTCCTAGCACCGCAAATTCATTAACAATCCCCATCTCATCATTTACCGCCAATGATAATAATTCAGTTACTAGTTACATGATAACAGAAACATCTGCCTCACCAAGTCCAGCCAGTGGTTCATGGACAAATGATAAACCAATATCATATACATTCATTTCAGAAGGAACAAAGACTCTTTATGCTTGGGCAAAAGATGCTGCTGGCAACGTTTCAAGTAGTATAAATAGACAAGTCACTATTTCTTTACCTGTTATTACCTATACCCTAACTATCAACAAATCAGGTACCGGGGAAGGCATTGTTACTGGAGCTAACA
>JAACPL010000045.1 GCA_009995495.1 Candidatus Falkowiibacteriota bacterium
TTAAATTAACCATTGCCACTTCAAGTATTGATAACATTGATGTCCGTGGTGGTCATATTATTGGCTTAAACGACACTCCATCTGACCCAAGTCACGCCGTTCCCCTTGGTTATTTACAAGATAATTATGGCCAACTTCTTCCTGGAGGAGCCTCTTCAACTTGGGTGATTAATGGAAGTAATATTTATAATAATAATTATGCGACTGGTAATGTTGGGATTGGAACTAATAATCCTCAAACAATGTTAACACTTGGTAATAATGGTTGGCTCTCAGCAATAAATAGTACTAATACTGGTCACATTAATATGTTCCGGGTTAATACGAGTAATCAAATTGAAGTTGGTGGCCCTCTACTTATTAACCAATTCCAATTTGCTACCGATAGTGGTTACAACACTTTTGTTGATATGCCGGTTACTGCCGCCGCCACGCTTGATTCTGTTCAGGGATATGCGTTAAGAGTTGACGGAGAAAATCTTTTAACTATTTATTCAGAGTCAAATGGTGCTGGTGGAATTAAGAATAAAAGAATTGGTATTAACGTTACCAATCCAGACGCAGCTGATTTAGATATTAATGGATACATGAGAACTCAAGGAATTAATGTTAAAAGTTTTGTTTCTGCGCCCGGAATTGTGATGGCTGATACTTTAGGTAATTTATCAAGTAGCCCTGGATTTATTTTAAAGACAACTTATGTAAATGATGCTGACTACCTTGTTGGTGCAACTGATAGTATAATTGCTTATAGCGCTATTACTACAAATAGAACAGTAAGTATACCAGATTCTTTATGCACGACTGGAAGATTCTTTGTGATTATGGACCAGAGTGGATCCTCTACTGATTCTGCTCAAATTATTATTGATCCGGCTGGTACAACACCAATTGTTGGTAATTCAACTTTCTCTTTAGCTGGTCCTTATAATGCTGTTTATATTTTCTGTGGCAAGCCAGCCGGCACACCAGCTTGGTTCTTATTATAATATTTGCTATAATTAAAATACTAAATTAAATTTTGATTAAATTTTAATCTAAAAAAAAATATGAAAAAAGAAATGAAAATTGGAGCAATTGTTTTAGCGGTATTAGTAGTACTTGCTATTATAATTTTTCTATCAATGAAAAATAAGGGTCAAGAGATTGGTAAAATTCTTGAGCCTTCAAATGATGTTCCTGAAGAAATGCTTCAAGAACAAAGTCCTGAGGCAGCCGAAGAAACACAAAAATTAATTGATGATGTTACTGGGGGAGATCTCAACCCTGAGTCAAACTCAGACATCATAACTTTAAATTTGTCAGGAGAACCTATAGAAGGTCAGGAGGGCGTTGAAGTTAAAACTATTAATGCGATTGTTGTTGCTGACGGAAACAATTTAATTAATATGGAAACAGGTGAGGTTATTAAGGAAAATGGAGAATTAGCTGATAATACTGCTAGGGCTGGAAGTCCAGAGGCTCCAAGACAATCTCAACCTCTTGAGAGTGCCGAACAACTACCTGAATCAACCATAAAAATTAATGGTTCTTATAATGGTTTTACCCCTAATACTTTTACCGTTAATAAAGGCCAAGCAGTGAGCTTAGCTGTTTCAAATGTTAATAGTGTTGACAATAATGTTACGTTTTCTGTTGTTTTTCGCTTTGATGATCCGTCTTTAGGGGGTGTTGTTTTAGGAGTTTCTAAAGGAACAACTAAGACTATAACTTTTAACGCACCTAAAGTAGCTGGAGAATATGTATTTTATAATGGTCAATTTAATCATCGTGATTTAGGAGCAGTTGGTACGATGATTGTTAAATAAGTTTGGATTAAATTCTTGCCTTGGGTTTTAAAAAATGCTATAATATTTTTGGTTTCATTTTGGAGCTTATTTTAATTTAATTACTAATATGATGAAAAAAAATTTAACAGGAAAAGTTTTGGCAGCCGCTGGGATTATTTTATTCGCAGGGGTTTTAGTTTATTTTTATATCCAATTAAACAGGATGGAAAAAATAGCGCTTGAGGTTCAAGCTGGAGCAGTTAACGATTCTAATAGAATAGGAGCGATTGTTAATTTCTTTAACTCTAATTTAAATGCTCAAGAATAATTTAAATAAAAAAATAAATAAACCGGTTAGGAGACCTTACTCTTACCGAACTAATAATAAAAATATGAATAAAGATTTAATTCTTCCTTTAGTTGGCGGTCTATTACTTGGTGCGATGATTATGATTCTTTGGCAATTTAATGCCCGTCTAAATAATGTGCGCGCTGCTTTAGTTCAGTTAAATGAAATAACAACTCAAAATACTAATACTGTTAATGGGGTTGTTAACTTTATTAATCAAGCTAGTGGTCAAAATGCGGAAGGCGGAGCCCCTGCAGTAGCCCCAGCTGTTACTCAATAATTTCTCTCAAATTTAAGCGATAAAAGCCCTGTTTTTAACAGGGCTTTTCTGTTATACTAGAAGTAGATTTGATTTTAAAAAAAATATGATTAAGGCTGAAGCTAAAAAAAGAATAGAAAAATTAACAAAAGAAATTGATTTTCACCGCTATAATTATCATGTTTTAGATAAGGAAACTTTAGCGCCAGCCGCCTTAGATAATTTAAAGGCGGAGCTTTTTCGTTTAGAAAATGAATTTCCAGAATTTATTTTTCCAAGCTCTCCAACCCAAAGAGTCGCTGGCGCAGTCTCGGGAAAATTCAAAAAAACTATTCACTCTTTACCGATGATTTCTTTATTTGATGCATTTTCGCAAAACGATATATTAGCTTGGCAAGAGAGAAATGAAAATTATCTTAAAAAGACTTTGAAACCAATTTATTATTGTGAGCTTAAATTAGACGGTCTTGCTATTAATATTAAATATGAAAAAGGACTTTTTATTTTAGCTGGCACTAGAGGCGATGGAAAAGTTGGAGAGAATGTTAGCTCTAATGTTAAAGTCATTGCGAGTGTACCTTTAAATTTAAGACGACCAGAAATTTCTGAATTAAAGGCGCTTGGTTTAAGTGAGATTGAAATTAAAAACTTTTTAGAATTATTAGAAAAAGGAATAATTGAAGTTCGAGGTGAGGCGATTATGACTAAAAAAGTTTTTGTTGAACTTAATAAAAGATATCAAGCGGAGGGTAAAACTTTATTAGCGAACACAAGAAATGCAGTCGCCGGTTCAATTCGCCAACTCGATTCAAGAATTAGTGCTGAGCGAAAATTAGATTTTTATGCCTATGATATTATTTTTTCTTCGGGAAAAGATTCTGATTCTAAAGTTTTAAGTCGCGGAGAATTAATTAAAACGAGAGGGGCGGCCGATAAATTGGCTTCTTTATTAGGATTTAAGAGTTTGAAATATAATACTTTGTGTCAAGGTCTAGAAGATGTTTTCTCTTTTTACAAGGAGATTGAAAAAAAACGAGAAGCTTTAGCTTTTGAAATTGATGGAGTTGTTGTTAAATTTGATGATTTAAAAATGTGGGAAATTTTGGGGGTCGTTGGTAAAGCTCCACGCTATATGATGGCTTATAAATTCTCTGCTGAGCAAGCAACAACAAGAATTAAAAATATTATTTGGCAAGTTGGGCGAACTGGAGCTTTAACACCAACCGCCGTTTTAGAGCCAGTTAGAGTTGCCGGGGCTTTAATTAGTCGTTCAACCTTACATAATTTTGATGAAATTCGTCGCCTAGATTTAATGATTGGTGATACGATTGTAATTGAGCGTTCTGGTGATGTTATTCCCAAAGTAATTTCGGTTTTAAAAAATTTAAGAAGCGGTGAAGAAAAAATTATCAAAGCACCAAAAATTTGTCCAATTTGCGAGGGGAAAATCGATCGAGTTGGCGAGGAGGTTGCTTATCGTTGTCTTAATAAAAATTGTTACGCTGTTAATCTTAGAAAAATAAGCCACTTTATTTCTAAGGGGGCAGTTGATATGGAGGGAGTCGGGCCAAAAGTAATTGAACAGTTTTTAGAAATTGGTTTAATTAAAGACGCGGCTGATCTTTATACCCTAAAAAAAGAAGATTTATTAAGTTTAGAAAGATTTGCTGAGAAGAAGGCGGATAATGTTTTAAAAATAATAGAAATCAAAAAAAAGATTGATTTAGCTCATTTTATTTTTGCTCTTGGTATTCGTCATGTTGGCGAAGAGACGGCGGAGATTATTTCAAAATTATTAATTAGTGATTTAGAGATGATGGAGAAAGGTAAGGGGGTTTTTAGCATAGCTTCACTAATAAAATATTTTCTCTCAAAAAATTTAGATTATTTTCAACAGATTAATGGCCTCGGACCAATTATGGGCGAAAGCATTTATAATTATTTTCAAGATGAACATAATCTTAATTTATTAAAAAAATTTGACGATAATGGAGTTGAAATTAGTTTAACTGCTTTTTTAAAGAAAACGAAAATTGAGAATAAGAATTTTAAAGATAAAACTTTCGTATTAACCGGCTCCTTGTTAAGTTTGACACGAGAGACCGCAAAAGATAAAATAAAAGAGCTTGGGGGCAAAGTTAGTGCTGATGTTTCAGTAAAAACTGATTATCTTTTATTAGGCGATGATCCTGGCTCAAAATTTGAAAAAGCCAAGAAATTAGGGGTTAAAATAATAACTGAAGAAGAATTTTTGAAAATGATATGAGCTTTGATTTAAAAGAAATAAAACATATTGCCGAGCTTTCACGCCTACGCTTAACTGAGTCGGAAGAGAAACTCTACGGAGAACAAATTTCTTCTATTTTGGATTATGTTAAAATGTTGGATGAGATAAATTTAGAAGAAAGTAAAGGAAAAAATAAATTTTTGTCGCTTAGTGGTGGTGTGAGCGACTTGGAAAATGTTTGGCGTAAAGATGAGCTTAAAGCGAAGTCAGAAGAAGAAATTAAAGCCACCTTAAGTCAGGCCGAGCTTGAAGATGGTTATGTTAAAGTTAAGCGAGTTTTGTAAAAAAATTTCATGGAACTTAATAAATTAACAATTAAAGAAGCGAGAACCTTATTAGACAAAGGGGAACTTAAGGCGAAAGAAATTACTCTTGCTTGTCTTAAGGTAATTTCTGAGAATAACAAGGTTTTAAATGCCTGCCTTTTAGTTGATGAGGCCGGGGCCTTATTAGCGGCTGAGAAGGCGGATGAACGTTTAGAGAGTGGAGAGAAGGGTGGTCTTTTAGGAATCCCTTATCTTTGTAAAGACAATATAATGGTTAAGGGCTTAAAAACAACGGCAGCCTCAAACATTTTAGAAAACTATATTGCTCCTTATGACGCAACAATTATTAAAAAATTAAAAGCGGCTGGGGCAATATTACTCGGTAAAACAAATTTAGATGAATTTGCTCATGGAGCTTCAACCGAAAATTCGGCTTACGGAGCGACGAAAAATCCGCTCGATTTAACTAGAGTCCCTGGAGGTTCTTCAGGCGGTTCGGCGGCCGCGGTTGCTGCTAATTTATGTCTTTTTGCCATTGGTTCCGACACGGGTGGTTCAATTCGCCAGCCAGCCAGCTTTTGTGGAATCTTTGGTTTTAAACCAAGTTACGGTCGGGTTTCCCGCCATGGTTTATTGTCTATGACTTCCTCTACTGATGTTATTGGGCCTCTAACTAAAACGGTCTATGACTCAGCTTTAGTTTTAGAAGCTATTTCGGGATACGACGAGCTTGATGCAACTAGTGTGCAGGCGCCAGTTGATTATTATCTTGAAGAAGAAAAAGAAAATTTACAAAATTTAGTTGTTGGTTTACCAAAAGAATATTTTGTTGAAGGCTTAAATCCGGAGATTAAAGCGAGAATTGATGAGGCGGTTTTAAAATTGAAAGAGCTTGGGGCGAAAGTTAAAGAAGTTAGCCTCCCTTATACTAAATACGGAATTCCAGTTTATTATTTAATTACGCCAGCCGAAATTTCTTCAAACCTCGCTCGTTTTGATGGCATTGCCTGGGGCTTTAAAGCGAAGGAAAGTTATGGTTTGCAAAATTTTTATAAAGATAATCGCGGACAAGGTTTTGGTCCCGAAGCAAAACGAAGAATTATTCTTGGAACTTATGCTTTAAGCGCTGGCTATTATGACGCTTATTATAAAAAAGCTCAAGCGGTTCGCGCTTTAATTGTTGAGGATTTTAACCAAGCTTTTAAAAAAGTTGATATATTATTAACACCAACCTCACCTCACCCCGCCTTTAAATTAGGAGCGCAAAATGCCGATCCTTTAGCAATGTACTTAGAAGATATTTTTGTAACCGGTGCTAGTTTAGCGGGTTTAGCAGCGATTTCAATTCCGGCCGGAGAAGTTTCGGTTAAAGACGGGGGGGGAAATTTGGCCGGAGAAAAAGTTGAAACTATGCCGATTGGCTTACAATTAATTGCACCAAAATTAAAAGAAAATATATTATTTAGAACCGCTTTTAAAATTTAAAACTATGTTTGCTAACAAAATTGAAAAGGATTATAAAAACAAAAAATATTTATTAGTCGTGGTAATTTTAATGATTATCGCCGCTCTTGGTTTAAGCGTTGCTAATCTTTTAGGAAAAGATTTAGCACTTAAAAATACTTTAGTTGACTTAGCTTTAGAAAAGGAAGTTGAGGTGGGTAATGGAAATTATTTAGTTACTACTCGCCCCGAGATGGAAGCGACGGATATGGTTTTGGGTAGTAAAAACGCTAAATTAAAAATTTTTGTTTACGAAGATTATGACGATTTATTTAGTACTAAATTAGCGAGCGACTTAGACCGTTTATTAATTGAAAAAGGAAATGATTTAGCGATTGTTTTTAGACCCTTTATCGGTTTTTCGGAAAATTCTGCTAATTATGCTTTAGCCCTTGATTGTGTTTCTGATTTAGGCGATTGGCAGGCTTTAAGAAAAAAGTTGATGATTAATTTAGAAGGACAAACGGCTGATGATTCGGTTATTGATCAGGACAATATTTTAGATGAAAATCTTGTTGCTTGTTTGACAGAAAAAGAAAAATCAGGAAGAATAGAGGAATTAAAAAAAGAAGCTTTAGATTATCAAGTTTTTGGTAGTCCAACTTTATTTATTGGCGATGAAATGGTTTTAGGGGCGCGACCTTATGAGGATTATTTAGATTCAAGTGGTTTAGAGGTTGAAGGTTTAAAAAGTTTAGTTGATAGAGTTTTAGGGGAGTAATGAAAAAGGGAGAGTTCGCATAGTGGTCGAGTGCGCTCGCTTGGAAAGCGAGTAAACCTTAACCGGTTTCGGGAGTTCGAATCTCCCACTCTCCGCAGAATTTCCGAACAGTTTGAACCGAGAGGAACATTGAAACCAGCTAGTGGAGAGGCTTAAAAATTAATAATTTCAAGTGTCACCAAAATGGCGACGTTTGAAATTACAAGCTTTTGACAGGAAGATATGGAGCGCTACTGTAATTAAGAACTCAATCACACAGTTGCACGTTAACAAATAAGATTAAATTTGATTAATTACTAATTTTATCTAGGATTAGGTAGATTTTAATTAAATAGGTAGATTTAGTAATTAATCAAAATAAACCTTAAAATTTTGAAAATGGAAACAATTAACATTTTAACAATTCTCTTTGTTTCCGCTGTTGTAGTTTATGTTCAAACTTTTATGAACAAAGAAATAACTGCGAAACAAATTGCCGACACTCAGAAGGCGTTGGATCTACTCGACAAAAAAAATTATGACGAGACCGGAATTCTGTGGAAGCATGACGCCGAAGCAGAGTTATTATATGATCAAAAAAATGAAAAAGCGCTTCTACTTTTTTTTGCCAGCTCATTTTTAATCGACGCTTTAATCATATTGGCGTTGGTTGCTACTCCATCTCTAACAAATATCGCCATAATTTTAGTAAGTGCTATGTCGCTTATTTGCCACGGGATGATTAAGATGTCTGCCGATAAAATGTTTCCAATAAAGTTGGGAGCTTATCTATTGGGTATTGCCGTTGTTGGAATTTATATTTTTAATGACGTTACGACAACAATGTCTCCTAATGCATACGCTTATGTAATGGGGGCAGTCATGCTCTTTGTGAGCTTAAACTTATTCCGTAAAACCGAAAAAGCTTAAGCAATAAATAAAAAAATTTAATAAAAGGAGGCCTAAAATCTCAGACCCCCTTTTTTTATTTGCCACATCATTTTACCAAACTACGTTTGACCGCTTATTATCAAATTTGTATAATAAAAATATTAAGAGTTAAATCAGGTTTATTTATTATTTTCTCGGTTTTCAATTTCAATTTGTTTAACAATTATTTTTTCGGCCCGATAAAAACCCATAACTAAAAAGATAAATAAACTACCGACAATAATACCTGAAACATTTAAGCCATAAACCCCGAGAGCGGTCATAAAAATTTCATAATCTTTAACTGCTATAGCTAGGCCCATAACGGCAAGTGGTGGTAATAAAGTAACAGTAACAGCGACACCCGCTAAAGCACCACTTAAATTTTTCTTAGCCCAAGTAAAACTAGCCGCCGCTCCCGCTGCCATCGGAATTAGCATCGTTACTAAACCAACGTCTTCCATTAAAATTAAATAATTAAGCTCAGTTAAATTAAAGTCAGAAACTAGTCCAATTATAACGGCGACAAACAAGCTTGCTAGAGCTGATAAAACAAAAACTGTAATTGAGCGCCAAAAAACTTTAAAATCTAAAATTAAAATCGCTAATGAAAGAGAAAGAATAGGAGATAGAAGCGGCGCGACTAACATGCCGCCGATAAGTAAAATTAAATTACTTTTTATTAAGCCAACAGCAACAATAATTGTGGAAATTGCTAAAAGAAAGTAGAAGCCAGGTTGTGGTGATGAGGTCGTAATTATTGTTTGACAAAGTTCGTCGCGCTCTTCTTTAGTCGCAGAAAAAGCGTAATCGTGCGGCGTAGCCCTATTAACTTTTAAAAAGTTTAATAATTTCATATTAGTTTTTAAGCTTTAATTTAACTTCTTTTTAATTTTAACATTAAAAAAAACGCTTGCCAAATAAATAAGGTAAAATAAGCAAGGCGTCAGACGATAATTTATGAATTTAAAAATAAAAAAACTAAAAGCTTTAGAAACGGAAATGAGAGCCAATAAAAAATTGCCTTTAAAAAGCAGTTTGGTTTTTGGCGAGGGGCTAGCAACTGCAAAAATTGTTTTTATTGGTGAGGCGCCGGGAGCAAAAGAAGATGAACTCGGTCGTCCTTTTGTCGGACGCTCTGGTAAATTACTTGAAGAAAGTTTAAAAGAGATTGGTTTAAAGCGGGAAGAGGTTTATATTACCAATATTGTTAAACGTCGACCACCAGTCAATCGTGACCCAAATCCACGAGAAATAGAGGCTTATAAACCTTATTTAGAAAAACAATTAGAAATAATTAAACCAAAAATAATAGTCAGTCTTGGTCGTTTTGCTTTAAATTATTTTTTCCCCGATTTAAAAATTACTGGGGCACAGGGGCAAGTGTTTGATTATGAGTTAGGCTCTGAAAATAAATTTAAGATAAAGCTTCTGCCAATTTTTCATCCAGCCGCCGCTTTTAGGAAAAAGGAAACTTTGAAAGAATTTAAAAAAAGTTTTAAAGTTTTGGTGCGCTTTTTAAAGGCTTAAACTATTCTTAATCTCATTAAAAACCTCTTTAATACTTAACTCGCCGTTAATTTCTACTAATTTTCCGCTTTGTCCGTAATAATCAAGCAGGATTTTTGATTCGCGTTCAAAAACGCCAAAACGATTTTTAACCACATCTTCGTCTTTATCATCACTTCGTCCTGTTAATTCGGCCCGAGCCCTAATTCGTCTTAAAGCTTCTTCTGGGCTTATTTTTAAGTAGAAAAATTTATAAACATCTTCGCCTAATTCTTCGCCAATTTTTTCTAACATTTTCGCTTGAGAAATAATTCGGGGAAAACCGTCAAAAATTATACCGTTTTCTTTAATTTCGGCGCCGACATTTTTAATAACCTCCATCATTAATTCATCGCTTATTAATATCCCAGCATCAACAAATGTTTTAATTTTTTGGCCCAAATCTGAGCCACTAGAGATTTCTGCTCGTAAACGGTCGCCCATACCGAATTGGATGAAGCCAAAATCATTTTTTATTAATTCTGCTTGAGTTGTTTTACCAGAGGCTGCTAGGCCATAAAGACAAATTATTTTTCCCATACTTTTATTAAAAAGCTTAATTATAATTTAATTATAGCTTAATTATAATTTAATTATAGCTTAATTATAGTTTAATAATGACTTAATTATATTAAGCCCAGTATTTATTTACTAAAAAACTATTATAAGATGAAATTACTTTTAAGGCAAGCCATTTTGATTTTTTGACTTTGTCTCTTTTTTAAGCTAGAATAAAGTCAAATACACTAAAATAATATGGCTAAAAACAACATTACTAAGCAAGCTGACAATTTTCCTCAATGGTACCAGGACGTTATTCGTGAGGCCGAATTAGCTGATAATTCTGAAGTTCGTGGTTGTGGAATTGTCAGACCTTATGGTTTAAAGATTTGGGAGTTGATTAAGGCTGAACTTAATCGACGACTTGAAGACGATGGCGTAGAAAATGTTTATTTTCCAATTTTTGTTCCCCTAGAAAATTTGATGGCAGAGAAAGATCACGTTAAAGGTTTTGCTCCTGAACTGGCAATTGTTACTCATGGGGGTGGCGAGGAATTGGTAAATAAATTAGCCGTTAGACCAACTAGCGAGGCAGCGATGTATAAAACTTATGCTCGCTGGATTCAAAGTTATAAAGATTTGCCTTTACGTCTTAATCAATGGGCTAATGTTGTTCGTTGGGAAAAAAGACCGAGAGCCTTTCTACGTTGGAGTGAATTTTTATGGCAAGAGGGGCACACAGTTTTTGTGAGTGAAGATGAGGCGAGACTTGAAGTTGATAAAATTTTAAATATTTATTCTGATATTTATAAATTCATGGCCTTGCCAGCTTTTATTGGTCGCAAATCAGAAAGTGAAAAATTTGCTGGAGCGGTTATGACTAAAACTACAGAAATAATGGTTAAAGACGGTAAAGCGGTTCAAGGCGCTACTAGTCATTATTTAGGGACAAATTTTGCTAAAGTTTTTGATGTGAAGTTTTTAGGGGCTGATGGTAAATTTCACTTAGGCCATCAAAATAGCTGGGGCTTATCCTGGCGCTCGGTTGGGGCTTTAATCATGGGACATGGTGATGATAACGGTTTAAGACTGCCTCCGAACGTCGCTCCGGTTCAAGTAGTAATAATACCTATTTATAAAAATGATGAGTCTAAGGAAGCGGTCATGTTATATTGCGAAAATATCAAGAATGATTTAGCTAAAAGTTATCGCGTTAAAACTGATGAACGCGAAGATTTAAGTCCTGGTTTTAAATTTAATTATTGGGAAGTACGCGGCGTACCGCTTCGATTAGAAATTGGTTTAAAAGAAGTTGAGAGTAAATCAGTCAGTGTTTTTAGACGTGATAAGGAAACTAAGGAATTAATTAATTTAAGCGAATTAAAAACTTCTTTAGAAAATTTAATGCTTGATATTCATAATAATTTATATCAACAAGCTAAAGATTTTGCTGACTCTCATATTTATCGAATTGAAAGTCTTGATGAAATTGATGGACGTCTTGGTTGGTTTGAAGCGAGCTGGAGCGAAGATCCTGAAAGTGAAAAAATGTTGAAAGAAAAATATTCGATGGTGTCTAGAGTTTTGGTGCCTGAAAACGAGAATAAAGCCCCAAAAAACAAAAAATGTTTTATTACTGGCAAACAGGCAAAGCATGATTGGTATTTTGCTAAGAGTTATTAATTTTTTAAATTTATGTTTAAAAAACTGACAGGAAAACTAAGTCATGATTTAGGGATAGATTTAGGAACAAGAAATACTCTTGTTTGTTTAAACGATCGTGGAGTTGTTATTAACGAGCCGAGTGTCGTGGCGATTAATAAACGAACTAATGAAATTTTAGAGGTCGGGGAAGCAGCTAAAAAAATGGTTGGCAAAACTCCGGGACATATTGAAGCGATTAAGCCTTTGGTTGATGGAGTTATTTCTGATTTTGAAATAACGGAAAAGATGATTAAATATTTTATTAATAAAGTTCATGCCGAAAATTTTGCCTTAATCCCAAGACCAAGAGTAGTTATTGGAATTCCCCTTGATTTAACTGAGGTTGAAAAAAAGGCAGTTGAAGATGCGGCTCGTTCTGCTGGAGCGCGTAAGGTTTATTTAATTGAAGAGGCGATGGCGGCGGCGATTGGCGCCCGTTTGCCGGTCACGGAGGCGACGGCCACGATGATTGTTGATATTGGTGGAGGCACAACCGAGATTGCCGTTATTTCTCTAGGCGGAGTCGTTACTTGGAAATCCTTAAAAGCGGCCGGCAACGAATTTGATAATAATATTATTGACTATATTAGAGAGGAATTTAATATTTTAATTGGCGAACAACTCGCAGAAAAAATTAAAATTGCGGTTGGCTCGGCCATTCCTTTTGATACACCTCAAGAAATTGAAGTTCGTGGTCGGGATTTAATTACCGGCCTGCCTAAAGCTTTGATGATAAATGATAAGCAAGTTAGGGAAGCGATTAGTCGAACGGTTTTAAAAATTATTGAGAATGTAAAAACCATTTTAGAGACGACGCCGCCGGAACTTGTGTCTGATATTTACGAAAGAGGCTTGTTTTTATCTGGAGGCGGAGCTTTACTTCGCGGTCTTGATAAGGCAATTTCTGCCGCGGCTAAAATTCCGGTTAAAATTGTTGACGATCCTTTAACTTGTGTCGCTAGAGGCACGGGAATTTTATTGTCTGATAAAAATTTATTAGAGAAAGTTGTTTTGCCGACAATTTCTGATTAGACTTATTTTATTTTTTCTAAATGAAAGTAAAAAGAAAAAAACCTTTTTTTATTTTTTTAGCGATTTTGGTCGTTACTATTATTTTGCATTATAGCGGGGTCCTTCGGCCTTTAGAAAATTTTTTACTATTTAGTGTTAAACCTTTAAGTGGTCTTTTTTATAATATAAGCTTAAAAACTAATCTTGCTTATAACGAAAGTCAAAGAGAAGTAGACCCAGTCTTGCTAATAGAAAAATTACAAGAAGAAAAAGCTTCTTTAATCATTGAAAAATCTAAATATCAAGAAATTGTTGATGAAAATCGGCGCTTAAAAGAATTACTTGGTTTTATTAATGAAAATGATTTTCGTTTAGTTTTAGCTGGGGTCATTGCTCAAGAAAATTTAGAACAAGAGAGTCGTGAACTCATAATTAATAAAGGGAAATTAGATGGTTTAAGTAATGGTTTAGCGGTTGTTAATGAGCAGGGAGTTTTAATCGGCAAAATTGTTGAGGTTCAAGATTCAATTGCAAAAATTTGTTTATCAATTACTCCGGGTTGTGAATTTGCTAGCTCTATTCAAAATAGCGACAGAACTCAAGGCTTAGTTGACGGCAATCTTGGCTTGACTGTTAAAATGAGCTATATCCCTCAACTTGAAAAAATAGAAACTGGCAATATTGTTATTACTTCTGGCTTAGGAGGAAGAATTCCTCGTGGTTTAGTTGTGGGACAAATTATTTCTGTTCGCAGTGAGAGTAATGAAGTTTGGCAAGAGGCAATTATTGAACCACCGCTTGACTTTAATAATTTAACAGTAGTTTCGGCCGTAATTCCTTAGAACTTATGTTAAAAAAAATTTTAAGTTTTAGTATTTTCATTATAGCGCTATCCATTGTCGCTCTATTTCAAATATCCTTACCTCCTGTTTGGGTGGGATTTTTAAGTGAAGTTAATTTGATTCCCCTTATAATTGTCGCCCTTTTCTTTTTTTATAATGTTAAAACCGCTCTTTTAGCGGTCCTTATTTTTGGTTTTTGGCTTGATCTTTTTTCTTTTTCTTTTTTCGGTTTAGAATCAATTAGTTTAATGCTTTCGCTCTTTTTAATTGATAGAATCTCTTTTTCTTTTTTAACTAATCGATCCCTTTATTCATTTTTAATTAATAATATTTTATATTTTAGTTTTTATTCTTTTTTCACGGCTCTATTTTTCTATTTTTCAAATTTTGAATCTTCAGGATTTTTTCTTTTTCAGGGTAGGTTTTGGTTGTCTTTAATTTTTCGTTTAACTTGGGCTCTAATTATCTCCTTAATTTCCTTTAGTTTCTTTTCCGCTTTAACTAAAAATTTAAGACCGGTATTTTTGGAGAAAAGGTAGTTTTATGTTAAGATAAAAAGGTCAATTAATATTTTGAGCATATGAAACACGATTTTATTACCATTGGCGGCGCTACTAGAGACATCTCTTTTTTTACAGATGAAGGGATTTTTATTAAAAATCCTAAAGATATTTTACGTCAAGAATTATTAGCTTTTGAATATGGGGCTAAAATAAAAGTTGATAATTTTAATTATTCTTATGGTGGTGGAGCTGCTAATAGCGCTGTTTGTCTGGCTAATTTTGGCTTTAATGTTAGCTCTATTATGGCTATTGGTAACGATGAAAATGGAAGGGAAATTATTAAAAATTTAAAAAATCGAGGAGTTAAAACTGATTTACTTAAAATTAATAAGCAGGAGGGTAGCGGAACCTCTTTTATTTTAGTTGCACCATCAGGAGAAAGAATAATTTTTGCCCAACGTGGAGCAAATAATTCTTTGAATTTAGGAGCTAAAGATTTAAAAGAGCTTGACCTGGCAAAAAACGTTTATATCGCTTCTTTAACTGGTACTTGGTATAAGAATTTGGAAGATATTTTTTCCGTGGCTAAGGATAATGGTCAAAAAGTTTTTTGGAATCCGGGGATGACTCAACTTCTAAGCGGTTATAAACGAATTGGTCGTTTTATTAGAAAAGTTACGGTTTTAGCTTTAAATCAAGATGAGGCCTTACAACTGCTACATAGTTCTAAAAGGTTAAACGGTTTTGATGATAAAGCTTTAAAGAATCCAGAAAATTTAGCGCGAGCCATCCATTTATTAGGAGCAAAAATTTCCGTCATCACTCTTGGTCCCGAAGGTGTTATTGCTTTTGACGGCAACAAGTTTTATCGAAAGAAAATTCTAAAAGAAAAAAAACGGGTTGATACAACTGGTATTGGTGATATTTTTAACTCTTCTTTTGCCGCCGGCTACGTGATGTATGAAGCTAATATTGATAAGGCTTTAGATCTTGCCTTAAAAAATGCGGCCGCCAAAGTCGGACATTTAGGAGCTCAAAATGGTTTATTAAAATTTAAAAAATAAGAATATGATAGAAAATATTATTATTAAAAAAATTACTAAATACGAAGATAATCGTGGTTATTTATCGGAACTTTTTAGAAAGGATGATTTAAATGGGTATTTGCCGGAAATGGCCTATCTTAGTTATACTGAGCCAAATATTATTCGCGGACCGCACGAACATAAATTCCAAAGTGATTTATTTATTTTTTTAGGACCAGGAAATTTTCGTCTTTATCTTTGGGATAGGCGAGAAAATTCTCAAACAAAAGGCGAGAGCTTAGAAATTGAAGTCGGTGAACTTAATCCGGTCTCTGTTTTAGTGCCACCAGGAGTTGTTCATGGTTATAAATGTATTTCAGAAGTTTCGGCTTTAAGTTTAAACTTTCCCGATAAGCTTTATCGTGGCGAGGCTAAGCGTGAAGAAATTGATGAAATTAGATGGGAAGAGGATGAAAATAGCCCTTATCAAATTAATTAGTTTTTATGAAGATACTTGTTAGCGGTGGCGCCGGCTTTATTGGTTCAAATTTTATTCGTCTTTGGTTTAAAAATAATCCTGAAGATGAAATTATAAATCTTGATCTTTTAACTTATGCCGGCAACCCTGAAAATTTAAAAGATTTAGCTGGGCTTAAAAATTATCGATTTGTTAAGGGTGATATTTGTGATCAAGCTTTAGTTGAATTATTGGCTCAAGAAGTTGAATTAATTGTTCACTTCGCCGCCGAAAGTCATGTTGATCGTTCAATAAAAAATAGTGCTGATTTTATTAAAACTAATGTTGAGGGAACAAGAGTTTTGTTAGAAGCGGCGCGAAAGTATAATCTACGTTTTCACCACGTCTCAACTGATGAAGTTTTTGGTTCTTTAAAGGAAGGTGATCAACCTTTTAATGAAGAAACGGCTTATGATCCACGCTCACCTTATAGTGCTTCTAAGGCAGCTAGCGATCATTTAGTTAGGGCCTATTTTCATACCTATGGTTTAAGGGCGACAATTTCCAATTGTTCAAATAATTATGGACCCTTCCAGTATCCAGAAAAATTAATTCCACTTTTTATCACTAATTTAATAGAGAGGAAAAAGCTACCTCTTTATGGTGATGGTCGTAATATTCGTGATTGGATTCATGTTGATGATCATAATCGTGGTTTAGAATTAATTATCAAAAAGGGAAGAATTGGTGAGACTTATTGTCTTGGCGGCGCTCAAGAGTTAAGAAATATTGAAATTGCAAAAAAGATAATTAAAAATTTTTCTGCCGAGTTAGAAGTTTTAAATGAGTCTGAAACTTTAATAGAATATATTGCCGACAGACTTGGTCACGATCATCGTTATGCGATTGATTTTTCAAAAGCTAAAAGGGAATTAGGCTTTGAACCGGAAATTAAATTTGAAGATGGACTAAGGGAAACAATTGATTGGTATAAAAATAATCAAACTTGGTGGAAAATTTTGAAAAATCCACAAGCTTAAAATAATAATTTTAATTTATAAAACTATGAGTTCTAAAAAAATCTATATTGTTGAAGATGATGCTGACTTACTTTATGACTTAGAGTCACAATTTACTGCTGACGGTTTTGAGATTGAAACTAGTTATGGCGATGAAGAGCCAGAAGAGTTGGTTGATAGTATCGAGCAATTTGAAGCTGATTATATTATTTTAGATCTAATTCTACCAAAAGTTGACGGCTTTGACTTAATCAAAAGAGTTAAAACGAGTGACGTTTTATCGGCTAAACCGGTTTTCGTTTTTACCGATTTAAGTGATGAAGATAGCAAGGCACGTTCAATGGATTTAGGGGCTGAATATATCTTTTTCAAGAATGATTTTGATTCTTTTGATTTTTCAGAAAAAGTCAAAAAAATCATTGCTAATAAGGAGAAGGGGCTTGAAGGTAGTGATGCTCATGATAATGAAGATGGGGATTTAGAATTTACTTCTGAGATGTAGTCTTAATTGACTAATAAGAAAAAAGATACTAAGATGGATTAGTATTTATTTTATGTTTATAAAAAGAATCGGGATTGATCTCGGGACAACTTATACTTTAATTTACCTGCCTCGTCGCGGGATTGTTATTAATGAGCCGAGCGTAGTCGCGGTGTCTTTAGAGGATAAAAAAATTTTAGCGGTCGGAAACGAAGCTAAAGATATGATCGGGCGAACACCAGACACGATTATGGCGGTTAAGCCTTTAAAAGACGGGGTAATTGCTGATTACCGGGCAACAGAAACAATGATTCGTTACTTTATTAATAAAACTTTAGGGGGGATGCGTTTGTTTCGTCCTGAGGTTATGGTTGCCGTCCCGGCGGGAATTTCTTCAACCGAACGTCGGGCAGTAATTGAAGCGACGATTGCAGCCGGAGCGAAAGCGGCTTATATTATCAAGGAACCAGTAGCGGCCGCGATTGGTGCCGATATTCCCATTGGCTCAGCGACTGGTCATATGGTAATTGATATTGGTGGCGGAACCGCAGAAATGGCCGTTATTTCTTTAGGGGGAATTGTGGCGTCTAGCTCAGTTAGAATCGGTGGCGAAAAATTTGACGCCGCAATTTTAGAATATGTGAGAAAGAAATATAACTTAGCAATTGGCGACAGAACGGCTGAGGAAATTAAAATTAATATTGGCTCCGCTTTATATATGGAGGACAAGCTTTATATGGAAATCCGCGGTCGCGATATCGTCACTGGCTTGCCTCGGGGAATTACTGTTAACAGTGACGATGTGACTGAAGCTATCCAAAATGAATTAGAGGGAATTATTTCTGCCGCTAAAAAGGTTTTACAAAAAACTCCACCGGAATTATCAGCTGATATTATTGATAAAGGCATTGTCCTGACTGGTGGTAGTAGCTTATTAAGAAACATGGATCAACTTATTTCTCGAACAACTGGCGTTCCGGCTTATGTCGCTGACGAAGCGATGCTTTGTGTTGCCAAAGGAACGGGCGTGGCTTTAGATAATTTAGATTCCTATAAAAGAAGTATTTTAGCGACCAAATAAAAAAAGTTTAAAGATATGATAATTGGCATAGACGCCTCAAGGGCCAATTTAAAGCATAAAACTGGTACCGAATGGTATTCCTTTTATCTTATCAAAAATTTAGCCAAAATAGATCGTGAAAATAAATACATCTTATATTTAAATAATGAAGCGAGCTCTGAATTAAAAAAAGCGATTGAGGGTAATCCTAATTTTTATTTCAAAGTTTTAAATTGGCCATTTTATTCTTTTTGGACCCTTGGTCGCTTAAGTTTGGAAATGCTTTTTAAAGCCCCTGATGTTTTATTTGTACCGGCTCATGGTTTACCATTTTTTAGTCCACGCCATACTATTAATACTATTCACGACCTTGCTTTTTTAAGGGATAAAAATCTTTATCGTCAGGATAAAGTTAAAACTTCCAATACTTACTATCGTGGTGTTATAAATTTTTTGGTTAAATTTTTTACTCTTGGTAAATATCGGGCTAGTTCTCTTGACTATCTTTATTGGTCAACTAAGTTTGCCCTAAGAAAAGCTTCTAAGATTATTGCTGTTTCTAATTTTACTAAAAAAGAAATAGAAAATTTTTACCCTAAAATTAAGTCTCAAAAAATTAAAGTTATTCATAATGGTTATAATTCGGAACTTTATTGTCCGCCTGATAACGAAGAAAAAGCCAATAAAGCTTTATGTAAGTATGATTTAGAAAAGCCATTTTTTCTTTATGCTGGGCGTTTAGAGAAGAAAAAAAATACTCCGTCTTTGATTGAAGCTTTTGCAATTGTGAAAGAAAATTATCCAGAAATTAAAGAGAAGCTGGTTTTAATTGGTAATGCTAGCTTTGGTTATGATGAGGTTCAATTTATGATTGAAGAATATGATTTAGGAAGAGAGATTTTGATGCCTGGTTGGGTTGATGAAGCGGATATGCCTTATATATTTTCCTCTGCCTCCGCTTTTATTTTCCCAACTAAATACGAAGGTTTTGGTATCCCTTTATTACAAGCGATGGCCTGTGGTTTACCGATAGCGGTTTCAGATATACCGGTTTTACATGAAGTTGCCGCTGACGCCGCTTTATATTTTGATCCAAATAATTCTGCCGCCATTGCCTTTGCGATGAAGTCATTAGCTTTAGATTCGGCTCTTCGTGCCGAGTTACGAGCCAAAGGCTTAGAACGGGTTAAAAAATTTGATTTTGAAAAATGCGCCCGGGAGACTCTAGTTGTTTTAACTGAGAGGTAAGTATTGACAAAAATAGATGAAAAATCAGCAGTTCAATAATGAAATACTTATTTATGAAGGCGACAACGGTAAGCCTGCTATTGATGTACGGTTAGAGGATGAAAGTGCTTGGCTAAGTCAAGATCAGATCGCGACATTATTTAATAAGGGTCGTTCAACTATTACCGAACATATAATTAATATTTTTAAAGAGGGCGAATTGGATGAAAAAGTGGTATGTCGGGAATTCCGACGAACCACCGAACTATAGGCAGTATAAGAACAGCCCGCGGGCTGTTTTGCTTTATAGCTGGGCTTTTTTATGTGATATTTGCTGGAAATTTCGCTGATATTGACTTTTTTTTGAAAATATTCTATAACGTAGGCGTTAGAATTTAAAAATAGAAGTCTGCAGAAAATTAAAAGTTCCTTAAAAAATAAGGTTAAATTTGGTTAATTGCTAAAATTGTCTGTAAGTAGGCGGAATTAGTAATTAATCAAATTGTTGTTTAACTTTAATACATGAAAAATGAAAACGAAAGCTGAATTTAGTGCTGAGCTTTATAATAAAGCGAAGGCAGATTTAAAAACCAAAAGACTCATTGTTGAGTTGATTGCTGGCATACCTATTGCAGTGATGCTCTCCGCGTGGATGTTCTACTCGAAATTAGAAATTTTTTTTGTGCTTAATTATTTTCCCCTGTTTGTATTGATTTTTTTATGGTTATATTTAGGATGGAATCAAAAAACGTTTACTAAAATTTCTCAAAGTAAAATTGAAAAAAGAGTCGGGGAACTATTAATAAGCACCGAAAAAGAACTAACCGATTTCATAGAAGACCGTGAAGCCGATATTGAATTAGCCGAAGAAGATATCTGGTTATGTAAACATGAGTTGGAATTATTGAAAGAAATTAAGATTTAGTTAAACTTTAAAAATTATACAATCACGAATGATTACTTAATAACAGACGAAAGAGGTAGTTATCTCACAAAATCTTTGTGGTGGTATGGTAAACTCATTTTATTTAAGCCTTGATACTCATTTGAGAATCAAGGCTTTTTTCTTTTCCTCAATCCCTTAAGTCTTTGATTTTTTCCTCTCTTTTATGCTATTATGTTTTTATGAATAGAAAATTTATATACTTTTTAATACTCTCGTTTTTAATCGGAACGCCTCTTTCGGCTAGTGTTAGTCCGAACGATTTTTATTATAGTAATCAATGGTATTTATCTAAAATAAAAGCCGATAAAGCTTGGGAGAAGATTTCAACTAGCCCCGATGTTATTATTGCCGTGATTGACTCAGGTATAGAAATAAGTCATCCCGACTTAGCGCAAAATATTTGGGTTAATGAAAGGGAAGTCGCCGAAAGCGGAAAGGACGATGATAATAATGGTTTTATTGATGATAAATACGGTTGGGATTTTGTTAATAATGTTCCTGACCCAGCACCAAAATTTATTGAGGGTTGGAGTGAGTCAGGAATTTCGCATGGGACTTTAATTGCGGGAATTATTGCCGCAACGGGAAATAATAGTGAGGGTATAGCAGGAGTTACTTGGGAGGCAAAAATAATGGCTTTAAAGGCTTTTAATGATAGGGGCGAGGGAAAAATTAGCGATATTGTTCGCGCGATTGATTATGCGATAAATAATGGTGCTCATATTATTAATCTAAGTTTTATGAACTTAGAGTATAGTGATTCCTTACAAGAAGCGATTATGAGGGCTCATCGAGCTGGTTTAATTATTGTGGCGGCGGCGGGGAATGAGCTTGGTGGTGGTCAAGGTTATAATACAAAGGAAAAACCGGTTTACCCAGCCTGTTATGATGGACGTTTAATTGGAGAAAATATGGTTATTGGTGTAGCAGCAACTGATGCCTTAGACCAAAAAACAAACTTTTCCGCTTATGGTGAAAATTGTATTGACATTAGCGCTCCCGGTATTAGTTTTTTTGGAGCAATTACTAAAGGAGGAAATTTAACTAAGCCTGAACTTATATATGATGGTTATTGGTCTGGAACTTCAATGGCCGCCCCTCTTGTTTCGGGAACCTTGGCTTTAATTATGCAAGCTAATCCTGAACTATCAAGACAAGATGTCGTTAGTATTTTATTTGCTTCAAGTGATGATATTAGTAAATTGAATCCGAACTACCAAAACCAATTAGGTAATGGTCGCTTGAATGTTGATCGGGCGGTTGAAATGGCTAAGACAAAATTATATAGTCGTTTAGGGCTTCTCTTAGTCTTGCCTGATAAAAAAGAAACTTTAGATAAAGATGGAAATAAAAAAGAAATAAGTTTTCGCGGGCCAAACGGTGTTTTTGCTTTTAGTGTAAATAATAAAAGTTTTGATGGTTATAGTGAAATAAAAAGCGGCGATACTAATGGCGACGGAAATTTTGAATTTGTTTTAGGAGCTTCTATCGGCGAGGAGCCGAGAGTAAAAGTAATGACTTACGACGGGCGAACTAAAGCAGAATTTTTAGCTTATGATAAAAAGTTCTTAGGAGGAATAAGTTTAGCACTCGGCGATATAGACGGAGACGAAAAATTAGAGATTATAGTTGTGCCGAAGACTAAGGGAAATGGCAAGATTAAGATCTTTGATATAAACGGAAATTTGAAAAAAGAAATTAACGCCTATGACAGAAATTTTAAAGGTGAAGTCGTTCTTGCTTCTGGAAATTTAGACGGAAAGGGAGCGGATGAAATTGTTTTGGCTTTTGGCGAAGGTAGAAGATCAGATATTAGAATTTTATCAGGATCTGGGAAGTTAATCGGCGCCTTTTTTGCCTTTAATAAAAATTATTTAGGCGGAATTGAACTCGAAGTCGCTAATTTAGATGGCCTAAAAAATGGGGCTAAAGCGGAAATAATCGTTTTACCAAAAAAGGGAATTATGACCGAAGTTAAGATTTTTAATGATAAAGGGAAACTATTAAATTCTTTTCCCGCTTTTTCTCGAAGCTATAAAAACGGAGCAAATTTATCAGTCGGTGATTTAAATAATGACGGAGTTTTAGAAATTGTCGTGGCTGCTAGCGCTGGAAATAACTCCGCTCCTCATGTTAGAGTTTTTAATATGAAAGGAATAATTATGGAATCTTTTTATGCCTGGGAAACAAATTATAATGGTGGCGTTTATGCGATTGCTTTAAAAATAAAAAATTAAATATATGAGTAAACAGGTTATTTTTGATAAAAAAAATGTAATAGTTGCTGGCGGTGCTGGTTTTATTGGTTCTCATCTTTGCGATGAGCTAATTAAAACCTGTAAAGTTATTTGTATTGATGATTTTATTTCTGGTAACGAAAGAAACATTGATCATTTATTAGCTAATCCTGATTTTATTTTCCTTAATCACGATTTATCAACGCCGATTGACCTAGAAAACATTGAAGTTTTAAAAAGATTTAAAATAGAGTTTCAGGGGATCCAAGAAATTTATAATTTAGCTTGTCCGATGTCACCAAAAAGATTTTTGGAGAATCGTTTAGGGACTATTCTAGCTAATTCTTATGTGGTTAAAAATTTATTAGATTTGACGATTAAGTATAACTCAAAGATGCTTCATTTTTCATCCTCAGTTGTTTATGGACCTCGTCATGAGGATGACACAACATATAAGGCTAAAGAAACTGATATTGGCTTAATTGATCATCTTTCTCTCCGCGGTTCTTATGATGAGGGTAAAAGATTTGCCGAAACTATGGTTTTTAATTATCGAGACATATTTAAGATTGATGCTCGAATTATTCGTTTATTTAGGATTTATGGGCCAAGAATGGAAGCGGATGACGATCAGATGATTCCTGATTTTATTAATAATGCCCTTGATGGCAAAGATTTAGTTATTGCCGGTAGCGATGAATTCTCCTCTTCTTTTTGTTATATTGAAGATGCGCTTGATGGTATTTTTAAGTTTATGAATTCTAATTTAAGCGGACCAATAAATATTGGTTCTGATGTTGATATTAGAATGCTTGATTTTGTGCGTTTAATTATTGAGGAAACCAAATCAACTTCAAAGATAACTTACGAGTACAAAAAACTATTTTTCTCAGAATTAATTTTGCCAGACATCCATTTAGCCAGAAACGAGCTGAGCTGGATGCCGGTTGTTACTTTGGAAAACGGTATTAGAAAGACAATCTTTGATATAGAAGCTCATAAGAAACTTAAGAATATGCATAATTAAATTTAGAATCTTCTTAAGAAAAACTTTCCAAAACTTTATGAAAATTTAAAGACCCCGTCAGGGGTCTTTTGTTATAGTGGGGAGGCTTATTAATTTATCTAAATATAATTTTATGACCATGAAAAAAAAGTTATTTCTTTTAAGCCTAAGGATTAAAAGAAAATTAAAAAATTATTTGAAAAAATTTTTTCTGCGCGAAGATTTAGGGCAGAAATTTGATTTTAAACTAGCTTCTTGGCGACGTTTATTTAAATGTTTGCGTCCAAATAGTTTAGTTTTAGCTTTGAGCGTGCCTATTACTCTTTTTGGTATTTATTATTTAGTCGCCTTTTTTAGTATTAGCCCAAAAGCAGTTTGTCTTGAGGCGCTAAAGTTTTCTTTTGAAAATGATAAAGCTTGCCGGGGAAATTGTGTTCTTTATCGTTTAGAAAATAAAACTTGTTTGATTGAGGCTTTAAAAGTTAAGAACGATATTCAAGCTAGCCCCGGAGTTAATGATAAAAATAGTTTTCAGTCCTCAAGTTTAGAAAAAAAGATTTTTAGTTATTTAAAGGATGAAAATCTTGATTATAATTTCCGCTTTGAATTAGTTAATGTTATTGCTCAAGCTTCTTCTGATGGGGTAGTGCCGGATTTTTTAGTTGCTTATCTTGATGGGCCTCTTGGCGATGAAAAAATAAAAGCCGAAATTTTTAAAGCTTTTGATTGGGAGCTAGTTACGGGTGAGCCCCTAGCTTATTATTTAGCGATTATAAAAAGCGAAGCTTCTTTAGAACTTCGTTTAGCGGCGGCTCTAAAAATTAGTGCCTATCCGGAAAAAAGCTTAGCTTTTAAAGTTAAAGATTTAGAACTTTTAAAAGAGGTGATTTTTAAACCGCAAACGCCGGCTTATTTGCGTCAGTCTTTAGTGTTGCTTTTAGGTGATTATCGCCATTATTTTCCAGAAGAGAGCAGTTTATTATTAGCTGAAATTGAAAGGACTAATTTTAGAACTGATAATATTAGTCGCGCCTTTGCCGCTGATTTTATCGGTTTACCGTTACCAGAAATAAGCCAGGAAGAATGGAACAGGTATTATAATAGATAGATTTTAGCTTTAATTAATTTAATTTATAAATATATGAAATTTAAAAATTTAAATTATAAAAAAGTTTTGGCCTGGTTCATCTCTCTGTTTGCCTCTATTTTTTTATTATTACCCGGAGTGTGTCGGGCGATGCCGCCAGGAACTTTGCTTTATAGGACAACTGATGAAGGGAAGATGTTTGGTTATTCCGGCGATCCCTTGGTTGAATCGGTCGCTGGAGTGATGACGGGTATTAATCCGGGGCACGTTGGGATTTATATTGGTCAGGAAGAGGGAATTGATTATGTTGTTGAAGCTTTAGCGGGTGGGATTGTTAAAAATAAATTAGAATATTTCATTAACGAGAGTTTGGGTGAAAAATTTTTGGGAGCAAAAATCCCTAAAGATTTGAGTCCTTTAAGGCAGGCAAAGGCTGTTACTCTAGCTAAAAATTTAGCCGAAGCTAATTTAAATTATGATCTTAAC
>JAACPL010000046.1:0-24447 GCA_009995495.1 Candidatus Falkowiibacteriota bacterium
ATAACTTTTAATAACAGAATTAAATAAATTAAGAGTCCTAAAATCCCTATTTTTAGCCAAATATCAAGATATCCCCATTCAAAAGCCGAGGTTCGGTATTCCCCGTTCGGATTCCTTTCCAAAACTCGGGGGTCGCTAGAAATATAAGTAATTTCTGCACCAAAGCCTTTGCCTAATAACGGTGCCTCTTTAATTTCTGACCATAAAACCGGAAGTAATGACCAGCGTGAAGCCAAAGCCGGCTCAGATGAATCTTGACCTAATCTTTTGCTCAAGCCTTTGTTTAAATTAGAAGAATTAAATTGAGATAAAGGTAAAATTATAACAAAATAAATTAAAATAAAACCAAAAATAAAAGAAATAATAAGCCAAGCTAAAGATGTTATGGTTTCTTTAAAATTATAAAAACGCCAAATTAAGATTAAGGCTAAACCAATAACTAAGGCGAAAGCCAGCCAAAAAGAACGAGAGAAACTTAAAACTATTGTAGAGAAAGTTAAGGCTGAGGAAAAAATTAAAATTAAATTATCCCTACTTAAAAAATTCTTAAGACAAGCTTTAGAATTATGAATTCCTGTTAATAGGGTTGAGTTTGCTTTTTTAAGAGAAACTTGGGCTAGCACAAAAAAAACAAAAAAAGCGGCGCCGGAAAAGATTTGACTTTGAATAAAAATCCGTGGCCAAATCCCCGCTGTCATCTCCCCAGCTAAAGTTTTTCTAAGCCAAGAATAAACTTCAAGCGCAAAACTTAAATTATGAGAAAAAACTACTAAAAGAAATAAAGTTTTTAAACTAAGCCAAATAATTGAGGCAAATAAAATTACTTTTAAATCAGAAACAAGTTTTCTATTTTTAAAATCAATTAAAGCTAAAAATGGAAAAATTAATAAAAAGAAAAGCCAAGAATTAAAATCATTAATTACAATCATTATTGGAGTTCCCGATAACAACCCCCTGATAAAAGCAAAGATGACGACTATACCTAAAAGAGAAAAAATATTTAAAAACCCAAAGTTTTTAATTCTTTGAAAATATAATGATTCCTGCTTCTGTTTAATAAATTGTAAGAGAAATTTAAAGGCAAAGACTAAAATAATTATCAACCAAAAAGCAATTCGAATAGAAAGGCGAAAGTCACCTAATTCAAGAAAAAACAAATGACCCATGGAACCAATAATTAACTCAGCAAAGGCTCCAATTAAAGCATATTCAATTTTATAAATCGCAATTATTAGAAATCCGATAGCGATAAAAATAAAAACTGGTAAAGAAAAACTTGGTAAAGAAAAAGCCAAATAAGACCAAATTTCTAAAGCCAAAACAATAAACCATAAAGCTAAACTCTTCTTCCATTCTAATCTATTCATTAACATTCTGTTTATAAAAATTAAAAATAAAATATACTATTCCCCAAAATATACTAAATCTCAGAACCAATAAATTCAAAAACCATCCCTTCTTTTAAATTATTATTCTTAAAATAATTTGCCGGTAATTCAATCACCATATCCGCTGGCCCATATTGATAAATATTTTTGGGCGATACTCCTTCAGGAGCTAAATTAGAAAAAACTTTCATAACCATTCCATCTTTAAGGAAAATTATATCTAGCGGAAAATTCATATTTCTCATCGAGAAACTTCGCTGCCCATAATCTTTAAAAACAAATAACATTCCTTTATCTAATAATAAATTTTCACGCCAAGAAAGACCAAGATACATTGCTTCCTGACTAAAAACTAATTCTGTTTCAATTGTTTTTTCAGCAATTTTCAAAAAAACCTTACTATAATCCTTAGCCTCAGAAGATTCAAAAATTTTATCACGAAAAGAACTGTTAGCCAACTTTACCGGACCCGTTTCATTATTAAAAAAATAAAAGAAACCTAAAAAAATCAACAACCCAAAAACTAGTCCAATTAAAAGACCGAGAAATATTTTAATAGTTTTTTTAACTGAAGAGTATGCCATGTTTTTCTTTGATTATTTTTAGCGCTTCTTGATATTTTTTTACTTTTGGTAAAAATGGAAATAATTTATAAGCAAAAGATGGTAACCAAGAACTTATTGTGCCACCAGGACTAACAGTAAATAAAACCTTATCAACAAAGACACCAAGACGACCTTTAGTCATAAAAATACTAAGCCAAAGATCCCAATCTTGAAGTTTTTTAATACTTTCATCCCAGCCACCATCAGGAAAATCCCTTAATCTAACTAGAGACATTGTGTGAATACAGGGACCAGCTTTTAATTTTTTCTCATCAACTAAACCAGTTTTAAATAGTTTCTTTCCCCAATAAAAAGATGAATAAGCGTAGGCAGCTTCGAAATTATCTTCTAAAGCTCTAAAAAGAAGTTCTAGGGCCTCTGGCTTTAAAACCGCATCGGCATCACAAAAAAATAAAAATTCACCTCTTGCCTCTTTAAAGCCACGATTTCTCGCTGCGGGCGCGCCTTTATTTTCCTGATTAATAAATAAATAATTATTTTCATCCTTACTATTTTTAACAAAAGAGCCAAACACCTCAGCTACGCCATCATTTGAACCATCATTAACAACAATCACTTCATAGTCGCGGAAGCTTTGATTTTCAATACTTTTTAAAGTTTTAGTAATTTTATCGGCCTGATTATAGACTGGAATAATTATAGAAACCATAGAAATTTATTTTATTATCTTGTATAAATCAAAAGCTAATTTTTCCCAATTAAAATTTGCTTTTACTCTTTCTTGGCCGGCGATTCCTAATTTAATAGCAAGCTCAGGTTCATTTTTTAATTTTAAAATCGCCTCTTTAATATCATCAATATTTTCCGGGTCAACTAAAAGGCCATTTAAACCGTTAACAACAGCATCAACAACGCCGCCGGCCCGCCCAGCAATAACAGGCTTGGAAAATAAATTAGCTTCAAGATAAACAATACCAAAACCCTCGTAATCACCATCAATATTCCTAGCTGGCATAATAAATATATCACAAATTGCTAACCATCGCCACTTTAAACCCTCATTAATTTCATCTAAAAATAAAACTTTATCTTTTAAATTATCTGGCACCGCCCTCTTTAAATTTTCAGCTTCCGGACCGCCGCCAGCAATAATATAAATTAAATTTTCCAAATCTTGCGCATTCATCTTTTTTAAAGCTTCAATTGTGTAATCAAAACCCTTTCTTTTAACTAGGCGTCCAAGACTAAATAAAATTTTCTTATCACTTAAATCATATTCAGCTCTTAAAACTTCCTTTTCTTCATCAGAAACAAGGGGGTAATTTTTCGCCAAACCAGGATTAATTACTACCACCTTGCCGTTGAAAGCAGGAAATTCTTTCAATAAACTAGCGGCAACAAAAGAATTAGCCGCGATTATTTTTTCAGCTCGTTTTAAGATGAGGATCGAAATTTTCTTTTTTCGTTTAGTTTTTAAAGCCGAGCTTAAATCAAGCCCGTGAAGAAAAACAAAATATTTAAAAGGAAGAATGAAAGATAAAAAATAAACAACGGTCCCAAGCGGTAAAATATGACCAACTAAAACTCGATTAATCTTAGCTTTTCTTATTTTCCGATAAATTTCTTTAAAAGCCGGGCGCCAAGAAAAAAAGCCCTGCCCAGAATCAAGCTTAGAGTTGTTATTGTCCAAAACTAAAAAAGTTTCATGATTAGGAAAATGACTAGCTAAATTATAGTAATAATTTGCTACCCCACCTTTAAATGGCGGGTATTCTTTAGTTACTAAAAGAGTTCTTATACTCATAGTTAAATCTTTTAAACTTTTTTCAAGAAAGAATTTTTAATACTCATAATGTCACTTTTACTAAAGCCACCAAGAGAATAAAGAAAAATAAAATAACTAAGTGCGGCAATTATTGTTAAAAGAAAAATATTGATATAATTCGCTCCAAAATAAACAATAATCCCCATTAATAATGAAGCGACTAAGGCTTTAAAGAAAATTGAAAAAATACTCTTGCGCCAAGAACCAATAATTTTCTTCGCTTCCCTCATTCCTAAAATAAACATCAAGAAATTAGTAACTAAAACAACCCAAGAGGCGCCAAGGGCTTGAAACTGCGGAATTAAAATTAAATTTAAAGCAACGCTAGCAATAGTAACAATAATCATGTTTCTAGTATTTCTTTTTTGAGCATCACAAGCGTTAAGTAAGGAGCCAACGGGAAAGTTAAGAAAAATAAAAAATAAAGAAATTATCGAAATTTTTAAAGGCCAGGCAGCCGCACTATAATCATCTTTAAACAATAAAACAATCTTATCTGCTAACAAAAAAACACCAACAATAATTGGTAAGGAAATTATGGTTAAATAATTAAGGGCTCTCTCAAAAGTAATAGCTAATTGCTCTTTATTATGACGCCAATAAGAACTTAGGGCAGGATAAAGTGAAGCCGTAAAGGCTAGAGGTAAAAATTGGAGAGCATAAATTATTTTAAAAGCGACTTGATAGAGACCGACTTGTTCATCGCCGGAAAAAATTGAAAGAAAAACTGAATCAAGATAAGTATAAAATCTTTGAAAAATTGCAAATAAAGCAAAAGGCCAAGCAATTTTTATCAAATCTTTAGCAAAAACAGAATCCCAAATTAATTTTATTTTTATCTTAAGTTTAAAATAAACAATACTTAAAGAATAGAAAAAGTTAAAAACGCTAGCTAAAGCTAGGGCTAACATCGCCCAAATTAAACCGCCGCCTAAAAGTAAGGCCCCATAACCAAAAAACAAAACTATTAACTGAAAAACAACCGAAGCAATACTCTCAAATTTTAAATTATGACAACCGCGACTAGTAGCAAAAAAACTATTAGTAAAAGAGTCTAAAACCATAGAAATAGCAGAGACATAAACTAAAGTCTTAGTTAAACTATCATAACCAAGGAATCCAACTAAAATTACCAGAGCTAAAAGAGTTAATAAAGTTAGAGGTATCTTTAAAGCTAAAATATTACCAAGCCAAACAGAGGGTTCTTTATCTTTTTTCGCCACTTCCCTAGTTAAAACGTTGGCTAAACCAAGGTCAATGAAAATAGCAAAAATAGTCGTTAGAGAAATTGCTAAATAATATTTACCCAAAAATGCCGGACCAACAAATCTAGCTAAAAGGGTAAAATAAGAAAATGATATTATTTTTTGTAATATTAAAGCTAAAGTCAGGTATGAAGTATTTTTAGCAATATTAGCAATTTTATTCATAATTTATTAAAAATATCAGAAAAATTGAAGAAAAATTAAAAAAAGTCTTGAATTCAGCCTATAGTCTTGCTAAAATTAAAAACTTATGATAGAATAATGTTAACATAAAATATAAATAATTAACAGATAAATTTTATTTTAAATAAAATTTTCTTTTTGTGTATTAATAAGACTAAGATATGAAAAAAGCAATTCACCCAAAGTATGAATCCGATTGTAAAGTTACCTGCGTTTGCGGTAATGTTTTTACTACCGGATCAGTTGAAAAAGAAATTAAAGTTGAGCTCTGCTCTGTTTGCCATCCTTTCTACACTGGAAAACAAAAATTAGTAGATAGTGCTAGAAGAGTTGAAAAGTTTGAAACTAAAGTTAAAACTTCAACTGCTGTTGCTAAAGATAAAAAAGGTAAAAAAGTAAAACGCGCTGCTCGTGCTATTGAAAGATCTAAAAAAGAAGTTGTTGTTAAACAAAAAGACTTTAAAAAGATTGCTCAAGTAACACTTAATAAAAAAGATAAGAAATAGCTTCGCTTAAAAGACGATCGGCTTAGATTTTTTAGTGTTTTAATGCTAAAATATCTATGTGTGAAAACACAAGGCCGATTTTTTTTTATTATAAAAACTTAAATAAATTAAATTTAAAACCATGTACGAAGAAGTTAAGGCAAAATTTAAAGAACTTGAAACTAGATTAATTGATTCTAGTTCAACTCAAACTCAACAAGAAATGATTAAAATATCACAAGAACATGCCGCCTTAAAAAGGACGCTTGATTTAATATTGTCTTTAGAAAAAACTAACTCACATTTAGAACAAAGCCGTCAAATTATTAATGAGGAACAAGATCCAGAATTAAGACAAATGGCGGAGACAGACTTAGCTGAACTTGAACTAAAATCGGAAAGCCTAAAAGATGCAATTGAAGAGGAAATAAATCCCTCTAGCCCAAATGATAAAAAAAATGCAATTATTGAAATCAGGGCTGGAGCTGGTGGCGACGAAGCGGCTCTTTTTGCCGGAGATTTATTTCGAATGTATGCTCGTTTTTGTGAAAAAAAATCTTGGAAACTCGAATTAATTGATGCAAGTGAGATTGGTATTGGTGGCTATAAAGAAATAATTTTTTCCGTTAAAGGTGCAGGGGCTTATGGTTTGTTAAAATTTGAAGCTGGAACTCATCGTGTCCAAAGAGTGCCAGAAACCGAAAAACAAGGCCGAGTTCATACCTCAACAGCAACCGTTGTTGTTTTACCAGAAGCTGAAGAAGTTGATATTGAAATAAAAGCCCAAGATATAAGAATTGATACTTTTTGTTCTAGTGGCCCAGGAGGTCAAAGTGTTAACACAACTTATTCCGCTATTCGTGTTCTTCACCTACCAACCGGAATTATTGTTTCTTGTCAGGATCAAAAATCACAACATCAAAATAAAGAAAAAGCTCTACAAGTTTTAAGATCTCGTCTTTTAGCAAAAGAGGAGGAGGAAAGAAGGCAAAAGGAATCTGATACTCGTCAAATCCAAGTTGGAGGTGGTGATCGTTCTGATAAAATTAGAACCTACAATGTTCCCCAAGACAGAGTCACCGATCATCGTATCAACACTTCTTGGCATAGTATTACTAGAATTCTTGAGGGCGAAATTGAAGAAATTGTTATAAGCCTCAAAAAAGCTAGTAGAGAAAAGAAATAAAAATCAAAGCTTAAAAAATATTTAAAGCAGTTTTTTCTTTATGACCAAAAATGAAGGCGCTAAAAATAAAAAAATAAAGCAAGAAAAAAATACAAGCTTTAAAGAAATAAAAAAATCAAGTTCCTTGGATCGGCTTGATTTTGAATTATTATTAGCTTTCGCTAGTGGTCTTAGTCGCGAAACTTTAATAACTTATCCTAATAAAAATATTGGATTACAAACTCTTAATAAATTTCATCAACTTGAGAGAAAACGCTTGAAAAACTGGCCAATCGCTTATCTTTTAGGAGAGCAAAATTTTTACGGACTAAATTTTAAAGTTTCACCAAAAGTTTTAGTCCCCCGCCCAGAAACCGAATTGATAATTGACGAGGTTTTAAAAAAAATTAGTGAGAATAATAGTAAAGTTTTAAATATTATTGATCTCGGTACTGGCTCGGGAGCGATTATTATTAGTTTAGCCTCTAAGCTCAAAAAAATAAATATAAAATTATTCAAAGAAACAAATTTCTTTGGTCTTGATATTTCCCCTACTGCTTTAAAAATAACTAAGGAGAATGCAAAAAATAATAATTTAAAAGAAAAAATCATTTTCAGAAAAAGCAACTTATTAAATATTATAAAAAATAAAAAATTTAGCAAAGAATTTAATATTTTTAGTCGGCCATTAATTATCTGTGCTAACCTTCCCTATTTAAAACCAGAAGAATTTAAAAACGAAAAAAGTATTAGTCGCGAACCAAAAATAGCACTAGTTGCTGGAAAAGATGGCTTAAAATATTATCGCGAACTTTTTAAACAATTAGCCTCAATAACTAAAGGAAACTTTGATGATGATTTAGCTGTTAATAAATTAAAGTCCTTATTTTTAATTTGTGAGATTAATCCTAACCAAGTAGAGCCAATGAAAAAATTAGCCAATAAATATTTAGGAAAAAAGTCTATAAAAATAAAAAAGGATTTAGCGGAAAAAGACAGATTCTTTATTATAAAATAAAAAAACACTTTTCTTATTAGAAAAGTGTTTTTTAAATACTATCTTTAACGTCAAAATTAATCTAAACTTTAGGCTCTACGGTAGCGTCAGCCAAAGCTTTTCCGTCAGCCGCTTTCTCCTCAACCGCTACAACCGGAACTTCTTCTTCAACAATCTTAAGTTCTTTAACACTAGCAACCATTTCTTCAGCTTCACCAGTAGCAACAACTCCAGCTGGTAATTTTAAATCACCGATTCTAATCGCATCATCAAAAGAAGTTAAAACGCTAATATCAACGTCAATGTGATCAACTAAATATCCAGGTAAACATTCAACCTCTAAATTATCAAGATCCTTATTTAACATAGCTCCCAATTCTTTAACAGCTTTTGATTCGCCAATAAAGTTAAGTGGAATTTCGGCTACAACTTTTTCCTTCATGTTCACTTGATATAAGTCAGCGTGAGTTAAACTATGATTTAAAACATTTCTTTGAATATCTTTAACTAATACTTTTACCATAGCGCCATCTAAATTAAGTTCAATCAAATTAGATTCACCGGCACTCGCAAAAATTTTCTCAAATTCAGCCTTTCGTATTTTTAAGCTTTGGGTTTCAACCTCCTTACCATATAAAACAGCCGGGATAAAATCCTTACTTAATTTTTCTTTTTTTTCTCTTTTTTCTGCTTTAATTTTAAAATCCATATTTTTAATAATTTATTTTCGATTTTATAATAATATTTTGAATAATACCAACTGTAATTAAAAAAGTGATTAACGAGCTTCCCCCATAACTGACAAAGGGCAAAGACAAACCAACAATAGGAACAATCCCTAAGTTCATACCTATATTAATAAACATTTGAATAAAAATCAAGCCACAGGCTCCAATTATGAAATAAACTCCAAAATCATTGCTAATCTTAGGTAAAACTGAAAAACAACGAAAAAAGAAAATTCCATAAAAAACTAACAACAAAAACACGCCCAAAAAGCCTAACTCCTCGGCGATAACAGAAAAAATGAAGTCATTTTGTGCTTCTGGTAAAAACTTTAATTGAGATTGAGAACCAAAACCAACCCCCTTACCGATCAAACCGCCGGAACCAATGGCAATCATCGCTTGCGAAGAATTATAACCAGACTCAAGGGAATTTTCACCCGGATTCATAAAAGTTAATATTCTTTCCTTTTGATAATCTTTAAAAAATAAAAACCAAGCCGAAATAAAAATGACAACCATGCTTAAAAAAATTAGAAAAAAATATTTTTTTCTAAAACCAGCGGCAAATAACAAAACTAACCAAACCGCAAAAAGCATCATCGCCGAACCAAAATCTGGTTGCAACATTATCAGTAAAACAAAAATAAAAGTTGCTAAGCCGGAAACAAAGAAATGTCTTAAGGTTTTAATTTTAACCGCTAAATTTGAAAAATAATTAGACAAAAACATGATTAAAATTATTTTAACAAACTCTACTGGTTGAACGCCTAAACCAAAAAGATTAAACCAACCTTTAGTCCCCCTGATACTTTCTCCAAAAATTAAAACACTGATTAATAATGAAACCGCTACAAGATACCAGTAGCGACTAAGGCTTTTAATAAAATAAGAATCGAGCCAAGAAAAAATAAATAAGGCCAAAAAACCAATTAAAGCAAAAATTATTTGTTTCTTAAAGTTAAGGGCATCCAAAGCCCCTTGCCCTAGAGCAATACTATAAATTTCAATTAAACCAAACGATACTAAAAATAAGACCGGAAAAAATATCAGCCAATCAAAATTTTTTAGATATAATTTAATGTTAGCAAGCATAAGAAAATATTTTAATTGCCGCTATATTTAAGAAAAATATTTTCGTCAAAAATATTAAGTTCTGGTAAGATGAGCGTTCGTTTCGCTCGGCGTAAATCACTAGCCCAAGTTAAATTAACTCGACGCGTCTCCCCAGTATAAAAGTTATTAATTATATAACGATTTATTCCTTTAAGCTCATCCCCATCAAATAACAAAATATTTAATGGCACTTCATAATAACTATAAGGACTTGCATTTTTGAAAGAAAACGCTAAACTATTTAAATCAATATTAGCGGAGACAAGACTGGTTGAAGGTTTAAAATTAATATTATAAATATCAAAATTTAAACGCTCATCATGAAAACTTTGATAATCAAGTATTTCTCGAGAAACACGTCTCCAAGAAATTTTAGAAATTGAAAAAGAAAAATTTCCTTCCGCTGACGAAGCCCCAACGCCAAAATCTAAAATATATTTTTCAGAATTAGGTAAAATAAAACTTTGACCACAGGAAATTTCTATATCTCCTTTTTTAAAACAGTAGTCAAAATTTGCATAAAAACGCGGGTTATTATTATTAACTAAAATTGCTAAATCATTTTTTGAGCTATTAGGAAAAACTTTGACTTGAGAAAAAATTAAAGGCATTACTTGGTCTGTCTTTATATTTAAATTACTATCTAACAAGCCTTCGGATTGATTACCAGCTCTTAAATAAATTGACAAATTATATAAAGAGTAAATAAAAAAAGCAGCGGAAATTAAAATCAATAAAACAACAATAACTTTGCTGATATTTTTCCTATTTTCAGATAACCATAAACCAATATTCATTCGCTTAAAAGCTTTTTTATCAAGATAATCTTCCTGATTAAACTCATCTAAATCATTATTAATTTTCTTTTGAGTACTAGTAATTGGCTTAACATTAGAAAAAATACTCGCCCTTTGATCAAGGGGACTATTGGGCTTGATTTCAGACCCTGGGCCTAAATCATCTAATTCTTGTTTTACTGCCTCATCTTCTTGAACTAAAAATTCAGGCTCTTCATCTTTAAACTTGTCCATGTTATAATAAATTTATATTTCATTATAATAATAGCATAATAAAATAAATTTTTAAATACATCTTATGTTGAAAATTAAAATTCCGCTTAGCGTTCCTAAAGCGAAAAAAAAGGAATATGAACAAAACTATAAAAATCTAACTAACTGTAGTGGAAAGATGCTCTTAATCGCTGGTGATCAAAAAGTTGAGCACCTAAACAGTGATTTCTTTGGCCCTGGAATTAGCAAGGAAGACACCAACCCTAAACACCTCTTTGATATCGCTCAAGCCTCTCATGGCGGTGTTTTAGCAACTCACCTTGGCTTTATTGCTCGTTATGGTCTTGATTATCAGAAAATACCATATATTGTAAAGATGAATGGCAAGACAAATATGGGCTCAAATGATGAAAAAAACTCAAGCGCTCTTTGGTGGAGTGTATCTAATATTGTTAAATTTAAAAAGGATAGCGGCTTAAAGATCGGCGGTCTTGGTTATACTGTTTATTTGGGCGGAAAATATGAAGCGGAAATGTTAAAAGAGGCGGCAAAAATGACTTACGAAGCCCATCAAGCTGGTTTATTATCAATTATTTGGATGTACCCTAGAGGCAAAAATGTTAATGAAGACGATATTCATACTATTGCTGGCGGCGCTGGTGTTGCCGGCGCTTTAAACGCCGACTTTGTTAAAATTAAATACCCTTTTAACCTTAAAGATAGAAAGAAAGCCGCTCAAGCTTTTAAAGAAGCGGTTCTAGCAGCAGGTGAAACAAAGATAATTTGTGTTGGTGGTAGTAAACGCTCAGAAAAAGAAATGCTTGAATTTTTAAAACTACAAATTGAAGTTAGTGGTTCTTCTGGTTTAGCTATTGGTCGCAATCTTCACCAAAGAAATTTGCAAGAAGCAACGACAATGACAAAAAAAATGGCTGATATTATTTTTAAAAACACAAACTCTTAAATGAACCTAGCGACCAAGAAAATAATAGAATATAAAATTATCTCAATTGTATGAGACCAGTTCTCTCTATAATTATTCCTGTCTATAACGAAGAAGAGATCGTGGCTCAATCCCTGCCACCGATTTTTAATTTAAAAATGATTAAACAAATAATTATTGTTAACGACGGTTCAACTGATAAAACTTTGAAAATTATAAAAGATTTAAAATCTCAATATAATTTTACTCTAATTAACCAGGACCTAAATAGAGGTAAAGGCGCGGCTGTGAAACGCGGACTTGAAGAAATACGTGGTGATTATTTTATAATTTATGACGCAGACTCTGAATATAACGCTAGTGATATTGCGATGATGTTTGATTATATTATCCAAGAAAAAGAAAAGCAACTTGCCGAAAATAACATTTCAAAAAAATTTGTTCTCTACGGCTCTCGTTTTCTAGAAAAATCTGAATTAAGTTTTCATTATATCGTTAATACTTTTCTAACCAAACTAACCAACTTCCTTTTTTCTTCCAAATTAACAGATATGGAAACCTGTCTTAAAATGATTCCCTCTAGTGCTCTAAATGAAATTAAATTAAACGGTGAAGGTTTTGAAATTGAACCAATTATAACCGCTCAATTATTGAAAAATAATTATGTAATTAAGGAAGTTCCTGTTAGCTATAATAGGCGTAGTTATCAAGATGGTAAAAAAATAAAAGCTAAAGACGGATTTATTGCTGTCTTTACTTTATTTAAAGAAAAATTTAATTAAAATAATTTTTTCTTCATCGCGTCGGTAATTCTCCAGCCCTTTTTAGTTCCTCAACCTGATTTAAATAGTATAAAGCATTAATATTTTTCTTATCAATCTTTGTGGCCAAGATCCAGGCCTCTTCGGCTTTATTATAGTCGCCTAGTTTCCAATAAACCTCCCCTCTCTGGTTATAAACTTCTGGCAATCGCAGTCCTGCCTCTATAGTACGTTTAGAATAGTTAAGTGAAGTTAAAAGATCTGCTCGCGCCTCTTTGTTACTATATATTACTGAAAGATACCAGAGGGCTCGAGCCTGATCAGGGTAGCTAAATAAAACCTCTCGACAAATCTCCATAGCCAAATCTGGTAATCCAAGTTTCTGAGAGAAACTAACTAAATTAAGTTTTGTTTTTACGTTACTCGTCTTAACTAAAGTTCTAATTTTATTTTTAATGATTAAATTATCAAGGCTCAGAGCTTCAACTACCGCCTTGTCATATTTTTCTGAGTTAATAAAAATAATTGTCGTTTGGTCAAAATAAACTAGAGACCATTTTTTATCATTTAAAATTCTACTTAGAAATTGCCCAGCCCAAGGAGTGCCGTCAGTGTGAGTAAAATAAATTGTCTTAAAATTATAGGATTTCAAATATTTTTCCCATTTATCCGCCTCCGATTGCATGGGCTTATAAATTTCATTAAAGAAGGAAGCGGAATAAGCTTCCGGACGATTATCAACAAAAACTTTTTCTAAATCATGAAGCCAAAAAATAAGAGCGCTACCAATATCATAATTATTAAAGATAGGTCCTTTTAAATTATTTTCAAGATAAAATTCGGCTGATGCTTCATTATTATTTTCTAAGCCTAAACCAAAAGAACCTCTAATTAAATAATTATTTTGCCGCCCATCAATCAACACATAGATAAAACTAGAAATAATTAATAAAAAAAGAATAGAGCTAGTTATAAAATTAATCTTAGAGAAAGATGAGAAGATGTAACGCCTCCATAAATCTGAAATTACTTTATTAGTTTGTTCTATATAAATTAGAAAGGGGCTTATATTAGAACTTATGATTATTAAACTAATAAGTCCGAAAAGAGCAATATTTCTTGAAGAAAATAAAGATAAAGCGATAATAAATAAAGAGACTAAAATATCAAAAAAGCGAATTTTAATACTATTTAAAAAAGCTATTTTACCAGTCTTATTATTATAATAAGAAAAAATGAAATAAATAAGCCAACTAATTAATACTAGGATCAGGACAAATTTGAAAATTTGAAAATTATGATTAATTGTTAAATGTTCTAAAAAGAAAATTGATTTATTTTCGGCGATTTCGTAACCATAATTTCTAAAAATATTTAAAGGATAAACTAGACCGTGCCAAGTATTAGGATTAACAAGAGAAATTAGAGTAGAGCCTAAAAATATAGCTAAGAATTTAAAAAATTGTATATAATCTTTTCCTTTTTCGCTTAAAGTTTTTATTAATATAGCTGCTACTTTAAAACCTATTAAAGCTAAGCCAATGAAAAAATAGATGTGAATATTAACCCAAAATAAAAAAAGTGGAATTAAGAGCCAAGATAACCATTTTTTTTTATTATTATCTTCCAGGTCGAGTAAAAAATAGGTCAAAACAATAAATAAAACGGAAAATATTTCCGGTCGAATTTCCGTTCTTTGACTTAATAATAAAATTACTGGCAAAGCAAGAAAACTAACAAGATAAAAAGCATCTATCTTATTTTCCTTAAAAAAATTACGCCTTGAGTCATCAATCTTTTGAACGGAAATAAAAAAAACTAAACTAAAAGTAATAAGAACCAGGAAAATATTGAAAATTGTCAAACCACTAAAGCCGCTTAGCTTATAAACAGAATAAACAATAACACCGTAAAGCCAATGATGATTAATGAAGGGAAAATCTGGCTCAGTATATGAATAAGCGTTTTTAAATAAGATGTCATGATTATCAAATAAAACGCGACCATTGTTCAAATGACGACCTAAATCAGAAGATGTTAAATCAGTCTTCTGTAAAAAAATTAAAACTATTAACCCTAAAAGTCCTACAAAAACTATCTTTTTCATAAAGTTATTGATATCCACTTTTTGGGTACAGTTCAGGGATAGCTTTTTCTTTAAATTTTTCTTGTTAATTACTATCTTCTCCGTAAAATAACTTTTTCCCGAACTTATAAGAATCAATTGCCTGAAAATATCTCGGATGATCATTATTACGATAATAATTCTTTTTCTGAATTGCCTCACTTTGACTTTGAAATTTAAAGTCTTTCTCGTAGCGCTCTAATAGCCCATGAAATTTTCTTAAAATTTCTTTTGAGTTAGGATAATTAGCAATTTTTTCATTAAGTAATTCTTTTCTTTTATTTACTTCTTGCTCTAATTCCTCTCTACTTAATTTTTTACCACTTAAACCCTCTAAAAAATTATCAAAATCGTTTTTATCATAAGAATATTCATAGGCCGAAGTTTTTTTTATATCAAGATAAATTGCCTTAAAGCCATTTATTTTTTCAAAATTATCATTACCAGCTAAATAATAAATATTATTAGATAATTTTGCTAAAGACTCACCTTCTTGTTGAACTAAATTACTTATTTTTATTGAAACCTCGTCTCTTATCTTTCTAAATTCTCCTTCTAAACTAACTGCCCATTCTTTATCACTTTTTCTTTTCATCCTAAAACTATCAAGCATTCCAATAAAACTATTATTGAATTCATAGCTATTTTCTGAATAAAAATTCTCTGGAGCTTCGGTATTATTTAAAGCTTCTTTAATACCTTTAAATTTTGTCGTAAAATTTTCAATATCCTCTTTAGCGCTTTTACCAGCAAAAAAGCCGGACGGTATTTTAGCTTCCAGTTCTTTAATTTTCTGTTTTAAATATTCTATTATTTTTTCACAAACAGCCTTAGCCTCAACATTTTTTTCAGCAAAATATTCTATTTGTGATAAAATTTGACCTAAATAAGCCTTTTTATCTTTGATTAGCACTTGCTCATTTTTATATTCCGGATCAATAGTTCCTTTAATAAAAAAGCGATCATTTTCTAAGAAATTTTTAAACGATTTATTATCATTATCTAAAACTATTAAATCTTTATGTTTTTCTCTAATATTTTTCGCCTCAAAAATTAATTTTTCCATCTCTAAAGATTTGTCAATATCAGCATCAGACTTTTTCTCATTAAAAGTTTCTTGATATTTTTTATTAAATACTTCTGTAGCTATTTTTTTAACTTCTGGCCAGAACTCATCACCGCATAATTCAAAAATCTCATCTTTAATTAAATTTAAATTTTCTACCATCGGTGCAATTGATAAATTTTCGCTAGAAAATATTTTTTCTATATTTTCTGCTACAAGTTCTTTAATTCTTGGTAAATGTTCAGTTTTAAGTTTTTGTTCTTGATCGTTTAAAACTTTTAAATCATCTTTTAATTTCTCTAAATAATCTTTTATTTTAATTAGGGATTGTTGACGAGGACTAGTCTCTTCCCCCTTTTTTAATCCGCCATGAAAATCCAAATCTAAATCACTTAAAGATTCTTTGGCTTCTTCTTTAATTTTAATAGCTTTTTCAATATTTTCTCCTAAGTCACCCCGCTTACCTTCAGCATCCTGCCGAGGACTAACTCGATTATATTTTTTAATGTCTTCTTCATCGGCAAACTCTGGATGATTCAATAAATCCGTTATTGAGTTAATATCTTTTTCTGCCAAATAATTCTTATATTCATTAAACAAGGCGCCAATTTGTTCTTTTCTAGTTTTGAAATCAATTAAATTTTTCCCAGATTGAGTGAATATGCCCTCTAGTTTAGATAAGATATCACGCACTGATGATATTTTATCTGACAAAATGTTTTTCTTATCAATTAATTCATTGATTGTTTCCTTTCCTTGAACGATCTCAAATTCTGTCTTTTTAGCTTCTACTTCCTTTTTGATACTCTCAAATTTGTTTCTAATAGACATATAATTTATAAAATAAAGTCCTAACAAACTAACATTTAATTATATCATAAAAACTAATTTAAGTCAAGTGTTGCAATAAAATTAGCCTAATTATTGTCCTCAACTAAATTTATTTTTATCCTATCAACTAAGCGGGGGGCAGTTTTAACAAAACCAGGATGAAACTTTAAAGAAAAGCTCTTAATTTCCGGTTGAGCACTTAAATACGATGTTAATTGTTCAGCATTAAGATGAAGTAAACTTTCTTTTTGGACAACTTCACCCTCAGCTTTTAAAATCATTTTAGCGCTAAAAGTGGATTTAATAGTGGCTGTATTATCATCAGCGTTAAATGATTCAAGGGAATAGATAATATTATCAGGATTAAAGTCCATCAATTCTTTGCCGCTAGGAATTAAGAGATTTAATTTTCCATAAGCTAATTTTTCTGATTCTTCTTTGGAAAAGAAAATAACTCTAAAATTCACGTCAGCTTTAACATTAAAAGTTTCTTTTTTATCTTCCGCTTGAGCATCGGTTGTAATTACAGTCTCGCCTTCTTGAAGATAAACATAAGAAAACTTCTTACCACTATCAAGTTCTAATTTTTTTTTCTCAGCTTCTATTCTAACCAAAAGTTCTTGAAGCAAAGAATTTTCAATTTCTTGTTCGGCTGCCGCTAAATCACTGGTTCTAACATACTTTTCTTTCTTTTGTTCAAAAACAAAATTATCTTCACTTTTAGCATAAATCATGTCCTGAAGACCAACCCAAAGTCCAGGAATAGTAAAGGTTGTGGGGCTAATTGCTAAATCACGGCTTGGTTTTTCGACATAAATATTAACCCAAACTTCCCCACCAGCTGGAACATTAACCGCCTCCTGAATTCTATATAATTTATTATCTGGGCTTAATAATCTTGTCGTTGCAACTAAAGATTGACTGCGATTATAATTATTTATAATTTTAACCCGACCAGATATATCATCGCCGACAAATTCTTCACCACTCGTTGAAAAATCACGACTCAAAGAAATTTTAATTTCCTTATTTACGCCACTAACATTTTCTCTTGGATCAGATAGTAAACGGATGCCGCCAGAGTCACTAGAAACTTTCAATAATAAAGATTCACTAAGAGTTTCATTTCTCGGAACAATATCAATCGTTAACTTTGAAAAAGAAAAATAACCAACAAAGACAACCAATAAAACCACAATTAATAAAAACTTCCAAACAAATTTAGTGTAAAGATTTAAGCGTCTAGAATTATGATTTTTCTTGTTTTTTTTATGATTTGAATCTTCATCTTCAAATAAATCAAGAAGATCTTGGACTCCTTTATCTTGAATTCCTTGATTTTGTGATTCCAACTCTTCTCCAACTTTAAGATTAACCTTAGTTTCATCTCTAAGCTCCTTAAAAAATCTTTTTTGACTATCTAAATCCTCAGTAACTAAACTAGAAAAACTTTCAAATCCTCTACCACCCTCAGATTCAATTTTCTCATTTTTATTTTTTCTACTTTCAAAGTTTGGTAAACTTGAATCTAAGAAATCTTCTAAAGAATTTTCTTCAACTTCATTAAAATCAACATCATCTTCAATCACATCAACAATAATAGCTTTAGCTTTACTAGAAGATGGTGTCGCGACCGTTCTTCTAATACTAGTTTTCTCTTTTTTAGGAGCGACTTTCTTCGGAGCTTTGGTTTCTACTTTCTTAGAGGTAGTTTTTCTAATAGAAGAAGTTTTTTTAGGTACGCTTTTTGTTTTTTTAGAAGCTGGCATAGTCGGGTTTTTAATTTTAAAAAAATAAAAAATGAATCGAAATAATTCAACTAAATTATAGCAAAATTTTACAACTTGGACAATGCTTTGCACTCTCCTATGATACAGTTGATAGTAAAGAGCTAAAAATATTAATTTAATCTAAAACTTCAAACTTATCAACTAAAAATTCTTCAAGCTTAACAATTAATTCCTCGGAATTTTTAACCCTAAAAGAAGTTTTAACAACTCGATACTTCCCTTCAACAACTAACATTAAATAAACTAAAGTTTCACCCGGAAAAGCTAAAAAAATATTTTTTAAATTTTCTGAATCAGCTGAGCTTAAATCTTTCTTGATAATTATTTGTAAAATATCGTTGACATCTGCAACGTTATTAAATTCGGCATCATCTTTTTTAATTTCTTGAACGTTTTCCTTAGATTCAGGGTTTGAAGCTTGTTTGTCCTGGTTTATCTTAGTAACCACAGCTCGAAAATTACCGCCATTTGGCACTAAACTTTTAGAATTATTAACTACTTTTTTAGCCCCCCAAGAACCATCACTACCATTAACAGTGGAACCATTATTTCCATAACTAGAAAATCTTTTTTTTGCTGGCGGACTATTAAACATCATTTTTTTAAAAGCATCAACCGATTCTCCCGGACTAGCATAATCAAGTGCCATCGCTTTATCAACTAGAAATTTTACTTCTAAATCTTTTTCCGAAATTGTACCCGAAACAATAACTGCTTGGCCAGGAATCCAGACACTTTCTGTTTCTTTATAAGTTCGTGGAAAAACTAAAAATTCAACTGACATCAAAGAATCTTCAACTTTAACGAAAAGCATTATCTCGCCTTTCTTGGTTAAAATTTTCTTAATAGTTGAAATTACTCCAGCACTAACAATTGAATTATCACCCCTTCTCCCCTTTAAACGTGTAACAGAGACCGCGTAACCTTCAAGATATGGTCGAAAAATATTATAAGGATGCTCGCTAACATAAAGCCCAAGTAATTCTTTCTCCCAGGACAAAATTTCATTTTGATCAATTGGTGATGCTTGAGATAAAGTTATTTTTGGCAAATCAATTGTGAGCGAATCAGCAAATAAGCTAGCCTGATTACTATCCTTATCTCTTGCTACTTCTTTATTATAATTCAACAATTTCTCTAAGCTCAATAAAAAAGTTGCTCGGTCGCCAAGACTATCAAAAGCTCCGCATTTAATCAAACTCTCCATTGATTTTTTATTTAAATCTCTATTGGTTACTCGCTCTAATAAATCAAAAATATCACGATAAGGACCATTAGCTTTTCTTTCTTTAATTATCTCTTCGACTATATGTTCACCAACATTTTTAACTGCTCTTAGTCCGAAACGAATTGTATTAATTTTTTCATTATCAGCTATCGGCTTATTATCTTTAGTCCCACTAGAAACAACCGTAAAAGTTCCAAAAGATTCATTAATATCTGGCGGCGTGATTTTTATATTCATATTACGACATTCTTCAATTTCAATCGCAACCCTATCAGTATCACCCTGGTCAGAAGTTAATAAGGCGGCCATAAACTCAGCTGGATAATGAGCTTTAAGATAAGCAGTTTGATAACCAATCATCGCATAGCAAGCAGCATGACTTCGATTAAAACCATAGCCGGCAAAAGGTTCAATAAAAGAAAAAACTTTTTCTGCCAATTCTTTATAAATTCCATTTTTCACACAACCATCAATAAACTTTTCCTTTTGTTCAGCTAAAAGAGCGGGAATTTTTTTACCCATCGCCTTACGTAAAACATCGGCCTCTCCAGGACTAAAGCCGGCAAGCGCCCGAGCAATTTGCATAACCTGTTCCTGATAAATTGCCACCCCATAGGTCTTGGCCAAAATCGGTTGCAATTTTTCATGAAGATAAACAACTTTCTTCTTGCCATTTTTACCACTAATATAATCAGGAATCCATTCCATTGGGCCCGGCCTGTAAAGAGCAACCATGGCAATAATATCCTCAAATTCAGTCGGCTTTAATTCTCTTAAATAACGTTTCATACCAGAAGATTCAAACTGAAAAACACCAGTCGTCTCGCCCTTACGAAAAAGTTCATAAGCCTCGTTGTCGTTAAGTGGAATTAAATCAATATCAATTTCTTTATTTCTAGTATTTTTAATTATTTTTAAAGTTGATTCAATAATTGTTAAGTTTTTAAGACCCAAAAAATCCATTTTTAACAATCCCAAATCTTCTACCGGGTGCAAAGAATATTGGGAAATAATAGTTTTATCCGAAGAGGAGGCGTGTTGAATTGGTACGTAGTTAGTTAAAGGCTCTTTAGTAATTAAAACTCCACAAGCATGAGTTGAGGAATGACGAGCGACTCCTTCTAAGCGACGAGCATAGTCAATTATTTTTTTAGCTTCCGGTTCTTGGTAGAGAGCTTTAACTTCCGGCACTGTTCTTAAAGCTTCGTCTAACTTAGTAAACATCGGAATGCTTTTAGAAATTTTATCACAATAATCATATGGCGCGTCTAGAACTCTGCCAACGTCACGAACTGCCGCGCGTGCTGCCATCGTTCCAAAAGTTATAATTTGGGCGACATGATCATAGCCATATTTTTCCGACACATAATCAATAACTTCCGCTCGTCTAGCGTCAGCAAAATCAAGATCAATATCAGGCATGGAAATTCTGTCAGGATTCAAAAATCTTTCAAATAATAAGTCGTATTGAAGCGGATCAAGGTTAGTAATCCCGGTTAAATAACAAACTAAAGAGCCAGCGGCTGAACCACGACCAGGACCAACAACTATTTTTCGTTCTTTCGCCCAATTAACAAAATCGGCCACAATTAAAAAATATGAAGGCCAGCCCATTTTTGCAACAACACTTAATTCATAATCAAGTCTTTCTAATATTTTTTTTAAATTAATTCCATGAGTAAGTGATATCTCATTATTTTTAGAAATAAAAGAGTTACCATCTTTAATAAGGCCGTATCTTTTTTCTAAACCATCCTCACAAAGCTTTCTTAAATAAGAATCACCATTAAAACCATCAGGCACTTCAAAGTGTGGTAACTGAATATTTCCTAGTTCAATTTCCAAATCACAAGCTTCAGCAATTTTCAAAGTATTAGCAATAGCCTCTGGGACATCCTTAAAAGCGGCAATCATTTCTGCGTTAGACCGCATAGAATAATCCCCATGACCAATCATTTTCATTCTATCCGTATCAGTAATTTTCTTTTTATTTTGTAAACACAATAAAATATCCTGGGCGATATCATCCTCTTTTTTAAAATAGTGAGTATCATTAGTTGCAACTAAGGGAATGCCGGTTTCTTTAGATAACTTAATTAAAAATTTATTAACTTTAGCTTGGCCCTCTAATTCCGGATGATCTTGAATCTCTAAATAAAAATTTCCTCGACCAAATAATTTATCATACTCTAAAGCCTTGTCTCTGGCTTCCTCAAATTTATCAGCACTTAATAGTCTCGGAATTTCTCCGGCCAAGCAAGCTGATAAAGCGATTACACCTTCATGATGAGCCTCAAGTAATTCCCAATCAATTCTCGGTTTATAATAAAACCCTTCTAAATGTGCAATTGAAACTAATTTTATTAAATTTTGATAACCAGTTTTATTTTTCGCTAATAAAACTAAATGGCGACTTCTAGCATCCTCTCTAGTATTTTTTTCATGTCTTGAGGACGGTGCTAAATAAGCCTCAACTCCAATTATTGGCTTTAAACCAGCCTTCTTAGCTTTTTGATAAAACTCGATTACGCCATACATTGTTCCGTGATCAGTTAAGGCCACGGCTGGAGAGCCTTGTTCTAAGGCATAGCCTATCATCTCGTCAAACTTAGTTAAGCCGTCAAGTAAAGAATAATGACTATGATTGTGGAGGTGGACAAATGACATTTTTGGTTATTTTTATTTAAAATTAGCTTAAATTTTATTTATTTATTTTTAAAAATTTTTAAGAAGATTTTAGAAAAATCTTAAAAAATTTTAATAAAAGCCTGAGAAAGCCTTTATCATTTTAATACATAGAAAGCGGATTGGCAAATAAAAAAAGGGCTTCATTTAAGAAGCCCTGTCTTATTTCAACTGTAAATTCTTATTGAGAATCTACTGGCTCTGGTTTTAAGCCTGAAAGCTTAACTTAATAAGTTCCCGATGAAAGCTTTCCGGCATTTTTCGCTGATTAAATAGCGGAGAATCCGGAAAAAGTTTTTCAAATAACCACATAGGAGCTCCAAAAAATACAGCTAAAATCGCATAAATAGCGACTAAAGCAAATGGTATGGCCATCAAAGCACAAAATACAACGAATCTTAAGGCGATACCAAGAAGGATTAAAGGCTTAAAAGCCACCTGCATCACATCTCTCCAGCTAATATCAGCTAAATAGTGATACCAAGCAATTAAGAAATAATAAACTAATGTTTTAATTTTTCCCTCCTTTTCTTTAATTTATACTAAAACCTATAAAAACCTCTTTATTTTTCAAATGAATTGAAATTATAATCAAAAATACTCCCTATAATTATACACTATTTCTTAATTTTTGTCAATATCTCGCCTAAATCTTCATCACCATAAAAATTTATAATAATTTGACCACCTCTTCTGGTTCTTTTTAACTCTACTTTAGTATTTAGGTATGAGGATAATTCTTCCTCTTTATTTTTATCAAAAAAATCTTTTGGTTTAGAAGCTTTAGTTCCGCCTAAGCGATTTATTTCCTGACTTGTCTCTAAAACACTTAAATTATGTCGCAAAATCTTTTTCAACATATTAATCTGCTTTACCTCTCCTTCAAGGCCGAGCAAATATTTAGCATGGGCCTCAGAAATCTTCCCCCCAGCTAAAGCCGCTTGGATTTCCTTTGGTAAAGATAAAAGACGAAGAGCGTTAGCGATTGAAGATCTAGCTTTGCCAAGTTTCACTGACGCTTCTTCTTGAGTTAAATTAAATTCGTCCATCAAACGACGATAGGCAAAAGCACTTTCAAGCGGATTAAGATTTTGTCGTTGTAAATTTTCAATCAAAGCTAATTCCAATTTTTTCTGCTCCCCTTCCTCGCGAACAATGACGGGAACTTTTTTTAGCTCAGCAATTTTTGCCGCTCTTAATCTTCTTTCTCCGGCAATAAGTTCATAGCCCTCATCTTTTCTAGTAACGATTAAAGGAGAAATAATTCCGTGCTCTTTAATTGAGGCGGCTAAATCGTTTAAAGCCGATTCATTAAAATCACTGCGTGGTTGTTGCGGGTTAACGCTAATATTATCTGGACTAATATTTAAAATTCTATCACCATCATTTAAAACAATATTTTCCTTGATAGAAGAACTAGACTTAAAAGGATTTTGTCCATAAGTCATTGTCTTTTTTGGAATTAAAGAGCCTAAGCCCCGACCTAAACCTTGTGCCATATAGTTAATTGATTAAATATTATTTTCTTCTAAGGAAATTATTTCTTTAGCTAAATTTTCATAGGCCCTCCCCCCTTTTGATTTTGGATCGTAATGCAAAATTGAACGACCATAGCTCGGGGCTTCAGCTAAGCGAACGGTGCGTGGAATAATTGAGCGAAAAATTCGATTAGGAAAATACTGATAAATTTCTCCCATAACTGCTTCTGATAATTTATTACGTTTATCAAACATTGTGATAAGGGCCCCCATGATTTTTAAATCTGGCTTTAAATTTTCTTGAACTAAATTAATTGTTTCAAGTAATTGACTTAAGCCTTCAAGAGCATAGTACTCGCTTTGAATTGGGATAAGAACTTCATCAGAGGCAACTAAACTATTAACCGTTAATAAGCCAAGTGAAGGTGGGCCGTCAATAATAATATAGTCATAATCTTTTTTTATCGGCTCTATTGCCTTAAAAAGACGAAATTCCCTATCTGCTAAAGAGACTAACTCAACTCCAGCGCCAGCTAAATTCATCGTTGCCGGAGCGATTTTTAAACCATCCTGAACACTTCTTTTTATAATTTCACTTAACGGTTTGGACGAAACTAAAGCTTCATAAATACCAGCTTCAAGATTTCTGTGATCCAAGCCTAGACCAGAACTAGCGTTAGCTTGAGGATCTAAATCAATTAACAAAACCCGCCGACCAAGTTCAGCTAAATAAGCGCTAAGATTAACAGCGGTTGTTGTTTTACCAACCCCGCCTTTTTGGTTTACAACTGAAATGGTTTTGGCCATAAATAAAA
>JAACPL010000046.1:24469-24687 GCA_009995495.1 Candidatus Falkowiibacteriota bacterium
TATATCTTAAAGTAGCTTAATTGACAATTATTTGAGAGTCAAAATGCTTTGACAAGGGCTTAATTATTATTTATACTGAATTTGTAATTGAAATTTAGATGCTTTTGGCTTAAGCCTAAATCATAAAAAGCCGCGATGGCGGAACTGGTAGACGCACACGACTCAAAATCGTGCGGAAGCGATTCCATGAGGGTTCAAGTCCCTCTCGCGGTACTTAA
>JAACPL010000024.1 GCA_009995495.1 Candidatus Falkowiibacteriota bacterium
CCGGCGATAGAAGAAGAAGGTAGCCCAGTGATGGCAGTAGTCGTCGTTGCATAAACACGTCCTGAATTATCAACCGTTAAAAGACTGGCTGCACCACGACCAATATAAAGCGATCCGCCTAAAGTGACTGAACCAAGGGTAAATAAACCATCGCTCCGATTAATATGTAACCCCGCTTCTGGAGTTGATGTCCCAATTCCAATTCTCCCAGTATTATAAAAAGCGGAAGTTCCATTTAAATTCCAGAGCCAAGAAGCCTGGCAAACCCCTCCTAAACAAAGATCGGTTCCTAGAATTTTAATCGAATCTCCCTCTTGACCAATATTAATATCTTTAGCTAAAACTTGAGGTCCCATTAAAAACAAAAAAACGCCTGTTAATACAAGCCCGAAAACAAAAAATAGATTTTGCTTTTTTAAATTCATTAGCTAAATTTTTTCTAACAATTTCTTATATATATTATACATTTTTTTTAAATTCCTGTAAACAAAAACTTAATAAAATTTCAGAACTATCTAACAATTAACTGACCCGTTTCAACACCATCATCATGACCAGGTGATATGCATTTAAAATTATAAATTCCTGGAGTTGTTGGAGCTTGGAAAGTGATGGCCCTAGTCTGATTTGGGCCAACTAAAATTGAAATACTTGCTAAATCACGATGATCAAAAACAAAAGTATGAACAAAATCATCAGTGGAAGTTAGAGAAAAAGTTGTTGGCGCGCCAGCGAAAGTTGTAAATTGACTTGGTTCAAAGCCAGCTAAACTAACTTCAAGTTGAAAAACTCCCTCCACTAATTCTTCTGGAATTAAAAATCCTGTTGGTTTTGGTGCATCGGCTCCAGCCATAGTTCCATTATTTTTTGCAACTTGGCCATTATTTAACAAAACAATATTTTCTTCATTAATCGGATTAGTACCCGGAGCAACTATAGTTACTTGACCGACTCCAGCCATCTCAGTTTGTTCAAAATTACCAGATTCAATCGGAGTTGAAGCGTCATAAGCCGGGTCATCAATATCAATTTCAACATTTTCATTATAATAAGAAGGCGTTATTTTTTTATTCTCCGAAGCTTTTTTTAAACTAAAAAGAACCGCTAAAACAATTAAAATTAGAACCAGAATGCCAATGGGAATAATAATTTTTTTAATTTTCCCCTTCTTTATAGTTTCATTTACTATAGTTTCATTTTCCATATTTTTATTTTTTATTTATTCTCGCTTCTTTAAAAATCTTTCCTTGAAAGTCCCTCTACCTCACAATCATCTTTCCAACCTGATTCCTTTTACCGAAAACATCATTTACAAAAATATATTCACCAGTTTTTGTTGGCGCGTTAAAAGTAACAAAACGGGTATCGCCCGGCCCACAACCAATAGAAACAGCCGCCATCGCTTCGTTATAAAAAGTTAAAACAACCGGCGAAGCGCTTTGAGCTGTTAAGGTTAAAGTAAATTCTTGACCAGGAGAAACAAAAAATTCACTTGGCTCAAAACCATTATCCGTTCCAATAATATTTATTGAACCAGCGGGCACATCTTCAAGTGTTACAACAATTGATTGCTCAGGGACCTCTTGACTCATCCGGAAATCATCTTCTATAAACGTGGTCGGTCCAGAACCGATTGTTTCTGGTTCCGAGGGAGAACTATCTAAAGAAGTCTCTTCAGAATTTTCATCATAATAAATATCGCCGCCATCAACGTTTACATTTTTACCAGAATTAATATTCAAATTATTAAAAACATCTTCGCCATTATCATTGTTAAGAAAAAAAATCGCTAACCAAGTTCCTAATCCTAATAAAATAATTAAAATTATTAATCTAATTATTATTTTAGTTTTTTGGTTTGAGCTTGGGCTTGGGCTTGGGTTTGAGCTTGGGTTTGAGCTTGGGCTTGGGCTTGGGTTTGAGCTTGGGCTTGGGTTTTCGCTTGAGCTTGGGTTTTTGCTTTGAACTTGCGCTATATTTTGAGTTTGAGTCTCAACTTGCCCAGCTCCTTGATTCAAACCAGCGCCTTGATTTATATCCTTCTCCTGATTAAAACCTTCGCCATTTTCTAATTCATTAGACATATTTTTTTAATTAGCAATAATTTTACCAGCCTTAATTCCAGCATTTCTTAAATATTTTTTTATTTTCTCATCACTTACAAGAAATCCAGACATAAAATCAACCTCCTCAGAATAATCAATATCTTTAAAATAGGTTAACTGCTGATAAAAATTTTTTTCACTAAAAACATCTTTAAAAATTTTTTTTGCCTCTAAAACTATAGCCTCCAAACTAATGCCTGAATTTAAAATAAAATAAATATCAACATAGTCCTTCCACTTAGTTCGACGACCAAGAGCATAGGCTTTTAAAGCTGCTAAAGTTAAAAGTTCCGCTGTTTTAAAATCACCAAAGTCTAGTTTAAATTCAACTGAAAAGGGATAATGAGTAAAACTAAATTTTACCCCAGAAGCAACAAAAGAATATTCACCCTTATCATCAAAAATAATTTGATCAATCGGGGAATCAGAAATAAAAGAATTATGAACACTAATATTGCTGAAAGGTTTTAAAGAAAATAAATCAAAGTCAATTGAACGACGGTGCCCTAATTGCCAGGCGATTGCCGTTCCTCCGGCTAAGAAAAAAGACTTCTTAAATTTCTTAAGTAAAGGTAAAACTTTTTTCTGTTTAATCCCTAATATTTCTGGGTGCATATTCTTGAAAATAAAGTTTAAAATAATTTAAGGTTTTAGGACGATAATTATTTCTTTTTTTCTTAATTTGTAAGGAAAAAATCGAGGCAGCTTTATTTAACCCTAAAATTTTAAAAACACTTTTTACATCATCCCAGTCACCATAATTTAAAGTCCCCTCAAGCATAGCAGCGTCAGAAATTTTCTTGACATCCTTAACCCACCACCACAAAAAAGCTTTATCTTTTAAAAACTTTTCCCTAGCCTCATTTTTCTTGATTTTTTTTATCCCCTTATTCAACATATCTCTAAATGTATAATATTTTAACAATAATCATCTCTCTATCCTTTTATTTTTTCGTCCTTCTATACTTTCATCTTCCTACTCAACAATAATTTTTCCAACTTCACCACGAGCAGCGTGCCCGGGAATGCCACAAAAAAAGTTATACTCTCCTTTAGCGCTTGGGGCATTAAAACTAAAAGCCCGCGTTGTTCCGGCTGAAACTGAAGTTTCTGCTGCTTGTAAAATTGGGTCGGAAAAATTAATATTATGAGACCACTGGTCAGTTGAGGTTAAGGCAATTGTCACTACTTCCCCCGCTTTAACTGTAAAAATATTTGGCAAAAAACCAACAGCACTAACATCAAGTATAATTGCTTTTTTATCAACCTCTTCTTTAGAAATAGGTAAACTAGAACGCGGCGCCTGCGAATCGGTTGGCGAAACATCGGTTCTAATCTCCACCCCTTCATCAGTAATAACCTGACCATCGGTTGAAATTAAATTTGCTCCCGGAGCTTCCGTAATAGCGCCAATTAAGGCTGGATTTACTTCCCTAACTTCAGCCCCCTCAGCCATATTTTCGCTCCCCGCCTCAGACACAACTTCAGCTCCAGATCCAGCTCCCGTTCCTGATCCCGTTTCAGTTATTACTGTCTTTATTTTATTATTAGGAGCTATTTTTTTATTCTCAGACCTAGTAGCAATAAAAATAATTACAATCGCAGTCAAAATTGTTAAAGATATAAAAAGAATTATTAGTAACTTTTTCTTATATAAATTATTCTTTATTTTTGGCATATTTTTTATTTTTTTCACAATTAAACTACTTAAATTATAGCATTTTTAAAAGATAGGAGCAATCTAAAATATTTATAAAATAATTACAAATCTACTGATTATTGCCGGAAATAAAATAATATAGACTACTAATATTATCAAAAAATGGTGAATATTCTGAAGAATTTGCCGGTTTAAAAATAACTTCCCAATAAAACTCTCTATTAGTCGGCGCAAAAGAGATTTCCTGAGCAATTTGAGCCGGAATTTTTCTCATATCACCGCCTAAGAAATAAATTTTAGGCGTTAAACTTAAAGTATCGTTTCCACTCCTGTCATTAGACCCAGAACCGAAACCAGAATTAAAAGAAATCGTTTCAATATAAGCTTTTTTCACATAAGCTTTTTTGCCATTTAAATTTAAAGAAAAAGCCCGGTGTTCTTTTGAATTATCAAAGCCCCCATCTTTAAAGCGCCAAGTTCCTGGATTTTTTAAACTTAGAGAACGATTATTTTCATCAGCGCTAAAAATAAATTCAAGCTCACCCCGCTTATCCGGGCTCTTTCTAAAAGCCGAAAGTTTTAGAGTCGAAAAATCTTTAAAAATATAACTAAAATCATAAGCACCCTTAATTTCTAAAGATTCATTTTGCCATAATTTAATTAAGCGCGGTTTTTTTTCAGAAAAACTTAAAATATACCACAAAGAATTAGTCCCCGATCCTTGTTTAATAATTTGCGGATAAAAACCGCCATCACTAACTCTTAAACCAAAAAATTTAGAAATATCACTTAGCTTACCGGCTTGGTAATGGTAAGCTCTGGCCTCGTAACCATTATACAATAAAATAAACTCATCATCGCTACCGCCAGCGACCATAATACCATCGCCTCGCCCATACTGACTAATAATTTTCTCAGGACTATCTTTGGTGATTAAAGGACTATAACGACGTCCATCAAAAAAATAAGCTAGAGCTTGCTCTTGATTATCATCTGCTTCAATAATAAAAGACAAGACAAATTTCGAACTCAAAAAACTCGCATCAATCCGCTTTATTTTTTCAGCTCTTAACCCCTGTGGTAAATCAATTTTGCGACCATTATAAAAAATCGCGCGCCCCTCTCTAACTTCCAAACAATTATTATCTGGGCTCAAGGCGCAAAATTCCTTAGACCCAGAAAAAATCCATCTATCATCAAACGCTAAATTAGAAGCAGACAAATCAGAACCGTTACCAATTAATTCGAGCGAAAAAATTGGCGGAAAAACTAAAGCGGCAACCGACTGATCTAAAACCATGTCTGTTTTATTTTTATCAAGATAAGCAAAAGAAGAAAAATGGTCACCCATCCCCAGCCACATTTCAATAATCCCATTAGAATTAGCCTGATTATTAACCGAAGAAACTTTGTCAGGCAAAGCTTCTTCGGCAATTATAGCCGCCCTTAAATAAATTTTTAATTCTTTTCTTGTTTTAAGAAGTGAAAAAAAATTAATAAGAATAAGAAGTAACATTAAAATCAGGACTCCAAAAATAGCCAGCAAAACTCGCTTAGACTTAACTTCGGAAAATATTTTTAATTCTTTTGGCTTAGCGGATGGCTTGGCGACAATAGGAGTAGACAACTTTTTTGACTTGATAGAATTAGAGCTTGAATATTTTACGGATTTAATCGAACTAGAAGTTCCACTCTTTTTAGGTTTAGCCGAATTGTTTTTTGTTTTAGTTTTAAGCTCCATAATTTATTAGTCAATAATAAAACCCGCTTTTTCCTCTTGATAAAGTGCCTTCGTTGGCCACTCGCGCCAGTCTTGACGACGACCAATTAAACGATAGGAAACTGTCACTGGGCGATCAGAGCGGATAATAAGTTTTTCGTCTTCAATTAAGAAATAAGTTCTAGCAAAATCACCATAAGGGCTAAGGAAAACCTCAACGTTTTCTTCACTAAAATCAACCGTCTTGTGCCAAACCCAAAGATCACTTCCCTCTTTTTGTTTATTAAAGTCAATCACTGTTTCATAATCTCCAAAAGCGCGCTTAGTTTTTATTTCTAAACGTCCGACATATTCTTCTTTAACCCCACCAACAATTGCTGACACAAAAGTTGAATAATTTGTACCTTTAATATTATAAAGAGGGTCAATTGTATTAACGGTTAATTTATTAACGCCAGTAATATTACCGTTATCGATGCCATTAGTATTTAAATTTAAGGAGCCAAAAATTCCAACCGCCCCAACAACACGAAGCTTATCAAAGCTCGGAGTACTCGTTCCAATCCCCACATTCCCACTATTAACATTATAAATATTACTTCCATTAACTGCCCAA
>JAACPL010000047.1 GCA_009995495.1 Candidatus Falkowiibacteriota bacterium
CTTTGATTAAAGATTATTTAAAGGATGAAACTAGCGGCGAATTATCTCAACCTAGTCTAGAAGCTTTAACAATTATTGCTTATCGCGGACCAATAGCTAAAACTGAACTAGAAAAAATTCGTGGAGTTAATTGTAGTTTAATTATTCGTAATCTACTTTTGCGAGGACTGATTGAAGAAAAATTTGATAAGAAAACTAATGAAAATTTTTACTTAGTTAGTTTAGATTTTTTACGCTTTCTAGGCATATCGTCGGTTAGCGAATTACCTGATTTTGAAAAAATGACGTCTCTAAAAGTTGCGGATAGATTTTTAAATGATGAAGAAACTGAGCTTCTTGGGGAACTCTAAGTTATTAATTGGTAGAAAGGTTGTTGCAAGGTTACTCTCTTTAATTTTAAATTAAAATGCTTTTGAATTTTTTGTTAAATATTATTATGTTTTTTGGGCTAATTAGCGGTAGTCAGTCTTTTTATTACTCGGCACCAATTATAGAACTTGAAAATTTACCAGATGACTTTTCTTTAAGTGCTGATAAAGCAGGAGTTTTTTCTGAGGCGCAAAGAACTTTCTTATATACAAAAAATATTGATGAAGCCCAGCCGATTGCTAGTATTACTAAATTAATGACGGCAATAATATTTTTAGAAGCAGAACCTGATCTTAATAAAATTTATAAAATAACGGATGACGACAGAGTTGAGGGTGGGCGAATTAATTTATTTTTAGGTGATGAATTGAAATTAAGAGATTTATTTTATACAAGTCTTATCGCTTCTGATAATGGGGCGACCCTCGCCTTGGTTCATGCGCTTGGCTTAGAAGAAGATGACTTTGTTTTAAGAATGAATGCTAAGGCACAAGAATTGAATTTATTAAATACAAATTTTAAGGACCCGATTGGTTTAAGCGAAGAAAATGTTTCAACTGCTCGTGAAGTAGTTTTACTTTTTAAGGAGGCCAGAAAAAACCAGGTAATACGAGAGGCAATGCTCTTGCCGGAATATCGTTACCAGACAATTAAGGGTAGGGAAAAAATTATTGAATCAACTGATGGTTATTTATTAACTGATGAGAATTTTGATTTAATTTCTTTGGGTGGGAAGACTGGTTATATTAATGAAGCGGGTTATTGTTTTGTTGGCGAATTTAAAGATGAATATGGCCAAGGATATGTAGTTTCAGTTTTAAATAGTGCTAATAAAAATAGTCGCTTTTTAGAGAGTCAGAATTTGCTTAAGTGGCTTAATAAGTAATATGGAATTAATTGATACTTTATATTTTAAAGTTAGAAATCGCTTTGCTTTTCACTGGCCGATTTTTTATTCTTATTGCGACTATCGTAAGTCTTTTTTAAAGTTCTTATTGGCTGGTACATTTTCTAGTGCTTTAGATATTCTTTTTTTATTCATTTTACACGGATTATTTAACGTCGGATTAGTTTTGTCTACTAGTCTTGCTTTTGTCATAGTCTTTTGTGTTAGTTTCTTTTTACAAAAACGTTGGACCTTTAGACAGTTTAGTCATAAACATACCGGAAGACAATTAACAGTTTATTTAGCTAACTCTTTTTTAGGACTTAATCTTAATGGAATTTTGATGCATTTATTAGTTGTTCGTTTTGGTTTCTGGTACATATTATCACAAATAGTGGTTAATTTAGTGATTGGCTTATATAATTTCTTTATTTATAAATATTTAATTTTTAGACAACGATGAAACTTTTAGCCTATAAATATCAATTATCAGAAAATCCTGAGCTCTGGCTAAAAAGAGCTGGTTATGCTATGCTAAATGATCGACAGAGTGGCGAAACTAGCTTTTCTCGTCGCTTAACCAGGGATCATTATCCCCGTTTTCATATTTATGTTGAGGAAAGCTTAACTAAAAATAATGAGGAATTAGTTGCTTTAAATCTTCATTTAGATCAAAAAAAACCTGGTTATGAAGGGCAAAAACGACATAACGCTGAATATGACGGGGAAATGGTTGAAGCTGAGGCAAGAAGACTAAGTAAGTTTTTATTGCCCGCTAGAACTTAGTTTTATTTTTTTTAAAATTGTAAAAATTAAGATTTTTAAGCTAAAATTAAGATATGTCTCAAATTGAGGAGATAAAATCAAAAATAGATATCGTTGACTTAATTCGCGAGTATATTAATGTTAAAGCGGTTGGCGCGAATTTTCAGGCTCTTTGCCCTTTTCATAACGAAAAGAGCCCGTCTTTTGTTATATCCCCAGAAAAACAAATCTGGCATTGCTTTGGTTGTGGTAAGGGCGGCGATGCCTTGTCGTTTGTGATGGAAAAAGAAAACCTATCTTTTCCTCAGGCTTTAAGAATTTTAGCTGATAAAACCGGGGTTGTTTTAAAGCAGGAAGATGTTAAAGAAAGAGCTAAGCGCAACAGAATTATTGATATTTTAGATTTGGCCGGAAAATATTATGAATATGTTCTCAAATCGGAGTCGGCTAAGGAAATTAGAAAATATCTTGAAGGCCGTGGCTTAAATGAAGAAAAAATCGCTCTTTGGCGTATTGGCTATAGTCCGGACTCATGGGATTCTTTATATAAGTTTTTAAAAGCGAGACCATTGCAAGGAGATAAATATAGCGATGAGGAGATATTAAAAGCTGGTTTAATTATTAAAAAAGAAAAATTTTCCCAAGGAAGTAATTATTATGATCGTTTTAGGGATAGAATAATGTTTCCGATTTGGGATGTAAATTCTAATATTGTTGCCTTTACTGCCCGAGTTAATCCCCTTAAAGAAGCAACGGAAAAATTTGGTAAATATATTAATAGTCCCCAAACGGAAGTTTATGATAAAAGTCGTTTATTGTTCGGACTTAATAAGGCCAAGGAAGAAATAAGAAAAAAAGACTTAGTTGTTATTGTTGAGGGACAAATGGATACAATTTCTTGTTATAATCATGGCATTAAAAATGTTGTTGCTTCTTCGGGCACGGCTTTAACAAGAGAACAGATTACTTTAATTAAACGTTTTACTAATAAAGTTGCCCTAGTCTTTGATATGGACGTGGCCGGACAAATGGCGGTTGATCGGGGGGTTAGAGAATGCTTAGCTCAAGGGATGGAGGTAAAAATTATTACTTTACCATCAGGCAAGGATCCAGACGAATCTTTAAAAAATAATCCCGGCGAGCTTGAGCGCAGTGTTGAGTTAGCCGGCGAAAATAGGGCTAATGATTTTGAAAATCACTATAAAAAACCAATTGAAAATGCTAAATCAATTTTAGAATATTATTTTGAACGCTCATCGGCTGGATTGGATTTAAAATTACTTGAAAATAAGAGTTTAGTTCGCGATAAGATGTTTGAGATGATTGTTCTTTTGCCTGATAAAACGGAGCAGGGCTATTGGCTTAAAAAAGTTAGCGATGATTTGGGTTTTTCTGAGCTTGATGTGAGAGAAGAATTTTTTCGTCGTTATAAGGACGGTTTAGCTCCGGTAAATAGTTATGAAAAAAAGAAAGACACTGAAGAATTTAAAAAACCAAAAGAAAAAAGTCGGGAAGAAAGATTAAGTGAAACGGTTTTAGCAATAATTATCAAGGCGCCGGAACTAATTTCTTATGCGGTTAATAATTTAAGTTCAGGATATTTGCTAGCGGAAAATTTAGCCTTATTTTACAATAAATTAATTATCTATTATAATAAAAACGCTAGCTTAGACTATAATTACTTTCTTGAAGACTTGTCTAATAATGAAGCTGAGACTAGCTTATTTAGATACTTAACCCTTTTAGGAGAGAAAGAATTTTATGGTCAGGAACAAGCTGAGCTTAAGGCTCAGTTAATAAATATTATTAGCGATTTAAAAAACTATGGACAACGACGAAAGATTGAAGTTCTTCGTCAAGAAATAAGTTTAGCGGAAAGTAATGGTGATCAGGATAAACTAAATTCTTTGATGTCTGAGTTGAAAAAAATAATGGATTTAAAATAATATGGCTAAAGATTTAAAAAAGAAGGCGCCAAAGAAAGCACCAAAGAAAGCACCAAAGAAAGCGCCAAAGAAAGCATTAAAAAAAGCGTTAAAAAAAGTTAGCAAGCTTAAAAGGCCCAAAGTTTTAGCTGTAAAAAAAGATAAAAAAATTAAAAAAACTAGCGTGAAAAATATTAAAACTACAAAAAAAGAAGCAGTTAAAAAGGCTACTAAAGTTAAGCCTATTATTAAAGTTGTTAAAAAAGAGCTGAAAAAAACTAGCGTGAAAAATTTAAAAATAATTAAAGCACCGGAAAGAAAAGAAGTGGAAAAACCAGTGGTTCTTCCGACTGAAGAAAAATTAGCGAAGTTAGTTGAGAAAGGAAAGATGCGTGGTTTTGTAACTGAAACTGAATTGCTTTATCTTTTCCCTGAAGTTGAACATTATGTTTACGAATATGATGTCTTTTTAGGGGAATTAAATAAATTTGGAATTAAGGTGGCCGAGGATTCTGGTCGTATTTTGGATTCAATTGACAAAAGAAATAAAGATGAAGTGCAAAGATTAAAGGATGGTGGGAAGGCGGCGGTTAGTATTGATTTATCAAAATTAAGCGCCGACTCGGTGCAAATGTATCTAAAAGAGATTGGTAAAGTCCCTCTTTTATCTGGTGCGGAAGAAGTTGAATTGGCGAAAAGAAAAGAGAAGGGCGATAAGGAGGCGGAAAAAAGAATTATTGAAGCTAATTTGCGTTTAGTTGTTTCAATTGCGAAAAAATTTGCTGGTGCTAAGGGGATGAGTTTATTGGATTTAATTCAAGAGGGAAATATTGGTTTATTTAGAGCAGTTGAAAAATTTGAATATCGTAAAGGCTATAAATTCTCAACTTATGCGACTTGGTGGATTAGACAAGCGATTACTCGCGCTCTAGCTGATCAATCACGAACAATTAGAATTCCGGTTCATATGGTTGAGACGATTAATAAATTCCAACAAATCCAAAGAAATTTAATTCAAGAATTAGGCCGTGAGCCTTTAGCTGATGAAATTGCCTCTGAGATGGGAGAGGAAGTTGAGAAGATTCGTTATATTATGAAAATCTCTCAGGATACAATCTCGCTTGAAACAACTATTGGTGATGATGGCGATGATTCTACTTTAGAGGACTTTATTGAGGATGTAAAAAATGTTACTCCAGATAGAGCTGCCGCCTTACAAATACTTAAAGATTATGTTAAAAATATTGTGGCTCAGTTATCTCCGCGCGAACAGAAAATTTTAGAAATGCGCTTTGGTTTACTTGATGGTGTTGCCCATACTTTAGAAGAGGTTGGTCGTGAATTTGAAGTTACTCGTGAACGTATTCGTCAAATTGAATCAAAGGCTCTAGAAAAAATCAGAAAACTTAAAGGACTCGAGAAATTGAGGGATTATTAAGAAAATTTTTAATAAAACTTTTATCCTAATTTATTCAAAGCAAACTTATAACCGCGACCGCTAAAAGTATGAACTAGGTCGCGGTTTTTGTTTTTATTTAATTTTTTTCTTAAACTGGCGACATGGGTTTCGACTGAATTAGAAAAAGGATCAGCATTATAGTCCCAAACATGCTCAAGAAGCTCGCTGCGAGAAATTATCTTTCCACTATTATCTACTAAATATTCAAGTAAGCAATATTCTTTTTTCGTTAAATATAATTCTTCATCACCTCGCTTAACTGTTTTATTTCCTTTATCAAGAATTAAGTCATCAATAATAATTACTTCTTCAAATTTAAGAGCTGGTCTTTTTAATAAGGCCTTAACTCTTAAAATTAATTCTTCAAGTAAAAAAGGCTTACTTAAATAATCATCAGCTCCAAACTCAAAAAGTTTTCTTTTGCTTTCAATTTCTCCTTTAACACTTAACATTAAGACGGGGACTTTATTGCCATCCGCTCTTATTTCCTTAAGAACTTCAGCCCCGTTCATTTTTGGCAGGAGATAGTCAAGAATAATTAAGTCATAGTTTCCCGTTCTTGCTAAAAAAGAGCCACGAAAGCCATCCTCGGCGCTCTCAACTAAGAATAGCTCCTTCTCTAAACCACGCTTAATGAAAGAGACGATGTCTTTTTCATCATCAATAATTAAGATTTTCATAAGTTTTTTAATTATTATATTTAGTTCTTAGATTCTAACAAAAAACTACTTAAAAATACTTAAAATTATTATCAAAACAATCTAAATATTAAAAACTAGCTCAATCTTATTAAAATAGCTTTTGAGTGCTAAAAACTAGCTCAATCTTGTTAAAATAGCTTTTGAGTGCTAATATTTAAGTAGTTTAAAAGAAAAATATAAAATATGCCTAAAAAACTATCAAATCAAGAGCTTAAAGGAACTTCCGACTGGTTGCCGGAGGAGTTTTTAGTGAGAAAATATATTTTTGATACTTGGCGACAAGTTTGTCTTCGTTATGGTTTTGAAGAATATTTAACCCCTTTATTTGAGTCGGCCGATGTTTATCGAGCTAAATCAGGTGAAGATATTGGTGGTAAAGAATTATTGGTTTTTCGAGATTTGGGCGATAGGGAATTAGCTGTTCGCCCGGAAATGACGCCTTCAGTAGTGCGAATGGTTTCTAAAATATATAAATCAAGCCCTAAGCCTTTAAAGCTTTTTTCAATTGCTAATTTTTTTCGTAATGAAAAGCCACAACGTGGTCGTAATCGTGAATTCTGGCAACTTAACTGTGATATTTTTGGCGCTGATAGTGCTCGGTCCGATGAAGAGATAATTAAACTTGCGCTTGATATAATGTTGGAATTTAATGCTCCGGCAGAATCTTTTGTTTTAAAAATGAATAGTCGAAAATTATTAGAAGAATTTTTTAATTTTCTTGGTCTTGATAAAAATAAAAAAGTTGATTTCTTTAGAATTTTAGATAAAAAAGCAAAACTTGAAAAATCAGAATTTGAAGACCGTTTATTTATTATTGGTCTAGAGAAAGATAAAATAAAAGCCCTTAATGATTTTATGGGCGGAGAAGCGGACTTAGATTTTAAAGATTTAATAAATAGTTCAGCCAAATTAAAAGTAGCTTATCAAGAAATAAAAGATTTAATTACTTCTTTAACTGAGCTCGGTTATGGAGACTTTATTGAATTTGACCCAGCTATTATTCGTGGCTTTGATTACTATGACGGTATTGTTTTTGAAGTTTTTGATAAAAACCCTAAGAATAATCGGGCAATTTTTGGTGGCGGTCGTTATAATGGTTTGGCAGAAATTTTTGGTGAGAGTAATTTTCCCGCCATTGGTTTTGCTCCTGGGGATGAAACGACAAAATTATTTTTAGAGAACTGGAAATTAATTCCAGAAAACCTAGCCGAAGCTCAGGATAGCTATTTTTTCCCACTCTTAAAAAAAGAATTAAGTTCTAAAGTTGATAGCCTTGCTAAAAAATTAAGATTAAAAGAGAACAACATTTTAGTCGGGCTTGAGGAACAAAAACTTGGTAAAGCTCTAGAATTTTCTAATAAGAAAAAAATAACTAAACTTATTATTCTTGGAGAAAAGGAAGCGGAGAAGGGGATTTATAAAATTAAGGATATGAGAAGCGGGGAAGAGGAAGTTTTTAAACTTTAAATTTCAGGTTTAAATCTTAAATTTTAGGCTTTAAATCTCTAACCGGTCTGAAACTTTGACGATGAATAGGACAGGGGCCAAATTCTTTAAGTTTTTCTAAATGAAGTTTCGTGCCGTAACCTTTGTGACGAGCAAATTCGTATTCTGGATATTTTTTAGCAACTTCAGTCATCAAAAAATCTCGGCTAACTTTAGCAATAATTGAGGCGGCGGCAATGACAAAAACTTTAGCGTCCCCATCAATAATTGTTTTTTGTCTGGTTTCTAAGTCAGGAATTTTTTGATTACCATCAACTAAAACAATGTCTGGTTTCAAACCAGATTTTTTTATAGCCTTTTTCATTGCAAAAAGGGAAGCTTTTAAAATATTAATTTTATCTATCACTTCATTATTTATCACGCTAATTTCAACCGAAGTAACTTTTTCTTTAATTACACTAAAAAGCATTTCTCTTTTTTTTGCGCTTAATTTTTTTGAATCAGCGACCATTTCTAATTCCGGACTATCAATTTTAAAATCAGCCTCAATAATTACGCAGGCAGCAACAACGGGGCCAGCTAAAGGTCCGCGACCGGCTTCATCAACCCCGGCAACACAAGTAGCGCCTTTAGCAAAATATTCTTTTTCAATTTCTAAATCAAGCATATAACCTTATGCTAACTGTAAATATATTTATCATATTCCTATTATAGTATTAAAAACAATTAAAAAAAAGACCTGTCTTTTAGACTAAGGTCTTTATTCTCTTATTTTTTTTCTTTTGAGTCAGATCTATTTTATTTCCGGCTCTTGAATTAAAAATTCTTTACTCACGATAAATCGACAGCCATTAATGCGTTTAATGGCGGGAATCTCATCAGCAATTTTTTTGGCAAGGTTATTTTTAAGGCAAAGTTCGTATTCCTGACTATTGTTTGCTGATCTGACAGCAACCGCACTGTAGCCTAATTGAAAGCCTTTTTCAAAAAAACTTTTGTTTTGAGTGATTGAACCTTTTTTAGGTTTTACAACTTTGAGCAATCCGAGCGTTGGATGCTCAATTTTTGTCCTTTTTGCTTTTCTTTCGGCTTCTTTTAGCAGCCTGAATTCAGAAATTAAATCAGCTATTAAAGGAGACTCACTTTTTGTAATGAGCTCAAGAAATAACTGCTTAATAGTCTTTTCTAAAAAAATTGGACCTGAAGCAACTTCTTTGTCTTTAAACTTAGCAATATTAATTGCTTCTGCTACCCTTTTCGTTCTTGGGCAGCTATCAACTATTCCAAAGGTTAAAGTGTAAATAGCGCCCATTAGAACCATTTCATAATCACCTAGAGGCATGGATTTAGAGTGGAAATAGTGTTCATTACATATATGAACACTATTTTCCCCAAAAAACTTTTTCATAGTTGGTATTTTGGTTGATTTTCCCAAGAACCAAGAAAACTTTTGTGCCACTTTTCGGTAGCAATTTTTAACAATAAATTCCTCAATTTTTATTAACTTATTATTCGGGTCAACTACTACAATTTTGTTGTAGTCTTCAAGATCGAGTTTGGATAAGTCATTGTTATTGTTAAGAATTACAAAACAGTTCTTATTTACATCAAAATTTGGAAAATTTTTTAATAAAGATTCTTTTAGCACAATTAAGGCTCCAGTAAAAAGGTCTTTTTGTGTCCCCGGCATAATTATGGCCAGTTTTTGCTCTTTTTTAGTCATTTTTTCTTGTCCTTTTTTTAATTTATAATTTTTAAGTTACGATTATCAAATACAGTCTATGCTAAAAATCAAAAAAAGTCAAGGTCGTGCAAAATGCTTAATTTGGTTATATCTTATTTTCCTGCTATAATTATTTAAGCTTTCTTTTGAAGGCTTTTAATAAATCCTTAATAATAAATATATGTTTACTTTAAATAAATTAGCCTATGAGTTATCGGCCTTAGAGCCTCATATGTCAGAGAAAACCCTAAGTTTTCATTATGGTAAACACCATCAAGCTTACGTTGATAATCTAAATAAACTAGTTACTGGGACGGAAATGGAGGACTTGAGCTTAGAAGAAATTGTCATTAAGACAACGTCTAAGCCAGAATTTTCCGCGATTTTTAATAACGCTGCTCAAGTTTATAATCACAATATCTTTTGGGATTGTTTAAAACCAGCTGATAAAGAAGTCGGGATAGGGGCAAATATTCCTCAAGGCGAATTACTTTCTGCGATTGAAGCTAGTTTTGAATCTTGGGATAATTTTTTGACAGAATTTAAAACTTTGGCTTTATCGCAATTTGGTAGTGGTTGGGTTTGGTTAGTTAAGGATGGAGATTCAGTTAAAATTTTAAAAACCCCAAACGGAGAAAACCCTTTAGCTCTAGGTTTAAAACCGCTTGTCGCAATTGATGTTTGGGAACATTCTTATTATTTAGATTATCAAAATCGTCGCGCTGATTATTTAGAGGCGATTCTTAAAAACTTAGTTGATTGGCAAAAAGCGAGTCATAAGTTTTTATAATCTCCATTTAATTGAGATATTATTAAAAAAATGATAAAAATGAAAGAAAGTTTACAAATAAAGACTAAATCTAAAAAAAATCCTTATAGTAAGATTCAGCCAAAAACATCCGCGCCTTATACGGAGATTCTTTTAATTAGACATTGCCACCCTGATTATGATTTGCAGAAAAAAATTGGTGATCGGCTACTGCCTTTATCGAAAAACGGATTAAGACAAAGAAAATTTTTAACTGATAGACTTTTAAAGATGGGAATAGATAAAGTTTATACAAGCAGTATTAAGCGCGCTCAAGAAACTGCTAAAGATTATTTAAAGAAAACTGGCAAGCTAGCAATAGTCGAAGATGGCTTAGATGAAATTCATTGGGCTCATTGGCGAAATATTAAATTTTTCCAAATGTCCGAAGATAATCGCAAGAAACGATTTAAAGGGCATAAATATTTCGATAAAGAGCTTGATAAAATCCAAGCCGATGTCAGACGAGTTTTTGCTCGTATTTATAGAGAGAATAAAAATAAGCGCATCGCTGTTTTTTGTCACGGAAATTTAATAAGAAGTTTATTGTCGGGAATTTTGAATGCTGATATTATTGGTTTTCTGTCAATGGAAATTTTTCAGTCTTCAATTAGTGAAATTGTAATTGATAGGGATGGCTTTATAAAAATAATTTATATCAATGACACTAATCACTTGCCAAGCCAGCCGCGTCGTGAATTTTTTAAGAATTCGGCTGAATAAAAAATTACTTTTTTCTCTAGTACTTTTCTTATTAGTGTCTTTTGTCTTGCCCTCACAAGTTTTAGCAGCGACTTTAGACGGAAGAATCTTGCTCCAAGTTCAAGCTAATGGTGAAGCTTGGTATATTAATCCTCTTAATAGCTCGCGTTATTATTTGGGTCGACCAGAAAATGCTTTTGAATTAATGCGTTCTTTGGGTCTTGGTGCCTCTAATTATGATATTGGTAATTATCAAAAGACGAAAGCACCCGCTAGGCTTTCTGGTAGAATCTTACTTCAAGTTCAAGACAAAGGCCAAGCTTTTTATGTTAATCCCCTTGATTTAAAACTATATTATTTAGGCCGCCCTAATGATGCTTTTTATTTAATGCGTTCTTTGGGGCTGGGGATAACTAATAATGATTTAAATAAAATTAAAGTAGCACCGACAAGCGCTCCGGTTTCTAGTAGTTTAACGGAAAATATTAGCCAAAATCAGGTTGAAGTTAGAGCTGAGGAAGTTCCAGCTAAAATCATATCAGAGTCACAAACCTGGATAAAAGACTCTAGTAAAAATTTTTCTTTTAAATATAAAAATGAAAATCAATCTTTAACTTTAAATTTATCTTCCTCTCTTTATGAAGCTTATAAAAGCTCAGCTAAAGTTTTAACTTACCAATCTAATAATAAGCCGGCAAATTTTCGTGATGCTTTTTACGGAATTTTTTTAGAATTTAAAAACGGCGACGATTCAATTAAAGATTTAGTTGCTAAAGGCAGGGAAGTTGCAAATTCTAAGAATTGGACTGAGGATGAATTACTTGAATACTTACTTGCGCTTATTCAGTATATTTCCTATGATTATAGTAAGATTGAAAATGGTTTAAGTACTAATCCTTTTTATCCTTATGAAAGCCTTTATTTAAAGAAAGGAGTTTGTTCCGATAAAACCTTTTTAGCTCTAGCTCTTATTCGCGAGCTTGGTTATGGCGGGGCGATTTTAGATTTTCCCGATATTAACCATTCCGCTCTTGGCTTAAGTTGTCCGCTTGAATATTCGGTTCGCGGATCGGGCTATTGTTTTGTTGAAACAACAAATTATTTTCCACTTGGAGTAATTCCACAAAGTATTGATGGCGGACTAGCTTTTACTAGTGCTTCAAATTTTTCTAATCTTTTTAATGATACGCCTTTGGGCACAATTGAAATTTATCAAAAATCAAGCGGACAAAGCTATAATGGAATTTATAATTTAAGATTAAGAGTTGAGGCCTTAAAACAATTAAACCAAGATTTACAAACCATGCCGGCTGAAGCTAAAGCATTAGAGCTTGATTTAACTGCTAAAGAAGTAGAAATAAATTTAATGAAAGCGCAAATTGATATCTATTTAAGTCAGGATAAAAATACGGAATACAATGCTTTGGTTCAGGAATTTAATGCTTTAGTTAATGAATATAATGAGCTTTTAAAAGTATATAGAGCTAAGGTTGAAAGCTATAATCTTAAGGCAATAGACTATAATCGCTTGAGTAAGGAGTTTTATCAGCTGTAAACTTTTTTATTCATTAGATTATACATGAAGAAGAAAGTGTAATATAATTTACATATTCATAATTTATTCTAAAATTTAAAAAAATATGAAAAGATTTTGTTTAGTTTTATTTTCTTTGTTTTTATTAATTTCATTTGTAAACACAACTAGCGCAGAGGAAGTAGTTAATGTTGACAATTATGCTTATAAGTCTATTGTGAAAATAAAAACATTTTCTTTGAATGAGGATTATTTCTTAAAAAAGACAGCTGAGGGTTCGGGAATAATTATTAGTAAGGACGGAATGATTTTAACAAATTATCATGTTGTTATTGAGAATGAAGAGTTAAACAATTCCATTAAGGAGAGCGCATACCAAATTTGTTTAGTAGATAATTCTGATGAAAAACCAGATTGTTCATATGTTGCAAAATTAATCGCTCACAATAAAGACCTTGACGTTGCTTTATTAAAAATACAAAATATTCCTGAATTAAACAATCTTCAAACTTTCCCTTTTTTAAATTTAAATAGAATTGATAATACAAAAACAGGTGATCAAATTACTGCTTTCGGTTTTCCAGGAATAGGAGGTGATACTATTACTATAACTAGCGGATCAGTTAGCGGGAAAGTTGATAGAAATAATATAAGATGGATTAAAACTGATGCTGTTATTTCTTTTGGTAATTCTGGCGGCGCAGCAATTGATAAAAACGGCGATGTTGTTGGTATTACAACTGAGGTTGCTTCTGATTTTCTTGGTAGTCTTGGTTATATAATAAGTGCCAGTTCTCTAGTTGATTGGATTGATTTAAATAGCAATAAATCTGAAGTAAATAATAATCTTTCTGATAAAATAATTAACTTTACTAAGAAAGATATCACTTTAGGCAAAAGCGATAAATTTGAAAATAAAGATCCGCTATTTTCAATAACAAAACCAGCTGATTGGGTGTTTGATTATAATGGGGAGAGTGATCTATTTATTGAAAAAAGTGGTGATGATGAGGGGGGATTAGTTTCAATACATATTTCTAAAGTCCCTTATCAAGCACGAATAATTGATATAGACGGGTTTTTTAGACGAAGTGTTCATGAACAAATGCTTTCCGGGCTCACTTCTATTGATAAAAGTGAGGTTGTCAATATTGCTGGGCACCCAGCTAAAAAAATCTCCTATTTTTTTATGTCAATGAATCTTAAAACTTATTTAGTACCAGTTGGTAACTATCTTTTTGATATTACCCTTGACTATGGTTATGATAATAAGGATAAAGATATTGTTGATAATATTATAAGCTCATTAGTTATAAATGAGACCGCTAGAGCTAATGAGGCCAAGGAATATTCTCACAATAATCCAAAGTTTTTTATTACCAGTAATGATAATTGGGTTTTTTCTGAAAAAAATGACATAACAAGTCCTCTTTTTCTTGTGTCAAAAGTTGATAGTGGCGTCTTTGCCGATATTGGAATCAAAAAAAATAGTGCGGAGACTAAGGAAATGAGCAATAAAGAATATATAGAAAATTGGAGTAGAAAAAATGAAGTAATTAGACAGTCATTAAAATTCGTAAATCTTCAGATTGAACTTTTAGAATCAAGCGATAATTTTAACTTGAGTGATGAGCTGAAAAATATAGTAATGCTCGAATATTTGATGAAATCAGATAATGATTCTAAGATTATTAGTTATAATAGGGAATATCATATTAAAACCGGAGATAATATAATAATTATTAGTTTTAATTATTACGGAGATGATAAAGTTTTTTATGAAAAAACGATTGCTGATTTTAATCATATGCTATCTTCTTTTAGTTTACTAGCAAAAAAAACGGAGCCTGTGGTTTTGACTCCAGTTCCAATCACGACCCCAGCCCCAACTACGGAAAAAGATATTAATAAGTCGGAGGAGCTTAGCCAGTCTAAAACTCAGAATAAGCCATCAACTTTGAACTCAAGGTTAAAGGGTAAAATAGTTATAAAAGTTGAGGATGCTGGCAAGGCTTATTATATAAATCCAGTAAATAACACTATTAATTATTTAGGTCGCCCGGATGATGCTTTTGCTGTGATGCGAAATCAGGGGGTCGGAATAACAAGCCTTAATTTAGATAAAATTCCTTTGGGATTAAGTAATCTTTCTGGTTTAGATTCCGATGGGGATAAATTACCAGATGCATTTGAGGATGCTATTGGGACTGATAAGAACAAGAAAGATAGTGACGGGGATGGCTATGATGACTATGAGGAGTTATTAAATGGTTACAATCCTTTAAGCCTTGAGTCAGTAAAAATAAAACATGATTTAAATTTCGCAAAAACTCATGCCGGTAAGATATTCTTAGATGTAGAAAGAAATGGCGAGGCTTGGTATATAAATCCAGATGATGGTAAAAGATATTTTCTTGGTCGCCCCGCTGATGCTTTTAGTGTGATGCGAATTTTAGGGCTGGGAATTTCTAATAGTAATTTTGATGATTTATAGGATTTGTTTCTTAAGACCCTCATCATTTTGATGAGGGTCTTTTAGTTTGGGGCTTTGCCTGCCTGTAGATCTATTAGAGGACAGGGCTTTTTTTATTTTATTTTTTCTTAAGCTTTGATTTAATTTTTCTTGAGGAGGGGTTTGCTATGATTGAGATATCGCACTCTTTACTTTTGTATGAGTTTTAAGTATACTTAAAATATATTAAAAAATTATAATTAATTTAAGTATGATTAAAACATATCAAAAACGCCCATATTATTTAAATAAAATCAGGCCATTTATTGGCTCAGATTTAATTAAAGTTCTTATCGGCCAGCGTCGAGTTGGTAAGAGTTATATTTTATGGCAATTAATGGATGAAATAAAGAAGAAAGATAAAAAAGCAAACATCGTTTATATTAATAAGGAGGAAAATGAGTTTGATGAAATTGTAAGTCATAAAGATTTAATTTCTTATGCAGAAGAAAAAATTATTAAAAAGGAAAAAAATTATTTATTTATTGATGAAATTCAGGAAATTGAAAATTTTGAAAAAGCCTTGCGCCATTTAGCCGCTAAGAAAATTTTTGATATTTATTGTACTGGGAGTAATGCTAGATTGCTTTCTTCGGAAATTGCCACTGGCTTATCTGGCAGATATTTAGAAATCCCTATCCATTCCTTGTCTTTTAAAGAATTTTTACAATTTCATAATCTTAAAGCAGGGGAAGAGACGCTTTTAAAATACATTCGTTATGGCGGTTTGCCATTTTTATCTAATTTAAAACTCAATGATGAGATTGCTTATGGTTATTTGCGAAGTATTTATAATACAATTGTTTTGAAGGATGTTGTTGCTAGATTTAATATAAGAAATATTAATTTTCTTAACAGGCTTTTAGAATATGTCGCCGATAATATTGGTTCTTTAGTGTCAGCCAAGAAAATTAGTGACTTTTTGAAATCACAAAAAACTCAAACAACGCCTAATAAAATTTTAGATTATTTATCCTATCTTTGTTCTAGTTTTATTATTCGTGAAGTTAATCGAGCGGATGTTAAAGGGAAAAAGATTTTTGAGATCAATGAAAAATATTATTTTGAGGATTTGGGGCTGAGAAATTCTTTGGTTGGTTACAAGGCGACAGATATCAGCCAAATGTTAGAAAATCTAGTCTATTCACATTTATTACGCTTGGGATTTAAGATTCATGTGGGACAATTAGAAAATAAAGAAATTGATTTCGTGGCTGAAAAAGAAGGAAAGAGAATGTATATTCAAGTTGCTTATTTAATTAGTAATCAGGCGATTAAAGATAGAGAATTTGGGAATCTCTTAGAAATTCGGGATAACTATCAAAAAATAGTCGTTTCTATGGACAAGCTTATAGGTGATGATTATAAAGGGGTGAAACATTATCATATTTTAGACTTCTTATTGAATGATAATTTGTTAAATTAAGAAAATAACAGCCTCTATTTAGCCAAAACTAGCCCTGTGGAAAATTGATATTGGCTGAAATATATTATTGACAAAAGTCTAAAAACCCTATAAAATAAGCACATAATAAATAATCATAGCTCTTAAGTCCGAAAAGGCCTATTTTTTGGTGTTTTCGGCTTATTTTTCTTCCCCTTCGGGGGCCGGAGCTAGAAGTAAAAAAAGAACCCTTTGCCGTTTTAGGTTGGAGGGATCAAAAAAAGAAAAAATATGGTAAATTTACCAAGTATTGAAGAAATGTTGAAAGCAGGGATGCATTTCGGCCACCGTACTAATCGTTGGCACCCGAAGATGAAGCCTTTTATCTTTACCGCTAAAAATGGTCTTTATATTATTGACCTAAGAAAGAGTCGTGAAAAATTAAGTGAGGCTTTAGAATTTATTCAAAAGTTAGTTAAGGAAGATAAAAAAATTCTTTTCGTTGGTACTAAGAGTCAAGTTTCTGAGCCGATGAAAAAGATGGCGATTGAAGCTAGCCAAGCTTATGTCGTCGGAAAATGGTTGGGCGGTTATATTACTAACTTTTTAGTAATTAAAAAATCAGTGAAAAAATATTTAGATTTAACTGAGAAGAAGGCTGCCGGAAAACTTGAAAAATATACAAAAAAAGAAAGATTAGATTTTGATAGAGAAATTAAAAAACTTGAAGTTAGAGTTGCTGGTTTAGTTTCTTTAACTAAAACTCCGGACGCTTTATTTGTTTGGGATATTAAAGAAGAGGAAACTGCTGTTCGTGAAGCAATCCAAAAAAATATTCCTATTATTGCTGTTTGTGATACAAACGTTAACCCGGAATTAGCAAACTATCCAATCCCAGCCAACGACGATTCAACTAAAACAATAGATTTAATTTTGGGAGCGGTTAAGGATGCTATTTTAAGTGCTAAAAAATAAATTAGCAGACTAAAAAAATAAATTAAGTTAACAAAAAAATATATGGAACTTATAAAAAAATTAAGAGAGAGAACTGGTGCCGGGATGGTTGACTGTCAAAGAGCTTTAAAAGAAGCTGACAATGACTTAGATAAGGCGGTCGAAATTTTACGCAAGAAGGGAATAGCAAAAGCCGCTAAAAGAGGTGATCGTGAAACTAATGAAGGCGTAATTAAACTTGCTCTTAATGAAAACGGAACTGAAGGTTATATAGTTGAACTTAATTCCGAGACTGATTTTGTTTCTAGAAATGAAAAATTTCAAGAGATGGCTGATTTAATTTTAGAAACTATTAAAACTAAAAAGCCGGCTGACCTAGAAGCGCTTTTAAGTTCTGAAGCAGAAGGTTCAACGATCAAAGAAATAATTGATACCTTAAGTGGAACAATTGGCGAAAAGATGGGAATTAAAAATTTTGCAATTTTAAATGGAGAAACAGTGGCTATTTACTCTCATTTAGGTGGTAAAATTGGTGTTTTAGTTGCTTTAGATCAAGCTGATAAAAAAGATTTGGCTTACGAAGTAGCGATGCAAATTGCCGCTGCTAGCCCAAGATATATTTATCCTAGCGAAGTTAAGGCTGAAGATTTAGAAAAAGAAAAAGAAATCTATAAAGAACAATTATTAAAAGAGGGTAAACCAGAGGCAATGATTGATAAGATTGTTGAGGGTAAGATGGGTAAATACTATTCTGAGGTTTGTTTAGTTGAACAGGAATCAATTAAAGACGATAAGAAAAAAATCAAGGATCTTTTAGGCGAGGCTAAAGTAATTAAATTTATTCGCTTTACTCTTGCTAATTAATTTTATATTCACGCTAAAAACCTTGTCCAAGGTCGGTTTTTAGTCTTTAAATAAATATGCGTATCGCCAAAGTAAAATTTGCCCCTTGGGATAAATCTTATGATTTTTCCCTTTCCGATTCGGATATTAAGGTTGGCGACTGCGTTGTGGTTGAAACTGAGCTTGGTCAAGAAACTGGGAAAGTTTCAACAATTTTTGAGGCTGAAAATAATGATAATCTTAAGCCAATTTTGAGAAAGGTTACTTATGAAGATCTTTCTTCAGTTTGTTCTCCTGAAAAAAAGGAGGAGACTTTAAGCTTGTGCCGCGAATTAATTATTCACCATAATTTAAATATGAAGCTAGTTGATGTTCATGTTTCTGGTAATGGTAATCGTTATAACTTTGCTTTTATTTCTGATCTTAGAGTTGACTTTAGAGTTTTAGTTAAGGAATTGGCAACGAAATTAGGTGCCAATATTCGTTTAACACAAATTGGCAGTCGTGACGAAGCAAAGATTAGTGGTGATTGTGGTCCTTGTGGGCGCGGTCTTTGTTGTTGTGGTTATATGACTGAATTTATCTCTATTGGCTCGGATATGGCTGAGGCGCAGCAAGTGGTTCACCGTGGTAGCGATAGAATTTCTGGGATGTGTGGGCGTCTGATGTGCTGTCTTTCTTATGAAAATGAAGGTTATAAGGAGTTATCTAAAAATTTACCAGCCATCGGAACGAGAGTTAATGTTGACGGCTCAAGAGGCGTCGTTGTCGCTCAACATCTCCTTAAGCAGACGGTTGATGTCAAACTTGATAGAGAAAAAGATGAGGGGCGTTATGTTATTATTGAAGTTGATATTAAAAAGCGTCAAAAAGAAAAAGATCTTAAGACTAAGCATAAAAAATAACCTTCTAATGTATGCAGTTTAATGAAAAAGCCTTTATGGAGGCTTTAAAACTAAAAAATCCAAATGAAAATGAGTTTATTCAAGCAGTTGAAGAACTGGTTTTGTCTTTGTCTGATTTTTTAAATACAAATCCGATTTACCTTGAACATAAAGTTTTAGAAAGATTAGTGGAGCCGGAACGGACAATAATTTTTCGCGTTCCCTGGATGAGAGATAATAGCGAGATAGAAGTTAATCGTGGTTTTAGAGTTCAATTTAGTAGTTTAATCGGTCCTTATAAGGGCGGTTTAAGATTTCATCAAAGTGTTAATTTAAGTATTTTAAAATTTTTGGGTTTTGAGCAAATATTTAAAAATAGTTTAACCGGCCTACCTATTGGCGGAGGCAAGGGTGGTAGCGATTTTGATCCTAAAGGCAAATCAGATGCTGAAATAATGCGTTTCTGCCAAAGTTTTATGTCGGAATTATTTAGGTATATAGGAGCGGAAACCGATGTCCCAGCAGGAGATATTGGCGTTGGTGCTAGGGAAATCGGTTACCTTTTTGGACAATATAAAAAATTACAAAATAATTTTAGCGGCGTTTTAACTGGAAAAGGTTTGGATTGGGGTGGAAGCGATATTAGAACGGAAGCGACTGGTTATGGAATTATTTATTTTCTATTAGAAATGCTTAAGGTAAGAGGAGATTCTTTAGCTGATAAAAAAGTTCTTATTTCTGGTTCTGGTAATGTTGCTCAATACACGGCGGAAAAAGCCATTAATCTTGGCGCTAAAGTTTTAACTATGTCTGACTCTCTTGGCACAATTTATAAAGCAGAAGGAATAAAAATTGAGGATTTAGAACTTATTAAAAATTTAAAAAACAAAATAAGAGCTGACTTATCTCAACTTGATGGTCAAAATTCTTTTCAATATTTAGCGGGGAAGAAGCCTTGGTCAATTCAAGCCGACATTGCCCTTCCTTGTGCTACACAAAATGAAATAATTTTAGACGATGCTAAGGATTTAAAAAATGGCGGCGTTAAGATGATTGCCGAAGGTGCTAATATGCCAAGTGAATTAGGGGCGGTAAAATTTTTTGTTGATAATGGCATAATTTTTGCTCCAGCTAAAGCAGTTAATGCTGGTGGAGTTGCTGTTTCTGCCTTAGAAATGAGCCAAAATAGTATGGGTTTAAGATTTAGTCGGGAACAGGTTGATGAAAAATTAAAAACCATTATGGTCTCTATTCATAATAAAATAATAGAATACGGAAAAACAGATCAGGGAATTGATTATATTAAAGGAGCTAATATTGCTGGTTTTAAAAGAGTGGCTGATAGCATGATTGCCCAAGGACTTGTTTAAATTTTATTCTACTCTATTACAACTTTACTTAAAGTATTAGTGCTTAAGAAATAAAAAGTTTTATTTTTCTCATCAATTGCGAAATCATCAATACTATTTAGGTCTTCAAAAATATATTGATTTAGTAGGGCGCCACTATTTTTATCTAAGACAGCAATTCGTTTTTCACTAGAACTTAATAGATAAAGTTTTGTATCAGTACCAATAATTTTTGTAAAATTTGAGCTTAAAGGTTCAAGTGCCAAAGCTCTATAATCTTGTTTTTGACCGGTATAATATTTTAAGACCGAAGCATCATTATTTAAAATATAAATAGAGCCGTCGATATAAAAATCTTGAGCTTTACTTAAATCAGCACTTTCTTTGAGCCAGTTTGAACCAGCACCATAATTAGTGCCAGATTTTCTATGGACTTTAATTTCATTATTTTCTCTATCAAGTAAATAAAGATTGGTTGAGTAAAGAGCAAAACTAATTAGACCATTTTCAGCCTCATAACCACTAACAGTCGCATTGGTTAAAGCCTCGCTTTTAATATTTAGAGTTGTAATTTTTTGATTGTTGAAAAAAGCTAAATAATTATTATTGTTATAATTATGATTTTTAATATTATAGTTATCTATATTTTCTTCAGTTTCAATTTTCTTCGGATTTTCACTGCCGTCTAATTTAAAAATTCCATTACTGTTAGCGGCATAAAGACTGCCTTCTAAAAATGATAATTTTTTAATACCAAGCTCAGTGAAATCATAGAGTTTTTCACTACTTAAGATTCGACTAATTCGATAAATTCTTTCTTGAATTTCCGAAGCCTTTTTATTTATTTCTTCATAAAGTGCCTCTTTATTTTTTAAATCTTTTGGTAACTCAGCAATTAAATTATTTACTTCAGTTAATAAGGCAGAGGCGCCTTCGCGATCATCATATAGCATCTTCGCCTCGATCATGTTTTCCTGACGAGTTATTTCTCTGGTAATTTCAGCAAATTTCTCTTCAAGGGCAAGGTGATTATTTTTTTGTTTAATTGAGTTAATGCTCAAGATTAAAACAATAGCAATCAGGGGCAGGGAAATAATTAAGATTCTATTTTTAGTCGATAATTTTGCGTTTTTAAGTTTAAAAATATCAAATATATTTAAAATAGAGCCACCAAATTTGAATTTTGAAAAAAGGCCGGCGTCGCTTTTTTTGAAAGAAAACTTTTCCTTTAAAACATTTGAATCTTGTTTAACCGCACCTAAAGTTCTAATGATACCAAAATCAGGAATCTTATTTGATTTTCTTTCTATCTCAACTTTTGGTTCTAGTTTTTTTACTTCTATTTCTTTTATCTCAATTTCTACTTTTTTCTCAAGTCCTACTTCAGTTTTTATTTCAAGCTCTTCCTCATTTTTTTTATTTAGATGTAACCGATTAATTACTTTTAAATTTTCTTTATTAACTCCGCGGAAGCCTTTTAATAATTCTCTAAACTTGCTTGAGACTCTAGTAAAGTTTACTAGACCCCTAGTTGCTAACATTTCTTCGGTTTTCTTTTCAGTATTTTTTAAGGAAGAAATTGAACTATGAGCGTTAACTGGTTCGCGTATTTCATCTTGTAAATCTTTAATATCTAATTCGGAAGCGCTTTTTATAATAACGCCAAAAAAAGATATATGACTATTTATTTTTTCCAGTAAACTTTTTAATTGAAAAGCGGCGGTTAATGGCGGTAATTTACTAACAATTGAACTTAATTCTTTTTCGGAAATATATTCGGGTAAAGATTCGCTACTGAAAAGGAAGAAAGCGTTCTTGGGAATTTCACCGCTAATGACTGAAGAAAATATTTTTGGCATTTTTGGAGCAGTGGCTTCTAGTTCAGATTTTTTTGGATTTTCTTTTTCAAAGGCATTAGTTTCTACATTAATAACTTCATAATTATTTTTTTGCTGATATAGCAGTAGGGCCCTATTTTTTCCAAAATTAGAAAAGTGGATATTATTTTCAAAAACAACTCCAATGGTTAAATTAGCAGAATTAGAACTTAGGCGTATTTTTTCTTCTTCTAAAAATGAACTGAGGGCGATATTAGTTTTAGCAAGGGCTGCCTCAAAAATATTTTCCGTTTTTAAATTTTCAATCTTTTCTTTTAAAAGTAGTTTCTCATCGTTATAGTAATTTTCTTCAAGCGAGGAGATCAGAAAATTAAAAATTTTCTCGCCTTCATTTTTTTTATTAGAAAATTCTGCTAAAACAAAAACTTTTCCAGCCAGGTTTTCTTTAAGCGAATCTGGTTGAGCCACAAAGACATTGTTCCAGGAGTTATTTTTATCTGACTGAACATTGAAGGATGAAATTTTGTTAAACATAGAAAATAATAAAAACAAAAAAAGTTTGACTGTTTATGTGTTTTATTATACTATAAAATCATAAATAAACCAATATGTTAGAGCGAATTTTTGGCAGTGAGCTAAAAATCAAAATTATCAACTTTTTACTCAGAGAATCCGAGGGTCAAGCCTTTTCTTACGCTGAAATTGCTAAAAGTCTTAATTTAAGAGGTTCTATTTGGCGCCGTGAACTTGATGACTTACTTGAACTCGGTTTGATAAAAGCGGTGCTTAAGGAAGGGGATGATTCGGCCAAGAAAGACAAGAGTTTCTTTAGTCTTGACCAAAATTTCTTCATTTTTCCAGAAATCAGATCTTTATTTTCAAAATCAAGAGTTTTACTAAGTAAAAAAATTTTTACCGAGATTGAGACTCAGTGCCACCCACAACTAATACTTTTAAGTGGTAAATTTGTCAATAAAATTAACGCCCCAGTTGATTTATTGATTGTTGGTAATATTTCTCGCCGAATATTCTCTAAACTTTTAGTTGAACTTGAAACGGCTATTGGTAAAGAGTTAAACTATAGTATTATGACAGAGGAAGAATTTAAATATCGTCGTTATGTGATGGATATTTTTTTATATAACATTATTGAAGGTGAAAAATTAGTTTTAGTTGGAAATATTGATGATTTATCATTATTAAAGAAGGATGAGGAACTTTAAAGAAGAAGAAAAAACTTTAGAGCTTTGTTTAAAAATTTTAATATGTCGGAAAAAAATATTTTATCAGGGACGGCTACTATTTTAGGTCGTTTTTTTATTTTCCTTAAATATAGTTTTTGGTTGATCTTTATCTTAATTATA
>JAACPL010000023.1 GCA_009995495.1 Candidatus Falkowiibacteriota bacterium
TACACATGTTCAAATCAATGGAATCCTCGGGCAAGGTATAAGCAGAGTAATCAATATTACCTGCATATTCACTAAAAAAGCTTTTTGCAAAAATAGGCTCTAGTCCTTTTATGTGTCGGTCATAAAAGTTAAATGCTTTGAAGCCAGTCATTTCAACTGGTTTATTTAATTTTTGAGAACAAAAGAATTTCTTTTTTCTAAACATTCGCTTATCAAACATATCTTTGCCTAAATATTTACAGAAATACGCCCCCATATTGGAAACCTGTCGGATATCTTTAATCTTGATAAATCCATATTTCCAATATCTAAGAGCAAACCATTTTTCCCAGTCAAATAATTCTTTGAGATTATTTGTTTTAGACATTTTGATATTACAGAGTAAATGATAATGAACTGATCCGCCTTTTTCTTTCTTGTTGCCGTGATAATCAATATCTTTCTGAAACTCTACTACGGCAATATACTCAAAATAACCTTTTTGCCTAATTATCCTTTTCATCGCTTGATTAAAAAGATAATTAGCTTTTTTTAATTCCGTGGTGCTTTCAGCAAAAGTAAGAGTTAAGAATTTGTTTAACTGCGGATTGGCATTTGCCAGTCGGCGAATGTTTGTGCGAGTGCGAGAAATGGAAAACTTAGTTTTTGCTTTATAGCTTATTTCCCATTCTTCAATTTTTTTGAGTTCTTTTTTATATTCATTGAAATTTAATTGACCCTTAAACTCTTTTTCTTTCCTTTTATTCTTTCGTTCTTTTCTTTTGTATCCTCTTAATATTTCTTTATCTTTGTAATCATATACTTCAATTTCACAACCAGACTTTATGATTTTAAAGTCATAGGTTTCAGCCATAGGTTTTGAACAGAAAAGCCAAATGCCAAACTTCATACAGAACGGGGAACCGCATATCTCTAGAGCCTTTAATTTTAGCGTCAGCTTTTATTCCCTCAAGGTTGTATTAAATAATCTCCACCTTGACCAAATTAAGCTATCAGACGCTTTTATTAGGCTTAACGAGATAAGCAGTAAATACGGCGTTGTTTTTCTCGGATTTATTTAGTAGCCGTAAATATAAATTTATGACTATACAGTCAAACTGGACAGGTTCGGAAACTACTTCGAACATAGTCCGCAAACAAATCTTTGACCGCTGGGGAGCGGAAGAAGCGGATAAATACGACCCGAAATCTAATTGTCTAACTTTCAGGAGTTGGATAAACAACGGATACAGGGTTAAGAAAGGCGAGAAAGCCATTAAGTCCTATATCGTAATTGAGAAAAAGGACAAAGAGGGCGAAGTCATAAGTAAATATCCGAAATCAATCAACTTGTTTTATATTAAGCAAGTTGAGAAGATCGGGAGTGAGTCTTAATTGACTCTCTCCCTTTTTTTATATGCGGAAAAGAGAACTAAAATAGCATGCGACATCAACGGTTAGATGTGTGCATATAATCCAGTTATAATGAGAGATAGTTTAATCATTTTGTTTAAGTAATTCTATTATTTCTTCTTCACAAAACATCCCACTTCCATTTCTAGGAATAATTCCCAAAAGAGGACTTTGATAATCATTTAAGCCGATTCTAAACTTTCCGTATTTTTCAATAAATTTTTTATCAATTCGGCTAGTAAACTTAGCTCCCATATATCCTTTTTTCTCAAGTAGTTTTTTGTTGATGTGATCATGAAATTTTATAGCCAAATCAAGGCTATTTGTATTAAAGTAAGGCATATTGTTTTCATTATGTTTAAGTTAACAGGTTGGAGTCTTTGTTTTTCAGTTTTTGCTCTGGCGAGAAATCTTTTTTGGCGGTCGGGCAGACCCGCCAAAAAAGATTATCATCATCCAGAATTATCAAAAAGCTTTTAAAAAAAACAAAAAAACCTCTCAAATGAGGGGCTTTAACAGTCGGATAAACCCCCTCGTAAAACTTGGGTAATTTATCCAATACTTCGTTGGTATTTTAAATTGGATCTAAAAGAAGCTTAGCAAATTTGAGTGCCTTTGTCAAAGTGGATAATTCTTGGTATAATTGTGGTATAATGTTTAAGTCATATGACTAAAATAAACTTTGTTAAAAAGTTAGGTTTTTTGCCAAAAAACAATACTAGCGGTGTGTTTTATAAAAAATATAAAATAGCCAATGATTATTGTGTTGAAGTTGATTTTGACAAAGAAAAATTTAACTTTGGAAATAAAATAAAATCGGAAAGTAAAACTACACTCAATTTTTCACAAGAAGAAAATTGGGTTGTTTTTGAATGTGTAAATAGATTAATAGAAAAGGGATATGATCCAGCCGATTTAATTTTAGAAAAAATTTATCCAACAGGGCATGGAACGAGCGGTAGGCTGGACATTCTAGCTAAAAAGAATGGAAAAGCTTATTTAATGATTGAATGTAAAACATGGGGGCAGGAATTCGAAAAAGCATTTAAAAAACTAGAAAAAGACGGTGGTCAACTTTTTACTTATTTTCAACAAGACAGAGATACAGAATACTTAGTTCTGTATGCTTCTGATTATGAAAATAATGAGATTAAGTATATTAACGAAATTATAAAAATAGAAGATTCATACAGAGAAACGAGCAATGTTAAGGATTTTTTTGATAGATGGAGTAAACTATCTTCTCAAAATGGTTTATTTGATGATTGGGTTAATGCTTATGATTTTAAAAGCAAGGCTTTAACATTAAATCAATTAAAGAATATTACTCAAAAAGATAGTAGTTTTATTTTTAATAGATTTTTGGAAATTTTAAGACATAATGTTGTTTCTGATAAGCCCAATGCTTTTAATAAAATATTCACACTATTTTTGTGCAAAATAGTTGATGAAAATAGAAACCCTGATGATCAACTAGATTTTCAATGGATAGAGGGCGTGGATGATAATATTTCATTTCAAAAAAGATTAACAGATTTATACAAAAAAGGAATGCGTGAACTTCTATCAAAAGAAGTCACTGACATTAGCGATGATGAATTCAATAAAAAATATGGATCCCTAGATGACGCAATTAGAGAAAATATTTTAAAAGAAATAACTAGAATAAGATTACAAAAAAATAATGAATTTGCGATAAAAGAAGTTTTTGATGAAGAAACATTCGAAGAAAATGCGAAAGTTTTAAAAGAAGTTGTTGAATTATTGCAAATATATAGAATAAGATATGCAGAAAAACAGCAGTATCTTAGTGATTTTTTCGAATTACTTTTAACAACTGGTTTAAAACAAGAGTCTGGTCAATTTTTTACTCCAGTTCCTATAGCTAGATTTATTTGTCGTTCAATCCCGCTTGATAAAATTACAGAAGAAAAATTAATATTAGGTGATCCTAATGATTTGCTCCCAACATCTATAGACTACGCTACTGGTAGTGGACATTTTTTAACTGAATCAATGAACGAAATTCAAAATATAATTCAAAGCATTGATGAAAGTAAGTTAAAACCACAAGTACGGAATGAAGTTGCCAGTTGGAAGATTAAACCTTTTAATTGGGCTTATGATTATGTTTATGGCATAGAAAAAGATTATAGACTTGTAAAAACGGCGAAGGTCGGTTGTTATTTGCATGGTGATGGAGTTGCTCAAGTTATCCATAGCGATGGTTTGGGAAGTTTTTTGAATACAAAAGAATATAAAAATAAATTAAAATATACTGACTCTAACTTTACGCAAGATAATAAAAAATTTGATATTGTAATATCTAATCCACCATATTCAGTATCAGCGTTTAAGGCAAATCTTAAAAGAGAATTAGCAGAAAAAGATTTTGAATTATATAAAAATTTAACCGATCAAAGCTCTGAAATTGAATGTTTGTTTGTAGAGAGGACAAAACAGTTATTAAAAGATGGTGGTGTAGCAGGAATAATTTTACCTTTAAGCATTTTGAGTAATGGTGGTGTTTATACAAAAACTAGAGAAATTATATTAAAATATTTTGATATAATAGCTATTACTGAATTAGGGTCAAACACTTTTATGGCTACGGGGACAAACACGGTAATTTTATTTTTAAGAAGAAAAAATAATTATGATTGGGAAAATATTAATAATTCTGTAAATAATTTTTTTATAAATTTTAAAGATGTATCTGTAAATAATATACAGAATATTTTTTCTAAATATTTAAAACATGTTTGGAAAAATATTTCATTAACTGACTATATTTCTTTATTAAAGAAGACTCCAAATAAAAATATAGTAAACCATGAGATTTATAAGGAATATAGTAAAATTAAATCAAATAAAAATGATAAACTAGAAAATAGAATTCTTGAAATAGAAAAAGATAAATTACTTTATTTTATATTGGCGTATAATCAAAAAATAGTTCTTGTGAAATCTGGAAAAAAAGATATAGAAAAGGACTTTTTGGGTTATGAATTTAGCAACAGAAGAGGTTGTGAGGGAATACATTCAATTAAGAAGAATTTAAGCATAGATGAGTGTACCAAATTATTTGATTCTGGTGTTTCTAATAATTCATTAAAGGCAAGCACTTACATTTATGATGCTTTTGAAAATAAATTTGACAGAAGTATATCAGATGAATTACGAAAACATGTATCAAGGATTGATTTAATTAATATGATTTCTTGGGATAGAAGTAGTTTTGAAAAAAGTATTGATTTAAACATTCAAGAAAAAATAGATTTTGAAAAAATTTGGAAAACAAATAAATTAGTTTGTCTTATTGAGATAGCTAAAATAGAAAAAGGAACATCAATTACAAAAGAAAAAGTGAAAAATGGCAATATTCCTGTTGTGGCAGGAGGACAAGAACCAGCCTATTATCACAACAAGGCAAACAGGGATAAAAATATAATAACAGTAAGTGCTTCAGGTGCATATTCTGGTTTTGTTAATTATTTTAACGAACCAATATTTGCCTCAGATTCAAATACAATCAAATCAAATAATGAAAATAAAATTTCGACAAAATTAATTTATTATTTATTAAAAAATATTCAAGAAGATATTTACAGATTACAAAGAGGACAGGCACAACCGCATGTTTACGGGAAAGATTTAGAAAAAATTAAAATTCCTTTTTTACAAAAAAATGTTCAAGAAAAAATTATTAAAGAAATAGGAATATTAGAAAAAAAGGAAGCAAAAGATAAAGAAAATATTAAATATTTTAAAAATATTATTTTAATAAATTTTGATAAATTAGATGCCAAAGCAAATAAAATATTAAGATTAAGCGATGACAATATTTTTGATATTTCGATTGGCAGAAGAATTATTTTGCAGGATATTAATAAAAATAAAATAGGTATCCCAGTCTATAGTGCAAATGTTTTTGAGCCATTTGGTTTTATAGATAAAAAATTGATATCTAATTTTGATAAACCTTCTATATTGTGGGGGATAGATGGGGATTGGATGGTTAATTATATTGATAAAAATAAAGAATTTTATCCGACAGATCATTGTGGTGTTATGCGTGTTGATGAAAAAGAAGTTAATTTAAAGTATTTAAAATGGCTACTTAAAAAAGCTGGTGATAAGGTTAATTTTTCAAGAAATTACCGAGCTTCTATTGATAGGATTAAAAGTCTTTCTGTCGCCGTTCCACCGATTGCTTTGCAAGATAAAATTATAAAGGAAATAGATAAAGCAGAGATCGAAATTGCTAAATTAAACAATGAGATAAAAAATATCCCTAGATTAAAAGACAAAATTTTAAATAAATATTTATAGGTTTTTTCAATTTTTAGTTCTAATACCGTTGATAACTCTCCGCAGATTGTCAATATAGGTGTTTTTAGCAGAATTAGCTAGGGTTTCAAAGGGT
>JAACPL010000048.1 GCA_009995495.1 Candidatus Falkowiibacteriota bacterium
ATGAGCTTCCACCATCCTATATTGGATGGTCGGATCACTAAGTTCCGCTTTCGCGACTGCTCGACTAGTAAGTCTCGCAGTAAAGCCGGCTTATGCCTTTACACTATCTCCCGGGTTTCCATTCCGGGATAGCCGACCTTAGTAAACGCCTCCGTTACTTTTTGGGAGGCATCCGCCCCAGACAAACTACCCACCAGACACTGTCCCCTGAAAATCAGGGTGAGAATTAAAAATATACAAGGGTGGTATCTCACTGGCGCCCGAAGGCTCCCACCTATTCTGAACATGCATAGCCCTAATTCAATATCAAGTTGTAGTAAAGCTTCACGGGGTCTTTTCGTCCAACTGTGGTTAGTGAGCATCTTTACTCACATTGCAATTTCGCCGAGTACTTCGTTGAGACAGTGATCAAGTGGTTAAGCCATTCGTGCAGGTCGGAACTTACCCGACAAGGAATTTCGCTCTTCACTTACTTAATATTTCTATTAAGGAACGGACTATATCTTACTCGTGACATGAATTTAACTCTTCCAAAATTTTAATGGCCACTTTTTTATCTTGGCGATTCATTTTAGAAGCAATGGCAATAATTTTCTTAATACCATCTATTTCCAAGTGTTTATTTTCGTTCATCAATTTAATAATTTCTTTAAATTTAATGAAGTCAAATTTCTTTTGAGTTAGTAACTCGTATTTGTTGAAGTGGGGAATAACATATTTATTAATATGTTCTAAAGATCTTATTCTTAACTCTTGGCGCGTGTCATGATTTAACCTGACAACACCTGAATTAAAGAAATTCTTTAGAGCATATAAAATATTTATATCCTTTTCATGTTGAACAATTCTAAATTCTGGCAATACTTGAAAATTGCTTTTCATTGTATTGTTTTTATTTATTCCTACATAAAAAGTTCCTTCTCCATCAACAAATCCGCTCACCCAATATGGATTTATTTTCATATTTTAGAGTCTCAGTGTTTAGTCTCTGAGGACTATTAATAAATTAACAATCCTGCGCGTTTGCCCCGTGTATCTAAGGATTTTTACTGGGATATTATCCCGAGTACCTTAAATCTTTTGAGGATTTTCACGCATTTTACTGAATATTTAATGACAACTATAACTTTCGCTATAGCTAGGCAACGTATTTTTGTGTTCACCAATCCATAATCGTCCCAGTCCTTCTGTAATCTATTAAATAAATTACAGAACCTTAGGACGATTATAGTTATCGCCGGCGTTCATCCGCGCTTGGATTCAAAGCTTCGACCGAAGTCTAACCTCTCCTCTTAACGTTCGGACACTGGCCAGGCATCACCCTCTATACATCCTCTTGCGAGTTAGCAGAGAGCTGTGTTTTTGGTAAACAGTCCCTTGATCTCTTTAGCTGCGGCCCTGATTGCTCAGGGCAGGCCTTATCTCTAAATTACGGCCGCTGTTTTGCCGAGTTCCTTAACGAAGTTTCTCTCGTACATCTGAGGCTCCTCGCCTCACCCACCTGTGTCGGTTTACGGTACGGTTACTGCCGCCTTAGCCCTAGAAGTTTTTCTGGTCAGCTCTTCCGCTTAAATTGATTCCGTCTTGCGACTTCATCTCCTGCCAATCCCTTGAAATTATCGGTCCGGATTTACCTAGACCATTTCTTGAGACAAGCAACGTACAAACCATAGCACGCTTAAACCTTAGAACCGCGTCCCTCCTTCGGAAAACGGAAGTAGTGCTGGAATATTAACCAGCTCATCCATCGGTTACTCCCGCGCTACACGGGATACACCTTAGGATCGACTAACCCTGGGTCGATTTTCGTTGCCCAGGAAACCTTGGGTTTTCGATGGGCGGGGTTTTTACCCGCCTTCTTGCTACTCATGCCAACATTCTCTCTTCTCTCCGCTCCACCGCGCCTCACGACACGGCTTCAACGCCGAAGAGAATGCTCCTCTACCGCTGCTTGAATAAATTCAAACAACTCACGTCTTCGGTAATATACTTAGCCCCGGTAAATTTTCGGCGCGAAACAACTTGATTAGTGAGCTATTACGCTATCTTTAAAGGATGGCTGCTTCTAAGCCAACCTCCTAACTGTCGTAGTCACAACACCACCTTTTACACTTAGTATATATTTAGGGACCTTAGACTGTGATCAGGGCTGTTTCCCTTTCGACTGATGGACCTTAGCGCCCATAGTCTGACTCCCGGACTCTACTCGTAGGTATTCGGAGTTTGATTGAAGACGGTATCTTGCGACCCGCCCTCATCCAGTGCTCTACCCCCTACGATCAACATCCGAGGCTAGCCCAAAAGCTATTTCGAGGAGAACCAGCTATCGCCGAGTTCGATTACAATTTCTGCGCTAACCACAAGTCATCCCCGCATGTTGCACGGTGCGTGGGTTCGGTCCTCCATTTGTCTTTCGACAAACTTCAACCTGCTCATGGTTAGATCACCCGGCTTCGGGTCTTGTCCATGCGACAAATGCTACGCTTCCGGGAAGCTAATAAATTAGCTTTCACGAAAGCGAAGCACAAACGGGCTATTAACCCTCGCTTTCACTCTGCATGCTCTCCAGAGGAGATTATGCAAGCCACATAGAACAAACTCGTTGGCTCATTCTTCAATAGGCACGCCGTCACCGTGTAAACACGGCTCCGACTCCTTGTAAGTATATGGTTTCAGGTACTATTTCACCTCCCTTATCGGGATGCTTTTCACCTTTCCCTCACGGTACTTGTTCACTATCGATTATAAGAAGTATTTAGTCTTAGGTCATAGTCGACCTGGCTTCAGACGGAATTTCACGTGTTCCGTCCTACTTAAGAGCACTAGTTACGGAGAGTTATTTTTTTTCACTTACCGGGCTATCACCGTCTCTGGCTGAGCTTTCCAGCTCATTCAATTAAAAAATATCTTTTTTGACTCCGTCCTGTTGATCTGGCAACAAGCACTAGGCCTTACAACACCGAAAAAACATGTGGTTCCAGAACCTTCTGTAATTCATCTAGTAAACTAAACTTATTACTCGGTTATTTCGGTTTAGACTCCTCCCCGTTCGCTCGCCACTACTTAGGGAATCATTATTATTTTATTTTCCTCCAGCTACTAAGATGTTTCAGTTCGCCGGGTGTTCCAGCCGACCTAAAAGGTCTGGCTTCCTTTCTCTTCAAGAAAGGGGGTTTCCCCATTCGGAAATCTGCGGGTCAAAGGTTGCTTGCCACCTAACCGCAGCTTATCGCAGGCTGCTACGTCCTTCATCGTCTTCTTATATCAAGGCATCCGCCATATACTCTTACTGTGATTTTCTCACGCTTTTATCTTTAAAAATTAAAGCGTTTTTTGATATTTTATTTACAGCTCTTATTTCTTCTCCGGACGAAAAATTCGGATTTAATAAGATTAAAATATCACTTATATTTTTCTATCTGATTATTGATGTCTATTTCTCTAACATTAAATTGTTAATGAACTTTAAGGGCGCAAAAAAACCGCTTTTGGCGGTTCCAAAAAAATCAAAAATATTGATCAATTTAGAATCGCTTTTTAATAAGCCGAAAAAATTTTTCTAGCATATCTTTTATACAGATTTTAGACACTCTTAAAACTGATACTTATTATAGCGGTTTTAAAAAATATGTCAAGCCTTTAAATATTAAAAAAAATAGCCTAAAATAAGCTATTTTTTGTGGGCGGGAAATTCTTAGTTGATTTCAAATTTAAAATGTTTAATTTTATCTTTCCAGTGTTCCCGTGACTAATCATTCCTAAATAAGAGCTTAGAGATTCTTCTTGATAACAATTTTTTTCTAATTTCTTAAACATCAGTCGTCTAGTGACTCGTCGTAATATTTTGTGGCCAGGAAAAATTATCCAGCCTAAGAAATCAACACCAGAAGAAATAGTTTTAATGAATATCTTTTTAGGATGAGCTTCTAATTTTAATTCTTCGCCTAAAAATTTCTTTATTGGTATTATCAAATTTTTTAAATATTCCTTGTCAGCAGACATAAAAACAAAATCATCAGCATAACGAATATAGTATTTAACTTTCAAGCGATGTTTTATAAAAAAGATTTATATTTACTGTGGTATGGATATTATAAATTATTACCAAAAGAACATCGTTATACATTGGGCGCAAAAATAGATAATTTATTATCAGAAATAATTGAGGCGATTACTAGTGCTTCTTTTTTGATCGGACCGGAAAAATTACCTTATATAAAACTTGCTATCAGAAAAACTGATAGTATAAAAATATTTTTATTACTTCTTTTTGAGACAAAATCTCTAGACAACAAGAAGTATATAGACTTATCAGAAAAAATAAATGAAATTGGTCGCATGCTTGGCGGCTGGAATGGGCAGATTATAAAACAAAACTCCTCTATCAAAAGATAGGGGAGAAATGAGAAAAATTGCGAGGGCGGCGGGATTATCAGAGTTGAAGTCGTTATCAAGCCAGTTGTAGTTCCAATTCCACTTGGAACTATTCCAGTTGAGGTAACGAACATAGAGGTTGCCATTGGAGTCGCGAAATGTTTGAAATATCACCTATTACACTACTCTTTGAATACTCAAATAAGTTGAATCGTATTTGGCATGATAATGCCTTAATATCTCAAACCAAGTTTCTTTATTTTTTAGACATCATAATTTTCACTCTGTTTTAAGCCTTAACCAAAAACATTCTCAAAAAAGAGATGCCAATCAAAATAGCAAGAAGCCTTGACCGCTCGCACATTCATTTTAATCATTATGATTATATCATTTTATTGTTGTTTTAAAAAAGACCTTAGATAAAGTAGCGTTATACTATTTTATCTAAGGTCTAAGGACAAAGTTCAAAAAACCTTAATTATAACTATATTATAGCACATTTAAATTTATTTGTCAATAGCAGGCGAATGTGCTCCAATATTACCCCTACTCCACCCCCCTTTTATCCTCCATATAAAGCTCCGCAGTTTCTTTTTCAATTTTCCCGGTTTCATAAAGAAGTTTGATGTGTTTATCCATAGTTACCATACCCGAGGCCGAATTAGTTTCAATTGTGCTTTTGATTTGGGCAATTTTTCCTTCCCTAATTAGATTAGCGACCGCATTATTATTTAACAAAATTTCCCGCGCCGCGATTCGCCCGCCTTCACGACTTGGTAAAAGTCTTTGAGAAATAATAGCAGTTAATATTCCTGAAAGCTGAGATCTAACCTGACCTTGTTGGTGTGGCGGAAAAATATCAATAATTCTATCTATAGTTTGCACGGCGTTATAAGTATGTAAAGTTGCTAAAACTAAATGCCCCGTTTCCGCTAAAGTAATAGCCGTGGCAATTGTTTCTAAATCTCTCATCTCACCCAACATAATAACATTCGGATCTTGGCGTAAAACATGTTTTAATCCGCCCGCAAAAGTCGTCATATCAATTCCCAATTGTCGTTGAGAAATAATACTTTTTTCTGGTTTAAAAATAAATTCAATCGGATCCTCAAGCGTAATAATATTAGCATCTCTTGTTTCGTTAATATAATTTACCATCGCCGCTAAAGTCGTTGACTTACCACAACCGGTTGGCCCCGTTACTAAAATAAAACCTTGAGGCAAATCTAACAAATCTTTAACAACTTGAGGTATGCCAATTTCATCAAGACTTGGTTTTTCATCACTAATGACCCGAGCAACAATAGAAATATTATCTTTTTCAAAAGCAAAATTAACTCTAAAACGATTTTCTTCAAGTTGATAAGCCAAATCTAAATCTTTGTTTTTAAAAAACAATTCTTTTTGCTCCTTAGTTAAAATTTGATCAATAAAAGCATTTAAATCATCTTTAGTTATTTTTCTACTTGCTATTTTTTCAGAAAACTCAATTAGTTTTAAAAGTCTACCGTTAAGACGAAAGATTGGTTCATAATCAAATTGTAAATGAATATCGGAGGCGCCACCTTCAGCCGCAAGATTGAATAGTAAATTTATGTCCATATAAATGATGCTTAGATGACTAGTTAATTAAATGATGAAATTAATAATTATTCTATTAAACTTAAAACCAATTTAATTTTTTAATTCCAGTAGTGGCCGCCTGAACTTGAGCCTCTTGCTTAGAAGAGCCCCCGCCTTCACAAATCAATTCTTCTCCGAGATATAAACCAACCGTAAAAATTTTATCATGATCAGGGCCCTCTTCTTTTAATATTTCATAATGAGGGGTAATTCCTCTTACTTCTTGAGCTTTCTCTTGAAAACAAGATTTAGGATCTAAAAAAGTTTGATTAGCTAAAATTTTATCAAGCCGAGAAATAATATTGTCTAAAATAAATTTCTTAGCCGCTTCTGTTCCCTGATCTAAATAAACAGCGCCAATTATTGCTTCAACCGCATCTGCTAAAATAAACTGTCTTGATTTTTTATTTTTATCTCTAGCTTCACCCTTTGATAAATATAAAAATTCTTCAATACCTAAGTCAGGAGTTATTTCATAAAGCATCTTTGAATTAACCAAGGAGGCACGCCAACTAGTTAAATCTCCTTCTGGTCTATCAGTAAATTGCAAATATAAAAATTCCGTCACAACTAATTCTAAAACGGCGTCGCCTAAAAATTCTAAACGCTCGTTATGACCAGTTTCAAAACTTGGGTTTTCATTTAAATAAGAACGGTGAACAAGAGCCTGTTTCAATAAACTCTCATCTTTAAATTTAACACCGAGTTTTTTTTGTAAATCTTTCAAATCTTTTTTTGCCATATAACTAACAAAGAAAACGATTTTTAAGCGCTATTCTTTTTCTAAATTATTTTTTTCAAATTCTTCCTTCTCAATTTCTGCTTTTTCCGCCTTTAACTCTTCAACCTTCTTATCAAATTCTTCTTTATTATCTCGTTCTTGAATTTCTGGTTTCTCAGCATAAAGAGAGCCCAAAACCCCATTAACAAATTTTCCTGAAGCATTACCACCAAAATTTTTAGCAACTTCAATCGCTTCATTTATAACAACGCGTGGCGGTGTGACGCTAAATAGTAATTCATAAATACCAAGACGCAAAATATTTCTATCAATTGCATTTATTTGATCAAGTGGCCATTCGGTTGCATGTTTAACAATATAAGGATCAATTTCTTTAATATGATCACGAACGCCAAAAACTAAGTCACTAACAAAACCGCCGTCATCAAAATTCGGTGCAAAATTGGAAAAATTATCAGCAATTATGTTATCAATGTCACCGTCCTTCTTACCATTAAAGTCCCAGGCAAACAAAGTTTGTAAGGCAATCGTTCTTGATAGGTGGCGATTTGACATAGATATTTATTTTTTAATTTTCTTAACAGTTTTTTTATCTACTACTAGAATCTGACGACCCTTATAGGTGCCACAAAATTCACAGGCAGTATGAGGAAGAACCGCTTTAGCGCATTTAGGGCATTTGTTTAAAGTTTTAGGCTTTAAAGCTAAATGAGCCCTCCCTTTATGGGTTTTGCTATGCGTCTTCTGCTTTTTTGGATTTGCCATATTATTATATTATTTTATATTTTTAGTATATCGGAATACTGGCTTTAGTCAATAAGGGAAACTAAGCTTTTGGTTTAACCCCGACTAAAAGCTCAAATTCATTTTTCTCAATTGTTTCTTTCTCAAGCAAAGCATTGGTTACTTTTTCAAGCGCCTCTTTTTGAGAAACAATAATTTCCCTTGCCATTTCTCCGCCTTTTTTAATTAAGCTAGAAATTTCTTCATCAATTTTCTCGGCAACTTTTTCGCTATAATCTCTTTGCTCATGAATTTCACGGCCTAGGAAAATCATCTCTTCTTTTGCCCCATAAGTTCTCGGTCCGAGATTTTCGCTCATCCCATAGTCAGTAATAAGTTGGCGAGCTAAAGAAGTTGCCCTTCTTAAATCAGAAGTTGCCCCCGTTGTTACTTCCCCAAAAATTTCTTTTTCAACCATATGTCCCGCTAAAAGTACGGCGATTTCCCCTAAAAATTCCGAACGCGTATGCATATGCCTATCTTCGGCAGGAACTTTTAAAGTATAGCCTCCAGCTGAACCACGAGCAATAATTGAAATTTTATGAACGGGGTCGGCTCCGGGAATAAAGTGAGAAACAACTGCGTGTCCAGCTTCGTGATAAGCAGTAATCTTTTTTTCCTTATCGGTTATTACTCTACTTCTTCTTTCTGGGCCAATCATAACTTTCTCAATCGCCTCAAATAAATCTTCATTCACAATTTCTTTTTTATTGTTGCTAGCCGCTAAAATTGCCGCTTCATTTAAAATATTAGCTAAGTCAGCTCCAGAAAAGCCCGCACTTCTCTCAGCAATTATTCTTAAATCAGTGCCACTAGCTAATGGTTTTTTCTTACTATGAACTTTCAAGATTGCCTCACGATCATTTATATCCGGTAAATCAATCATCACGCGGCGATCAAATCTTCCCGGACGAAGAAGGGCGGGATCTAAAACATCGGGCCGATTAGTCGCGGCAATAACAATGACATTTTGAGTCGCCTCAAAGCCATCCATCTCAACTAAAATTTGGTTTAAAGTTTGTTCTCTCTCATCATGACTACCGCCCAAACCAGAACCGCGACGACGACCAACAGCGTCAATCTCGTCAATAAAAATTATACAAGGAGCGGCTTTTTTAGCTTTATCAAATAAAGATCTAACTCTTGAAGCCCCAACACCAACAAACATCTCAACAAATTCCGAGCCAGACATATGAAAAAATGGGACGTCCGCTTCACCAGCAACCGAACGAGCGAGTAATGTTTTTCCAGTTCCAGGAGCCCCTAAAAGCAAAACTCCACGAGGAATTTTTGCTCCTAAAGCATGATATTTTTTAGGATATTTTAAGAAATCTACAATTTCCGTTAATTCTTCTTTCGCCTCTTTAGCTCCAGCCACATCTTTAAAAGTCGGCTTTTCCTTACCTTCGATTTTAAAACTCTTAGCAGCTGATTGGCCAAAACTCATCGCCTTTGAATTTGCCCCCTGAAGACCACGCATCATGAAAATAATGAAAAAACCAATAATAACAATTGGTAGAATTATTGGTAGCATAGCTTTAAACCAATAATTAAAACCACTCTCTTCAACTACTGAAATTTTTATATTTTCTAATTTCTCTGGAGCAATAGCAAAATCACTAATTAAGGAAGCAAAGGAATCGTTACCTTCTTTTTGCGCCTTTAAAACTTTTTCATCATTTAAAATGATTTCTATATTATTTCCCGAAACTTTTACTTCCCGAACTTCTTCATCATTTATCTTATTAATTACCGTTTCTAAACCAACAATTTCTTTTTCAGTTCCATTCTCGCTAAAAGCACTGAATAAAGCCGCAATTACAAAAAAAGCTAGAGTTAAAAGCAAAAAATTCCTTAATAAATTCTTCATATATTTAAAATCATAATATTTTTTATCTTTATATAGTATAAGCTTAAAATTCGCTTTTGGCAATTGCTAAAAAGCTTGACTCTAATAAATAAAGCGCCCCGAGGGACGCTTTATTTCTTAAAACAAATTCTATTTATTTGGCGTCAGCTTCGGTTTTTTTATTTTTTGTTTTTTTCTTTTCTTTGACCTCAACTTTTTCTTCCTCTACTTTTTCTTCTACTTTTTCCTCTTGAACTTCATCTTCTTTTTTAGAAGTTTTCTTAGTAGTTTTAGCACCAGCTTTTTTATCCTCAGCAAACTTTAAACCCAAACGATGTTCTGATGGAGAAATGCTAACGATTTCGAAATCAATCACATCATCAGCTTTATATAGCTCAGCAATTTTTTCCTTACCTTCCATTTCTAATTGACTAATATGAGCAAGTCCATGAATTTCTTCATCAAGTTTAACAAATAAACCGAAAGGATTAACTTTCAAAACTGTACCCGGAACCACTTGGCCAACTTTATATTTAGCACTAGCTTCAAGCCAAGGATCTTTCATCAATTTCTTTGCACTTAAGAAAACTTTAGCACCGTCAATTGAAATAATTTCCGCCTTAATCTTATCACCAACATTGTGTAATTCATTTGGTGAATCAATTCTTTGCCAAGCAAGCTCAGAAATATGGATTAAACCTTCAATGCTATCATCGCCGAAAGAAACGAAAACGCCAAAATTAGTAATAGCAGTTACCGTTCCTTCAACTTCCATGCCAATTTGATATTTATCAAGGGCTGGTTTTTGTTTTTTACTCCAAGCATCTTTTTCAGAGAAAATAACTTTCTCCTCCTCTTCACTTAGATTAATAACACTAACTTCGAATTCAGTGCCGATAAATGATTTTAATTTATCTAAAATTTTACTCTTATCACCACCGGAAATTCTTGGGTAATTTTCTGGAGCTAATTGTGAGACCGGTAAGAAACCATCAATCTGACAATAACGACTAATAAGTCCGCCCTTATTAGCATCGGTAATTTTAACTTTAATAGTTTCTTTATTTGCTTGAGCAGCACGTAATTTCTTCCAAGCTTTTTCTTGACCAACTGAACGAAAAGATAATTCAAGCTCACCTCTTTCGTTTTCAGTATCAATAACAGCGGCTTCAATTTCATCTCCAGGTTTTAAGCTTGAAAATTCTTCAACCTCATTATAAAGCTCTGGACCACGAACGATGCCCATTAAAATTCCATTAATATCAAGTTTAACTTCTGATTTTGAAGCAGAAACAACTCTACCTTTAATGATTTCGCCAACTTGAGGAATAACAATAGCGTCGCCATCTATTAATTTAGCGAAATCTAAGTCCTCTTGATTTGTATTTTTTTCTTCCATATATTTAAACTGGTTTTTATATAAAAAAACCGAGCTTAACCTCGCTATGCGCGAAGCTCTTTGGCTGCCTCAGAGTTTTAAACTCTTCTTTCTCCAAAGATTTTCTTATAGGCTTTTATTTAATTGCGCCTTTATTTTAGAGTTAAAACTATTTTTTGTCAAGTAAAAAAGGCTCAAATTAAATTTATGAGGCTTTCAAGGGCTGATGTTTCTCGGTCAGCTACCGGATTCGCTTAAATAATGTTCCCCTTTTTGGGGAGAAAGGTAATTTTTTCCGCATGCTTTTTCTTTTTTTAGGGCCGATCCTTTTATAGGCGCCCCTCAATTATTATATAAAAACTAATCTTAATAATACAATTTAATTATAACATATCTTTACTTTTTTGTCAATAGATTAACTGTGAATAAACTTTGTGGTTATCCTCATTGCTTTTCATCTTTTAAACACCAATAAAAAAGGCTACCTAAATGAGATAGCCTTAAAAAAGAAGTAATTATGTACCGCGCCATTTTTCGCAGGCACACAGAGCTTCGGTCTATTACAATGGCAATGAAATAATTATTTTACCTTAGCTACTGCTCCTGGTCTAAAATGCTGAATCGGATATGATTCTTTCTGCTTCATTATTCCAATCTACTCTTAAAATTGGCTAATTAAAACTGAATCAGTCCTATCATTCACAATTTAAACCATCTCACACGGTTTGTCACTTTGCGATTCGGTGACAGCGCGCTTGACCTTGTTTTCCCACTTTCCTACACTTCTTTTTATTATATCTTTAAAAGTACTAATTTTTTCTTGTCGTTCAATTTTAGCTAAACTAGAAAAAATGTCAATACCTTTAGCTCAAACGAATATGTCTTTAATTTAAAAGTAATTTTTCCGCCAAACTACTTACTAGCTCTGCCTTTTTGTTATTATCTAAAATATTATCTTTATCATGACTTTTAACTAATCCAACTATTTCCTCATAATCTTTAGGTCCTTTCATCATTATTTCATGAAACAAAATTTCTAAATACCTATCTTCTAAATTAGGCTCGGAACGTAAATTACCACCAAAATCTTGGGCAATCCTAACTAGAGCATTTTTCATTAAGGCGTCTTCAATTAATGCCTGATGAGCTGAAGATTTAGGTAAATTATGTTTTTCTATTATTTCATCTGTTATTTTTTTCAACTTAGCACTTACTCGGGCCGTATCTATTATATAATTAGCTTCGATTTCATGAATACTATTAACAATTGCATTAGATTTAGCGGCGCAAGATTTTTCCCAATTTTCAGTAGGGACTTGTTCAAATTTGTTCATATAAATATGTTAATCAAATAAGTTATTTCGAAGAAACTTCACACACTTAATATTTTATAAGCTAATAATATTAATTATATTACAAATAATAAAGCAAGAAAAGTCTGTAATTTAACCTAGGAATAATAAAAAAAGACTATCTATATGAGATAGTCTTCAAAAAATTTAAATTATTAGATTAAAGTTTCTTTGTGACTGATTATTTCAAATCTTCCACCCCCTGTATAACATTGCAAAAATCGAAAGAATTTGACTCACCTTGTCTGTAGATGTTATATATTTGTTTTTGTCGAACTCTCGCAAATTTTTAATAGCATTTGAAGTACAGGGTAAATGTAAATAGATATAAGGAATATCATATTTATTATCTTGCATGGCTTACAAGGTTCTAAACATTAAAGCATTACAACAAAATGCATTAGCATTGGTTGATATATGCGTCTCATGAGCTAAGTTGATTTTACAAAGAAAGTAAAGAATTTTTTCTATATTCCATTTACTTAAATCAACGTCAAATGGATGTTTTGGATATAAACTTTTATCTAAAACCATTTTATGTTCTTCGGGCAAACAATATTTTTCATTCTCAACCCAATTAATAGCCCGGGATTCAATTCTTACGCCATAAACATCGGAAGCCATTCCTAAGGAAATAATAGCCTTAGCGTTAATTTCTTTTGCTCTAGCAACAATCTTTTTTCCATAATTTTCTGCACCGTTAGAAAAAATTCTAACAGGAAAAATTATATACTCTACAATATGAGACCCTATAATACGTAAGTTATTTTTTAAAACTTCCGTAGTATTTTCACCATAATCTCCAAAGTTTTCAAAACCTGTAATTAATATTTTATCCATGTCTAAATCTCCTATAATTTAATTGTTAATGTTCTTATTTAAATGTTCATATAAGAATATAATATTGTATTTTAAAAATCAAGGTTTGTTTACAGATAAAAAAACAGCCCCTTTCGGGGCTGTCTTTGTTTTATGAGCTAATTTTGCGGTTTGGTTATAAATTTACAAAACATCTATCCCTAATTTCTTTAATTCTTTAGCTAAGGCAAACAATGGCAAACCCATCGCGCCCATGAAATCTCCTTCTATTTTTTTAATAATAACCGCCCCCAATCCCTGGATAGCAAAGGCGCCGGCTTTATCCATTGGTTCACCGGACATGACATAATTATCTATCTCCTGCTTACTTAGCTTCTTTATATAAACTTTGGTGATATCGGTGATACTCACTTTTTTTCCAGAAGCAATATTGATAATAGTTAGACCAGTCAGAATATCAACCCTTTTGCCACTTAATTTTGTTAACATTTTAACTGCCTCCGCCTCGCTCTTTGGTTTACCTAATAGATGATTATCAAAAACGACAAAGGTATCAGCGCCAATTACAATTCCACTTTGATGCTTTCTGGCTACCGCTAAAGCTTTGCCGCAAGATAAGGTCTTTGCTAATTTCAAGGGAGGTATTTTTAGAGTCATGTCTTCCTCATAATCAGAGGCTTCTATCGTAAAAGGTAGTCTTAATTTCTCGAACAGCTCCTTTCGACGCGGAGAGGAAGATGCGAGAATTATTTTATACTGATTATTCATATTATTTAAATTAAATACTATTTCACATTATATTATACCATCCTAAAAAACAAAAACAGCCCCTTTAGGGGCTATTTCTTTTTGTGAGCGGGTAACGAGAATCGAACTCGTCTATCGTGCTTGGCAAGCACGTGTAATAACCACTATACTATACCCGCATTTTCTAACCGTGGTCCAGGTGGGAATCGAACCCACACGCCTTTTGGGCACAGCATTTTAAGTGCTGCGTGTATACCAATTCCACCACTGGACCATTAAAAACTCTGTGGAGATGATGGGAGTCGAACCCATGTCCAATCGTTTTTCCTAAATACTTCTACAAAAATATTTCAATTTATTGTTTTAATCCCGGCCATCAAAATTGAACTAAAAGCAACCGAAACGATCTTTCTTTAGCTTTGGACCCTCCCCGAAAGAATGAGAGAACCCTATCCTCAAGAATATTACACCGCTTACAAGCTATGAGGACTCACAAGCAAGAGATGGTTATAGCTTTATTTTATTAGGCCATAACAGGAGCGAAACTTGGAACTTTCCAAGAAAACGCTTTTGTCTTTTCGACATTTGTGTTTTTTAGCCGGTTTTACGCGACAGCTAAGCGCGTTTTGCATATTTAGAAAAAGAGGCGACTGTCGATGCCTGGCATCCCCGTCTAAAATTAATCTACTCTTTTAAAACTTCTTTTTGTTAAAGTTCGCAGATCTCTTTCAATATCTTTCTTCTTAATTGACTCACGCTTATCGTATTTTTTCTTACCCTTAGCTAGCGCAAATTCAAGTTTTAAAAAGCTATGACTAGTATAAATTCTAAGCGGTATAAGTGTCAAGCCCTCAACCTGACTTTTGCCGGCCAGGTAGTCTATTTCCTGCTTTTTTAACAATAATTTACGCTCTCGCTTTTGATTATATTCGGGCATTGGCCCAGAATTTTTATAAGGAGAGACCTGACAATTTAAAAGATAAACTTCGGCCTTGCCCTCTTTTCTTTTAATCCCAATAAAACTTCCTTTTAAACTTGCTTGACCCGCACGCAAAGCTTTAGCTTCGTGACCAAACAAAACTAGACCGGCCTCAAACTTCTCCAGTATCTCATAATCAAAACTAGCTTTTTTGTTTTGCGCCAGTAGAGGCATAATTCCATTCTTTTAATTTTGCTAAAACTTTCTCATTGGTTAAAATGTTTTTTAAATAATGTTTATAGTGATGTTCTTGAATCATTTTTTGTACTTCTTCATTTCCTTTATATTGTTCTTTTAACTCGGAAATTTTTTCTTCAATTTCTTTATCACTGGCATCAATTTTTTCTAAGACCGCGATTTCTCTAATTAATAAAGATGATTTAACTCTTTTAATCGCATTAGGAATCATCTCTAATTTCAATTCGTCTCTAGTTTTCTTCAAGTGATTTAAATAGTCCTCAAACTTTCCGCCTTGACGTAAAACACTTTGTTCAAGTTCTGACATTATATTTCTTGATTCACTCTCAATTAAAATTTCTGGCAAGTCGCCAATTTTCGCCCCCTCAAGAATTTTTGAAATCATTTCCGATTCATTTTTCAAATCAAGCTCTCGTTTTTTTTCTTGTAAAACATTTTCCTGTAAATCTTTTTTAAGCGCTTCTAAATCTTTAACGCGAAAATCTTTGGCGAAGTCATCATTTAATTCTGGTAATTCTCTTTTGAAAACTGATTTAATTTTTACTTCAAAATTAATCATTTTTCCAGCTAAGTTTTTCTGGTGATGATCCTCCGGGTAAGGTAATTGGAATTTTAACTCTGCTTCATTTTTAGCGCCAATAATTTTTTCATCAAAACCAGGAACAAAATAATTTTTCCCAGTTAAAAGGGCTAAGTCGTTATGAACCCCTTCTTCAAGCGGAACTTTGCCGTCAAATAATTTAATATCAACTACAACTTTATCGCCTTTTTCAATCGCCTTATCTTTTTCAGCCAAAACTTCTTTAGCTCGCATCTCGCGTAAATCATTTAAAATTTTATCCAATTCTTTTTCTTCAACTTTTGCTTCTTCCGTCTTCAAACCTAAATCTTTATATTTTCCTAATTCAATTTCTGGTAAAACCGAAAGCGTAACTTTATATTCAAAAGGATTGTTCGGAGCAAGCTTAGAAATATTTACATTTGGTTGTCCAACCGCTTTAATCTCATTAATTCTCTCCGCTAAAACATCATCTAAAGTTTTATTAACTGCTAATTGAGCCGCTTCTTCTAGAATACTCATTTCTCCGATCTTCGCTTTTAAAACTTCAAGCGGGGCTTTACCAGGACGAAAACCTTCTATCTTAATTTTCTCGGATAATTTCTTCGCACCATTTTCAATAAAAGGAGCGAACTCTTCCGCACTTAATTCTACTGTTAATTCAACTTGTGATTTCTCTAAATCTTTTTTATTTACTTGCATATTTTTTTATTAGAAACATTTTTAAGAAAAGCGGAGCTCTCCACTTAATAAATCAGCCAAATAATGACCTTCTTTAAAGAGAATAACACAAGATATTTAAAAAATCAACCGTTAAATAAATGCTGGAAAAGAAAAAAGACGAGTATTCTCGTCTTTAATTTTTTTGTCTAATTTGCGCAGATTTTTCTGACTTCCGGCGTCATTTCTTTAATTAACCTCTCAAGAGCTTCGTGCCAAAGACCAACAAAAGATCTGATTTTTTCCCGTTCTATTTTAGCAAGGGGAATCTGAGTTTGAGTTATTTTAAACTCAAAGTCAATTTTTTTATAACCTCTTTGTTCCTCAGGAGTATTCAAATATTCTTCCTCAGAGCAAAGAATAACACAACCCTTAACAACAACCCCTAAAGGTAAGATTTCATCCTCTACCAACATTGCTCCTGGCAATGAGGCAATAAAACTTCTGATCAAATCAATTTTGCCAGTTTTAGTATTTGCGGACTTAAGCTCATCAATCAAATCGGGAAGTTGATTTGAAAAAAATTCATTTTTCATTTTTCATTTTTTTTTGGTTATCAAAGTATAATTTTTGGAATATAAGTTTCGGAGATACAACACGACGACGCTGTTCATAGCCCCAGGTCATGTTAAAAGAGGGCAACATCAGCTCGTCTATTGCCCCTGCTAACACAGACACAAACCACCACCAAATTTTCAGAGTGGTTATCTTCATCAACTGGCTCATTATCATCTTTTTTAGCGAGAAACATTGTGGCGTGTCCACCTTGTTTTAGGTAATCAGGCAATGTTTCACAAAATTCAATGATTTGATTTTGTGATAACCATTTTTGATTCCAGATACCAAGTAAAGCGAGAAAAACATCCATGAATGTGCTATCTTGGACAATTTCATGAACCTTGACTAGTGTCTCAGGATTTGCAACTCCAATTTTATTCAAGTTACAATTGATAAAAAGATTGGTCAATTGATAATTTAAAAGTTTCATTGGCGTTGTAAATATTACACTCACCGTTAAGAGCCTTGAGGCTTAATGGCTTTTCTGAATTTGAGATAATTATCATCAAAATTGAAGATTTTTTTACAATGTTATAGGGCTTTAGCTATTTTTTTCCATAATATAAAATTTTGTTTTTAAATTACTATTTTTTCCACGCTTCCTGGCGGAATTCGGTGATGCTCAGTATTTAAGCATTTAAAATATTACATCAAATATATTAAGTAGTGTCAATAATACAAAAAGGCGAGGCCAAACCCCGTCCTTCTTTGTTTGTTTTGAATATTTAGCACCAGGGACTAATTGTTTTATTAGTTCAAATAGGAAAGACTTGTTCTGAACGATTGTCGGTTTACGAAGGAAATCCGACTGGTGAAGAAATATCTTTCCGATTTGAACTCGAGAAAAATAAATTTATTTTCCAGTGACAAATACTAACTAAAGCAACAACAAACCAACAATAAGTAAAGCGACAATATTTAAAACTTTAATCATCGGATTAATCGCTGGGCCAGCGGTATCTTTATAAGGATCACCAACGGTGTCGCCGGTAACTGCTGCTTTATGAGCATCTGAGCCCTTACCGCCGAAATGTCCTGATTCAATATATTTTTTAGCATTATCCCAAGCACCACCGCCAGATGTCATAGAAACTGCGACAAAAATTCCAGTTACAATTGAACCAACGAGTAATCCTCCCAAAGCCTCAACTCCGTGTCCTGGTCCAAATAAATTAAAACCAAAACCAACAATAATCGGTGCTAAAACGGGAATAAGAGCGGGGATAATCATTTCTTTAATCGCCGCCTTAGTAACAATATCAACTGTTCGGCCATAATCTGGTTTTTGACTATAATCCATAATCCCTGGTTTTTCTTTAAATTGAGCTCTAACATCTTCAACCACCGAACCAGCCGCGCGACCAACCGCTTTCATCGCCATGGCGCCAAAAAGATATGGTAATAATCCACCAATAAATAAACCAGCTAGAACATAAGGATTGTTAATCAAAAATTGAGCATTACCTCCCAATTCAGTAATTTTATAAGTAAAATCAGCGAACAAAACTAAAGCAGCTAAAGCAGCTGAACCAATCGCATAGCCTTTAGTAACGGCTTTAGTTGTATTTCCAACCGCATCTAAAGGGTCAGTAATATTTCTCACATCCTCACCAAGCTCAGCCATTTCCGCAATTCCACCAGCATTATCAGTAATCGGACCATAAGCATCAATTGTCACAATTATACCCGCCATAGAAAGCATAGCCATAGCAGCAATTGCAATTCCGTATAAACCAGCAAAAGAAAAAGCACTAAGCATAGCCGCCACAATCACAATAATCGGCCAAGCAGTTGATTTCATTGAAACTGCTAAACCAGCAATAACATTTGTTCCGTGTCCAGTTTCTGAAGCTTTAGCAATATCTTTTACTGGAGAAAAAGCGGTTGAAGTATAATATTCAGTAATAACAACCAATAAGCCAGTGACCACTAAACCAATTAAAGCAGAGGAATAAACATTAAAAGCTAAAATTGAATCAGTAATAAAAATTTGAGTAATTGGATAAAAAGCAATCGCTGCTAAAACGCCGGCGGCAATCAAACCCTTATAAAGAGCTTTCATGATATTTTGTTTTTTTCCTAAACGAATAAAGAAAATTCCGACAATTGAAGCAATAATAGAGACGGCTCCTAAAACTAAAGGAAATAAAATAATGCTTTTTAAGTCAATTCCTTCAACTCCGCTATACATTAAAGAACCTAAAATCATAGCGGCAATCGAAGTAACGGCATAAGTTTCAAATAAATCAGCTGCCATCCCCGCGCAATCACCAACATTATCACCAACGTTATCAGCGATAACAGCTGGGTTTCTTGGGTCATCTTCAGGAATATCAGCCTCAACTTTACCAACTAAATCGGCGCCAACGTCAGCTGCTTTAGTATAAATACCGCCACCTAAACGAGCAAAAATTGAAATCAAAGATCCTCCGAAAGCAAAACCAATAAGAGCATGGAGGTCTTGAGTAATAAAATAAAAACTAGCAGTTCCTAAAAGAGCTAAACCAACAACTAACATCCCCGTAACACTACCTCCACGAACAGCAACGTTCAAAGCTTTTTGCAAACCACCGCGAGCAGCTTCAGCCGTTCTGACGTTAGCGCGAACTGAAACAAACATTCCAATATAACCGGTTAAAGCCGATAAAACGGAACCGATTAAAAAAGCCCAAGCTGTATTCCAACCAAGAGCCGGAATAAAAGCAATAATAAAAAATAAAATGACCGCGACAATTCCAACCGCTTTATATTGGCGATTTAAAAAAGCCTTAGCGCCAGCTTGAATCGCTCGGGCAATCTCTTTCATCTTTTCATTACCCTCAGGTAATCGTAAAATTGAGGCAATCATAGTTGCTCCATATAATATAGCAACTAAAGCGCTCCCAATAATAAGTGCATTGATTAACATAGTTTTGACAATTATTTTTATTTTAAAAAATTATTTTTCTTCTTTAGCTTCTTTTTTGTTTTCCTCTTTATTTTCAACAATAGACTCCTCAGCACCTTCTTTAATGTTATTAGTAGTTAAGATTTCTTCATTAATAATTTCTGGAACCCCATCTTCATCACTACCAATAACTTTAACCTCTTCACCATCTTCCAAAGCTTCAATAATATCAATTTTCCAGCCAGTTAAACGAGCAGCTAGTCTAACATTTTGACCCGCCTTACCAATTGCTAATGATAATTTATCGGAAGCAACTTTAACACTCGCCTTATTTTCTTCTTCATTTAATTCAATCGATAAAACTTTAGCCGGAGCTAAAGAATTAGCAATAAATTTAACTGGATTTTCATTGTATTCAATAATATCAATTTTTTCTCCACCTAATTCACTAATAATTGTTTGAACTCTTGAGCCTCTTTGACCAACGCAAGATCCGACTGGATCAACATTCTCTTCATCAGTCCAAATCGCAACTTTAGAACGAGAACCAGCCTCGCGAGCAACGGCCTTAATTTCAACTAAACCATTAGCAATTTCAGGAATTTCTAAATAGAAAACTTTCTTCAAAATTTCTTCGCTACGACGAGACAAAATAATTTCTGGGCCCTTGTGACCCTCTCTAACTTCTTTAATATAGACTTTAACCCGATCACCAGCTTCATATCTTTCAGTTCTAACTTGTTCTTCCATTGGCATTAAACCAATTGCTTTACCTAAATCAACAAAAACAAAACGACCTTCTCGTCTTTGAACAACCCCAGAAACAACTTCATGTTCCTTATCCTTAAATTCAGCTAAAATCATATCCCTTTCCATCTCTCTAATCTTTTGGATAATAACTTGCTTAGCAGTTTGCGCCGCCATCCGACCATAACTCTCAGGAATAGCTAAATCTAACTTAAGCTCATCGCCAACTTTAGCCCCCATTTTCAAAATCATCGCTTCTTTTAATTGAATATTTGTTTTTGGGTTAAATTTTTCTTTTTCTTCTTCACTCTCTTCGTTATTTTCCTCATCAACTCTTTGATTATAGCGTTCTTGAAAATTTTCTCTTGGTGTCGGCTCAGGATTATAAAGATTTTTTAACATCTCCGCCTCTTCTTCAGCTGGTAAATTTTCAACGACGGTTTTTACGTCAAAAACTTTTGATTTCCCGCTTTCCGGATCAAATTTGACTTTAATATTTTGATTTCTTTCGCCGTAATCTTTACGATAAGCGGCCGCAAGAGCTAATTCAACTGCTTCAATAACAGCCTTATAATCAAGGTTTTTTTCTTCACACAGCGCCTTGATAGCTGAACTGATTTCTGACATATATTTTTTATTATTCTTAAAAATAAAGCTAATTGTAATTACAACTAGCTTCTTTATATAAGATATACTATTTTTTAGAATTTGTCAAAATCGTTAACCCCTAACCTAAGGAACGAAGTTCAAATCAACCGCTTGATCAATAATCGTTTTTCTGAACATATATATTAGGTAATAGGTTATAGACCAAGCCGCCAAAATAATAATTAAACCGATAACCGCATTTTTCATCAAAGCTTGAGCTTTCTTTACCTCTTCTTCATTTCCGCCAGAAGTCATCCACTTAAAACCAGCAAAAATAATTAAAACTAAAAAGATTAAAGCGAGAAAACCAAGGGCCCATTGAATAATTTTTGTCGCCACAATTCTAATATCTTCTGGTTTTTTGTCGCCATAAACCGCGCCAACCTCAGACATCCCTGTTTGGCTTCTATAGAGATCAGTTGCATTCATCCGGCTTTGCGCTTGTGTTTCAGAAACCCCTCCGCCGAAAATGAAAAATAAAGCCGAGAAGGAAAGGAGCAGGGCAAAAGAAAAAATTTTCTTTTTAGAAATTTTCATATATTATGATATAATTATTAATACTGCTATTATACAAAATATTAGTTCAAATTACAAGAAAATGAGTCTTGTCAAAAAAATTGCTTATAACACCCTAACCCAAATTGCCGGAAAAATTGCCTCAACAATTCTCGGTCTTTTTTCTTTAGCTTTAATTACCCGCTATCTCGGTCCTCAAGGTTTTGGTGAATATACAACCGTCTTAACTTTTTTGGGCTTTTTTGCCGTCTTCGCCGATTTTGGTTTAACTTTAGTAACGGTCCAGTTAATTAGCGACAAAAGAAGAGATGAGGGGAAAGTTTTAAATAATTTATTTGCTTTTAGATTATTATCAGTTTTAATTTTTCTAGGGGCTGCCCCTTTAATTGCAGTCTTCTTACCTTATTCAACGGCGACTAAAACCGGCTTAATTATTGCGATGGCGGCTTTTGTTTTCCCCGCTTTAAATCAAATTATTGTTGGTCTCTTTCAAAAGCGCTTATGCATGGAGAAAAATGCAATTGCCGAAACTGTTGGTAAATTAATTTTACTGGCTGGAATTCTTTTGGGAGAAAAGTTTAATCTCGGTTTAACTGGAATTTTATTAGCAACAAGTTTTGGCGCCTTCGTTAGCTTTATTCTCCATTATTTATTCTCTTTGAAATTTGCTGTTATTAAACTTGAGTGGGATTTTTCTTTATGGAAAGAAGTAATTATTAAATTTTGGCCACTAGCTTTTACAGTTATTTTAAATTTGATTTATTTAAGAGCTGATACTTTACTTTTATCTTTTTTCAAAAGCGCCGAGGAGGTTGGTTTTTATGGGGCGCCTTATAAAATAATTGATGTTCTAACCTCTTTACCGTTTATGTTCGCCGGCTTAATTTTACCAATTCTTAGCGCGGCCTGGCTAGAAAAAAAATCAGAAAATTTTCAAAATGTTTTACAAAGATCCCTTGATTTAATGGTCATAATTGCTCTACCTATTATTATTGGTAGTCAGTTTGTTGCCAAAGAAACTATGCTCTTAGCGGCGGGCTCTGAATTTTCTGCTTCCTCAGTAATTTTAAAGATTTTAATATTTTCATTACTAGCAATTTTTCCAGGAACAATTTTTGCTCACGCCGTTATCGCAATTGATAAACAAAAAAAGATGATTCCATTTTATATTTTTACCAGTATCAGCTCTCTCCTTGCTTATTTAATTTTAATTCCAAAGTTTTCCTATTTCGGAGCGGCTGCCGTTACTATTTATAGCGAGATTACAATTAGTGCCTTCTCGGCTTATTGCGTTCTTAAGTATAGTAATTTTAAGTTTTCTTTAAAAAAAATGAAGCGCGCCCTTTTAGCCTCTTTAATTATGGGTCTCTTTTTATACTTTTCTCGAACCTTTTGGCAAATAAATATTGGCGAGCTTTCTGTAATTGCTATTTTAAAATTTGCTTTAACAATTATTGTCGCCGCTGGTATTTATTTGGTTTTCCTGCTAATACTTAAAGGCGTTAAAAAGGACGATTTATTAATGATTATTAAAAAACAAAAAGACGGGGGTGGCCAAAGCTTTGGCTCTAGTACCGGAATTTAAAATATGACAAAAGATAAAGATAAACAAATTGAAGACAAAGACTTAAGCATCGTTAAAGATCCAATTATTATTTTTGAAGATGAAAATTATTTGGTAATTGATAAACCGGCTGGTCTAGCAGTTCATCCAGGAGGCAATATTGTTGGCGCAACTTTAAAAGATTGGCTATTAGATTATTATCCAGCCATAAAAACTGTTGGCGAAGATGAAGATCGTCCAGGAATTATGCATCGTCTTGATATGGACGTTAGTGGTTTAATGGTGGTTGCTAAAAACCAAAAAAGTTACGAGAGTTTAAAAAAGCAATTTCAAGACAGAAAAGTTATTAAAAAATATATTGCCCTGGTTCATGGTCAAGTTTCTAAAGATGAAGATATAATTGATTTTTCAATCAAACGATCAAAGGATGGTTATAAAATGGCCGCCCAACCAAAAAACACTGAAAATCTTTTAACTAGACATTCACCTAAAAATCGCGATCAAGGAAATCTTGATGGTTTCTTTAAGTCAAAAGCATCAATTACAAAGTTTTCAGTTTTAAAAAGATTTGTAAATTATAGTTTAGTTGATATTAAAATTGAAACTGGCCGCACCCACCAAATTAGGGTTCATTTTTACGCCTACGGACATCCCTTGGCTGGTGACCATTTGTATTTTACTAAAAAAACAAAAGTAAAAAATGAAAAATTAAATCTTGGACGAGTTTTCTTGTTTGCTAAAAAATTAAGCTTTAAAAATTTAGAAGGTAAGCTTTTAGATTTTAATTTAGAGATGCCAAAAGACTTGGAAAATAAATTACCAAAAAATTAACCAACTAGCTTTGACAGGCTTTAATAAATATTCTATAATAACCCTATTAAAGCTTAATAAGTTTTAAAAATTTTTACAAAAATTTAAATAATTAAAAATAATTAATTCATAATAATATGAAACAAACTATTAGAAAGTTTTTTGATAAAAATAAGGCTTCATCTAAAATAACTCCAATTGTTTTGGTGGTAGCTTTAATTATTATCGGTTTTATTTCTTTTTCACCTTCAATGAAAAAGAGTGTCAGTAAAGAAAAAGCATCAACAATTGCAGAAGAATTTATTAATTCCTATTTAATGGAACCGGGTTCAAAGGCTTCAATTGTTAGCGTGACCGAAGAATATGGTTTATATAAAATAGAAGTTGATATTACCAGCAGTGTCGTTGACTCTTATTTAAGTAAGGATGGAAAATTATTTTTCCCTCAAGCGCTTAATATTGAAGAGATAAATGCAGAGGAGACTCCTGTTGCCAACGAAGCTAGTGCTCCCGTTGCCGAAGTTACAAATAAAAATGACAAGCCGGTAGTTGAATTATTTGTTATGAGTCACTGTCCTTACGGCACCCAAATGGAAAAAGGAATTTTACCAGTTGTTAAAGCTCTGGGAGATACAGTTGATTTTCAAATAAAGTTTAATAGTTATGCTATGCACGGTGAAGTTGAACTTATTGAACAAATAAATCAATACTGTATCATGACCGAACAAGAAAATGTTTATTTTGATTATTTAAATTGTTTCTTAGTTGCCGGTGATTCTAGCTCTTGTTTAGCTTCAGCTAAAGTTGATACTAAAAAAATGGAAAATTGTTTTGCGAAAACAGATAAAGACTATAACATTATTTCTGACTTTGAAAATAAAGTTGGCTACCAAGGAAACTACCCAGGCTTCAATATCTATAAAGATGATAATGTAAAATATGGTGTTGGCGGTTCTCCAACTTTAGTTATCAACGGACAAACAATTAGCTCTAATCGTGATTCCGCTTCTTTACTTTATACTATTTGTAGCGCCTTCAATACTCAGCCAGACGCTTGCTTCGCCGCTCTTTCTAGCGCTTCCCCGGCGCCTGGATTCGGAACGGGAACAACCGATTCTGCTGCTAGCGCTGAGTGCAACTAGTGAGAAAATTTGAGAAAATAAAAAGGAAAAAAAAGAGAGCTACCCTCATCAGGCAGCTCTCTTTTAAGTATTTAATTGTTTGAACTGAAACTTTACCCCCCCTTTTTTTTCTCTTACATCAAAATCGCCTCAATCTCCCCCTTCAAAGCTTCCTTGTTTTTTAAACCAATAAATTCACCAATAACTTTTCCGTCCTTAAATAATTTTAAATTAGGAATGCTTTGGATTTGATATTGAATTGCTAAGTCCTGATTTTCAGCGTTCTCAGTATCAACTTTAACAATTTTAACCTTTCCCGCCATCTCAACCGCTAATTCATCAAGAATTGGCGCCATCATTCGACAAGGCATACACCAAGGGGCCCAGAAATCAACTAAAGTCGGGAGCTCGCTTTTTAAAACTTCGGCCTCAAAATTAGCCTTCGTTACATCTATCGCTTGTGACATATTTTTTTTATAATTAATAATTAAGTTTTTTAATTATAGCAAAAATTTTTAGCTATGTCTATAGAGCGAGTTTAAATGCGAGTTTAGAGTTTATTTAAAATATCAGTTAAAGTCTATTTCCTCAAAACCAACCAAATATTTTTTCCACTTTTATAAAACTCCTCCATCTCTAAACCAGCGCTCTTCGCTAAACTTTTTAATTCTTTATCTTTAAAAGCGTGATAGTAGCGCTGGCTTTTTGACTTGCCATCACCGCTAGTCCATAAAAATAATAAATCACCGCACTCTCGCCCATCAAAAGAAAAAATTCTTTTAGTTTCAGATTTTCTAACCAATTCGTCAAATCTTTTTTGACCATAAAAATCCCAAACACTTAAAATTATCCGCCCACCGACTTCTAATTTATCGGCTAAACTTCTTAAAACTTGAGCGCGCAAATTACGATCGGGAATATGTAAAATGACAGCAATTAAAAAAATAAAATCATATTTTCTCTCTGGTAAATTCTCAAGTTTTAGTAAATCATCAACAAAAAATTCTTGCTCGGAATAATTTTCTTTGGCAAAAGAAATTAGCTCTGGACTTAAATCAAAACCATTATAATCTACTTTCTTTCCATTAAAAGCTTCAAGCAATCGCCCGTTACCACAACCAGCATCTAAAATTTTCGCCCCCTCAAAAACAAGCTCAGAAAATTTTTCCATCTCTGGCCATAAATATTTTTTCCGACTAATATCAAAATCCGTCGCAATCTCGGAATAGTTTTGTTTAACAATATTTAATAATTTTTCTCTCGTTTTTTTTCTCATAGCTTAAAGTTGATTTTCAAATTTAGTTGACTTTCACCACAAAGGTTGCTATACTGTATTTACACCTGCCCGAGGTTAATTCGGGAAAACTCATCGCAAAGGCCTGACTATGTCAGGTCTTTGTTTTTTCTATTTTAGCTATATACTTCTTTATTCTTTGAGCATTTATAATTAAGTCCGCTGTCTTTCTTAACTTAGTAGTAATGTATCCCCCTTTTACAATAATAATCTTTTTACCTCTTTTTTTTAAAAAATTATTTAAATACACAAAATCCGCATCTCCTGAAAAAATACAAAAAGTGTCATAATGGTTTATCATCTTAATAGCATCAACAGAAATCTCTACATCAAAATTACATTTTCTAATCTCAATATATTTTTGATTATCTTTATCAGTTATTAGTACTTTAGACGACAAATCTTCATAAGAATCTATATAATGCTTAATTTTTTGTACATCCTTGGTTATAATACTTCTTTTTCCAAATATTTTTCTTATAACATATGTAAAGCTCAGCGATTTCTTGTTTTTAGGGTCTTCGCCATAATATACTCTAGTTTTCTCACTAAAAATATCTGAAAAATTTTTCAATTTATTAAGGTCTATTACTAAAACTTCATCCATTTTAAGTAATTGACTATTCCAATCTTGATTGTCGTTCTGAAACCATTTATTTACATTCGCAAAATCCACAAAAGAAAAAATTTTTCCATATTCTTTTTCTGAAATTTCTAAATCATC
>JAACPL010000014.1 GCA_009995495.1 Candidatus Falkowiibacteriota bacterium
ATTGATTCGTCACAGTTAAAAGTATTTTACACCCCGAGGGGCTTCTTCATACACGCGGCGTCGCTCCTTCAGACTTTCGTCCATTGAGGAATATTCCTGACTGCAGCCTCCCGTAGGAGTCTGGGCAGTGTCTCAGTCCCAGTGAGTGGGTCCATGCTCTCGCACCCCATACCCGTCATAGTCTTGGTGAGCTTTTACCTCACCAACAAACTGATAGGCCATAGGCCCCTCTCTAAGCGTCGGAGCATTTAATTGAAAAACTTATGTCTTTCAATACTATCGGGTATTACTCTCGCTTTCGCAAGGTTATCCCCGTCTTAGAGGTAGGTTACCAATGTGTTACTCTCCCGTTTGCCATGCCTAGTAAACTAGACATTCAACTTGCATGCCTTAGGCACGCCGCCAGCGTTCATCCTGAGCCAGGATCAAACTCTCTTTTAAATTTGATTGACTCGACCAAAGATCTAAATCTTCGGTTGATATGTAATTCCGTTTTAAAAAACGGACAAAAATTTTTTGATTTTGAATTGATGCCGATTAGCATCAAAATTAAACCATCACCATGATTGTTGTATATTTGAATTTTAAAGTTCGAAACAGACAGAAAAAAACATAGATAGTTTTTATATCTCGTTTATAGTTTTTATTCTATTTTGTTTTTGATAGCGTTATCTTATATTAAAAAAAATATCTTGTCAAGACTTTCTTTGGGGAAATCCTGTTTAGAATGTTTAAGTCCGCTTTTATTGACTAAAATTAAAAACCAAGTTATAATAATCTTAAGTTAAATCGTTGTTTAAACGATATATTTTTAATAAAAAATAAAAAGAAAAAATGAGAATTAAATATCATCGCGTTGAAAGTAAAAAAGAGGAACCTTTAATGAATATAAATCAAAATATTAAGGCGCTAGAACTTTTTTTAATTGACGAAAACAATGAAGCGATTGGAGTTGTGTCTTTAGAAGAAGCTTTAAGACTAGCAAATGAAGCGGAGTTGGATTTAGTAGAGGTAAATCCAAAAGGGAATCCACCGGTTGCTAAAATTTCTAATTTTGGCCAACTTAAATATGAGAAAGAAAAATTGGCTCATAAACAAAAGATGCAACAAAAAAAAGTTGAACAAAAAAATATTCGTCTTTCTTTTCGTATTAGCGACCATGACCTCGATTTAAGAGTAAATCAAGCAATAAAATTCTTATCTAAAGAGAATAAAATAAAAGTTGAACTAATTTTAAGAGGACGAGAAAGGCAATATCCAAGGAAGGCGGCTGAAATTGTTAATGGGTTTTTGGATAAAGTGAAAGAAAATCAAGAATTAAATATTGAAGTAGAACAGCCCTTGACAAATCAAGGCGGAAGATTTACTATGATACTAGTTAATAAGAAATAAAAATCCTATACTCAGGTTCTGCCTGTTTTTTTAATCTGGAAAATATGCCAAAAATAAAGACTCACCAAGCAACGGTTAAAAGATACCGAAAAACCGCTGGTGGAAAATTGAAGAAAGTAAAAGCTGGTCAAGATCACTTCAACTCTCGCGAGTCAGGGAAAACAACCAGAAAGAAGAGATTAGATATTACGGCTGATAAAGGTTTAAGCCGAACTATTAAAGTCTTAACTCCTTATAAATAATTTTAATGAAACTTATCGGCCTGGCCGAATAAGACTACTTAATGTATGCCAAGAGTAAAAAGAGGAATTACCCACAATAAAAAAAGAAAAAAACTTCTAAAAGATGTTAAGGGTTATAAATGGGGTAGAAAGAAGTTAATTAAATTAGCAAAAACTGCTAGAACCAAAGCCGGAGCTCACGCTTTTGTTGACCGTCGTAAGAAAAAAAGAGTGATGCGCGCTTTATGGCAGATTAAAATAAGTGCTTTTGTTAAAGAAGAAGGAATGTCTTATTCTCGTTTTATTGGTGCTTTAAAAGCTAAGAATATTCAAGTTGATCGTAAAATTCTAGCGGAAATGGCTGTAAGTGAAAAAGAAGCTTTAAAAGCCATTGTTGAAAGCGTAAAAGCTTAATAATAAAGGCTTAAATCTATGAATTTTTTACCCTTATTACAATTAGCTCAAATAGTTGTTGCGATTTTATTAATGATTGCTATTTTAATGCAAAGTAAAGGAGCAGGACTCGGTGGAACCTTCGGTGGAACCGGTGGTGGTGTTTATTTAACTAAACGCGGCTTGGAAAAAAAGCTTTTTACTGCTACTATAGTTTTAGCTGTTATCTTCATTCTCCTCTCTTTAGGAGCTTTGTATCTTGGAGCTTAAGAAGCTTAAGTACTAAATTTTAATGTCTTTTTTTAAAACTAAAATTATTCCTTTTTGGCGACGAGCTAAAAATGCTTGTTCGTCTTTTATTTTAGTTAAGAGATTCTTTAAAAAAGAAAACTCTTTAAATGATCAAATTGAATTAGATAAGAAATTAGTCTATTCATTGTCGCCAAGAAAAATTCCTGACGGCAAACAATTAAAACATCTTCGTAAATTTTTAAAACCAAGAGAAGTTTTATTTATTAGAATTTGTTTATTAATATTTGTTTTATGCCTCTCTTTTCTTGCTTATTCATTTTTTATTAAGAAAATAATTTTTTTGCCAAAATCTGGAGGGACTTATACCGAGGCCTTAGTCGGTTATCCAAAAAATATTAATCCGCTTTATTCAGCCGGACGAGAAGTTGATAATGATATAAGTAGTTTAGTTTACTCAAGTTTATTTAGATATAATAAAGATGGTGTTTTAGAAGATGATTTAGTTGAATTCTTTGAAATCAAAGAAGATGGTAAAGAATATTTAATTAAAATTAAAGATAATGTTAAATGGCACGATGGTTCAGATTTAAGCGCTGATGATGTTGTTTTTACTTTTAATTTAATTCAAGACGAGAGTTATCGCGCCCCACTTCGCCAAGCTTTTATCGGTGTTAGCGTAGAAAAAGTTGACGAGCTTTTTGTTAAATTTATTTTACCAGAAGCCCACGCTCCTTTTACTAGCCTTTTAACTTTTGGAATTTTGCCAAAAAGTTTATGGGAAAACTCTAACCCCGATTCAATTATTTTATCAGAATTAAACTTAAAACCAGTTGGTAGCGGTCCCTTTAAATTTGAATCGATCTCTAAAACTAAAAGTGGTGAGGTTAGGGAATATTCTTTAGAGGCTAATCAAGATTATTATGGTGGGCAGCCATATTTAAAAGCAGTTAAATTTATTTTTTATCCTGATCGTCAAGAAGCAATTAAAGCCTTAAATGATAAACAGATTTTAGGTTTAAATAATTTACCATTCTCACAAAGAAATAGTTTGTTAGCTAAGAACTCTCTTTATATTAGAGACTTAGCTCAGCCTCAAGTGATTTCTTTATTTTTTAATGAGAGTAAAAATGAAAGCTTGAAGGATAAGAATTTACGATTGGCTTTAGCTCAAGGAATAAATAAGGATGAGTTAGTTTCAGAAATATTTTCTAATGCTTACAGAAGGGTAGATAGTCCTTTCCTGGAAGAAAGCTTAGCTTATAATTCAGAGCTTGAAGCAATTAGTTATTTACCAGATTTAGCACGTGAGTTTTTGAAAGAAAAATCTCTTAAACTTGAGTTGACCACAGTTGATACTGGTAGTAATTTAGTTGTGGCCGAGAAAGTAAAAAGTTACTGGCAAGAACTTGGAGTTGAGATTGAAATTAAAGCCGTTTCCGGTGAACAAATAATTGAGATAATTAAAAAAAGAGATTTTCAAGTTTTGTTATATGGCCAAGTTATTGGCGGCGATCCTGATATTTATGCTTTTTGGCATTCGAGTCAAATTGATAGCGGTTTAAATTTAGCTGGTTATAACAATGAAACAGTTGACCGTTTGCTAGTTGAAGCCAGAACTATAAATAACTTAGAAGAGCGGATGGGAAAATATAAAGAAATACAAAAAGAATTATTAAATGATGTGCCGGTAATATTTTTATATTCACCTGCTTACACCTATGTTCAAGCCAAGGACTTGCGTGGTTTCTCTGGTCAAGTCTTGATTGAAGCTGGCAATCGTTTTAACGATATAGAAAATTGGTATCTTAAAACCAAGAAAAAAATTGCTTGGTAAAAAATAAAATTTAAAGTGGTTTTTTCAACCACTTCTTATCAATTAATAAACATTAACGAAGTTGGAGATTTTTAAAATTTCCACTTAGAAGTGAAAGACAATATGTATAAAAAAAAGTTGGAGTCAAAAATGGCTCCCAAAAAAGCCTATAAACCTTTTAGAGGGGCTAGTTCTTTTAATCAACCTCAGGGGATGGCGCAAGCTAAAAGTCAGGACTTAAGTCAAAGTTCAAATCAAATTAGCTCTAAAAAGAGTTTGGATAATGATTTAATCATTGATTCAATTGGTTTAAATTATGTTACAAAAACTGTGCCAACTAATTTAGTAAGAAACCAACAAGATCAGAGTCGTTTTAATCAAAAAGGCGATGGTTCAAGAAAAATTAATGGTTTAAGTAGAACTAAGGGGCCAAAAAGAAATGGTGGCCCGAGAAGAAATGATAAACAAGGCAATCCATTTCAATCTAAGAATTTTGGTTCTGGTTCAATTAACGTCGATTTTCATAAAAAAACTAATGGAACAGAGGTTTCAGCTAGTGGATTGATTGAAAATAGTTTAAAAATTTATCCTCTTGGTGGCCAGGAAGAAGTTGGTAGAAATTGCACGGTTTTTGAATATGATGATGATATTATAATTTTAGATATGGGTTTACAATTCTCTGACGAAGACATGCCTGGGATTGACTACATCGTTCCTAATGTTAGCTGTCTAAGGGGTAAAGAAAAAAATATTCGTGGCGTTATTTTTAGCCACGGTCATCTTGATCATATTGGTGGCGCCCCAATCTTATTGAACCAATTAGGTAATCCACCGATTATTGGTCGTCAATTAACTTTAGCGATGATTAAGCATCGGGTTGAAGACTATCGTAAAGGTACAAGCAAAAATTTAAAAACAATTTTAATTAAAAATATTAGTGACAAAGTTACTTTAGGTAAATTTAAAATTAGTTTTTTTCAAGTTGAGCATTCTATTATTGATGCCGTTGGTTTAATTATTACTACTCCTCATGGAACAGTAATTCATCCTGGCGATTGGACCTTTGAAGATGGTGATAAACCCGGAAATACTTTTGGTTATAGTCATTTAGCTACTCTCCCTTCACCAAAAATTTTAATGCTTGAAAGTCTCGGCGTTTCTTATATTAAGGAAAGAGTTTCAGTTAAAACTTCAACTGATAATTTGGAAAAAGTTATTGGGGGTGCTAAGGGCCGAGTTATTATTGGTACTTTTGCTTCTCAGCTTGAAAGAATTGCCCACATCATTACTTACTGTGAGAAAATCGGTAAAAAAGTTGCTCTTGATGGTTATAGTATGAAAATTAATGTTAGTATTGCTCAAGAACTTGGTTATATACCTCCTCATAAAAATACTTTAATTTCTATTGAAAAAATTAGTGATTATGATGATGATAAAATTGTTGTAGTTTGTACTGGAGCTCAGGGTGAATCGAATGCAGTTTTTTCTCGAGTTGTTAATAATAATCATCGTTTTGTAAAAATTAGAAAAGCAGATACAGTTATTTTTTCTTCTTCAGTTATTCCTGGCAATGAACGCTCAGTTCAAAAAGTAAAAGACCGTGTCTATCGTTTAAGTGATAATGTTATTCATAGTGATATTATGGATATTCACTCTGGTGGACACGCTAATGCCGACGACATTAAAAAAGTTTTAAAACAAATTCAACCAGACTTCTTTTTGCCAGTTTATGCTAATCACTATATGTTGGTTGAAACTAAAAAATTAGCGATGCGCGAGGGTTTTAAGGAAGAACAAATATTCGTTTTAGATAATGGTAATGTTATTAATTTCAAAAAAGGACAAAAACCAGTCGTCTTCAAAGAAAAAGTTAACACTGACTATGTGATGGTTGACGGTTTAGGGATTGGTGATGTGTCAGAAATCGTTTTACGCGATAGGAGGATGATGGCGGGTGACGGGATGATTGTTGTTATTGCTACGATTGACGCGAAGACTGGCTCTATTATTGGCAACCCGGATATTATTTCTCGTGGTTTTGTGCACATGAAAGAAAATCGTGATTTAATTGAAAAGACAAGGGCGAAGGTAAAACAAATTGTTAAAGATAATAATCCAATGACTCCAGCCGATGATGATTATTTGAAGAACAAAATTAGAAATGAGATGGGGCAATTTTTATTTGTTTCAACTCAAAGACGACCGATGGTTTTACCTGTTATTATAAAGGTTTAATCAGTTTATTATTACAAGAATTTTATAGCAAAAAAGTCGGCTCAGAGCCGACTTTTTTTAGTTAAGGAATTATCATCTATATAAATTTTAGTAAATAATGGGACGGTTTAGTAAAAACCGTCCCATTATTTTATGTTTTATACCTGTGTATTAGTTGTTGATAAACTATGGATAAAACTATTGACAAAGATAATTTAATGTGATATATTTATAAGTCACTTAATGTGACGTTTTATTTTGAAAGTCAGTTTAGATGGGTCAGGCACGACAAGCATGGGGGATTTCTTGTTAGGGTTTTTCCGGCATTTGCTCGAAAATACCTAAAAGAAATTTTCTTGCCTACCCTTTTAAGCTGATTTTTTTATAAAAAACTATTTTTTACAAAGAAGCTTCTCTACAAGAAGCTTCTCTACAAGAAGCTTCTTTCTTTACCAACAATAACGGTAATTGCGCTTTTTAAAATTCCAACTTCCGCCGGAGCTTCAATTTCTAAAATATCATCGATTAAAATCTTTTCCTTATTTTTATTTTCAATAATTATTTTTTTACTATTTAAAAAAGTTAAATCATTTCTTCCGCCTTTAATAAAAACATCAAGTAATCCGTCATAAGGACTTGATTTTGGGAGTTTATCTTTTCTTTCGTCTAGTAAATTTATAATATTTATTTCCGCTTTATCGCTTGCTTCAATTTCAAAATTATTTATTTTTAAAGTTGTGCCCTTGCCCTTAATTTTTAATTGTTTTAAAAAATAAAAATTACCAACGGCCCCTAAATCAATTTTTTTAACTCGTCTTGCTAGAAGAACATTGCAGGCACTTTCTTCGTCTTTAATACCAAAAGATGAGGCAATAGAAGTATCGTCGCCAATGGGAATAATACCTAAAACAGTGTTCTTTTGGAACTCTTCATAGACATCGGCGTTAATAATTGCACCAATTATTCTATTTACAGTTTGATTGTTGCCGACAGCGACTATTGTTTTAGCGCCTAAACGAATTTCATTTTCAATGGCAGCCTTTACATTCTTAATTCCGCCTAATCTTAAAATTTTTCCATTAAGACCAAGGTCAGTAATTCTAATTTCCATTCGGTTAATCGCTTTGTTATATTTTCCCTTAGCTAAATAGTCGTCGTAAATGTAAACATGCATAAGCTTTTTACGGGTGGGTCAAATTAATTAATTTCTTCCTCAATTATTTCATCTTCATTTTTTGTTTTTGAAGATTTTTTACCTTCTTGAACAGCGGTTAGGTTACCGATAATAAGAGCCCCTTTTTCAATTGAGATTTCTACATATTGAATATCGCCAGAAATTTTTGCACTTTTTCCAATTGCTAAATAACCACGAGTTTTTATATTTCCATTTACTTCACCGTGGATAGCAGCATCATTTGATTCGATGTTAGCGACAACTTTAGCATTGGCACCAATAAAAATATCAGCTTCAGTTTTTAATGAACCTTCAACCGTTCCTTCAACTACAATATTTCCCTTACCCTGAAAATTTCCCTTTACTTTAATAGAGGGACCAATCACGGTTTCAGCGTCCTTAAACTTTTCTAATTTGTTTTCTTTGCTAAACATATTTTTTAGATTAAATAAGGGAGCTAGAGCTCGCTAATTACTCTTATATTTTATGCTAAATTTAGCTACTTGTCAAAGAAATGAGCTTATTGTAAAGGTAATATAGAAATGTTATCGTGGTGGGCAGTTTATAAATATTATTATAGCTAAACAGAAATGTTATATTTATTAATTAAAATTTTAAGCCCTATTAAACGATATAAGAATATAAGTCTATCTACTTCGGTAAATGATTTGTAAATTTACTATTGTCAAACAGTGATATTTAAGATAAAATAATTATAGTCGTTTTAATAAAAATGATTTTTTATTGTTAATTTAGACTGTTTATTGTAGTTTGCTAAGCTAGGATTCGCTCCTGTAGTTTAATGGATAAAACAAGAACCTCCTAAGTTCTAGATCCAGGTTCGATTCCCGGCGGGAGCACAGATTAATTAGATTATTTAAATTTTAGCTAATATTAAATAAAAATTTAGAATTTTCTTGTTTTTTGCTTATATTAGGTAATTTTTAAAAACCGTTTTGTTTCTTGAAGAACTTTTTATAAGCACAGTCTTTGTTCCTTGAGGAACTTTTTAGAAATATAGTATTTGTTCTCTGCGGAACAATTTAAAATAATTCGGGCCATTAGCTCAGTTGGCTAGAGCGCTTCCATGGCATGGAAGAGGTCAAGGGTTCAAGTCCCTTATGGTCCACAATTTGAAATAGGTTCTTAGCTTGAGACTTAGTTATTAATAGTTAATTAATACAAGATATGAAAACTATTTTAGTTGATGCAGTTAACACTTTTATCATAAAAGACTTGGGCATCTTTCAAGAAATGCAAAGTCTTTTAGAAAGCTATTCTAACAGAAAAATTATTGTTACCAATGCTAATGACGAACAAATTATTAAATTTGGCTTAGATAAAGTCCCTTATGAGGTTTTTACAATGAAGCATGAGCCAGAAAAAACAGACCCCAATTATTTTCAAATATTAATGAAACATTATAATTTGAGATCAGAAGAGGTTATTTATTTTGAGCATAATAAAGACGCCGTTGAAAGTGCTAAATCTTTAGGAATCAATACTTTTTATTATGATCCGGAACGAAGAGATTTAGGGGCTTTAAAAGTCTTTTTAGATTCTTCTATTAATAATTAATTTGAGGACAATTAAAGAATCTTATAAATAATTTATTTTTATTTTATCTAAATTTTATCTAAATTTTATCTTTATTTTAACTATATTTTAGGAATAATTTAGAAAAATTTAATGAAAAAAGACTTAAGTCTACAATATTGTGGACTTTTCTTTTTTATAAGTTATTTTATTAGATAAATTTAATTTAAAGTTTTTTTAAAGTTTTTTTAAACTTTTTTTAAAGTATTTATAAGATTATTTCGCGGCTCTAAAAAGGACTTTTGATATTTTTTAGACCTGGATTTGTTACTTGAGTATAGATTTGGGTGGTTCTAATGTTTTGATGGCCAAGGAGAGTTTGAATATAGCGAACATCAACTCCGTTTTCTAGTAAATGGGTCGCAAAACTATGACGTAAAGAGTGAAAGCTTGCTTCTTTTTTTATTTTTGCTTTATTTAAAGCGTTTTCAAATATTTTTTGAGCAGTTCTAGATGTTAATTTATTTCCCGCTCCATTATCAAAAATATAGTCATTCTTGGATTTTTTCTTAATCATTTCTTTTAAATCAGGAATTATTTTCTCAGGTAGAATGCTAAGTCGATCCTTTTGCCCCTTAGCGTTTCTTAGATAAATAGTTAACTCCGCGGTATTTATGTCTTGAATTTTGAGGTTTACTAATTCGCTAACTCTAAGTCCGGCGCCATAAGAAATTGCTAGCATTAATTTATGTTTTGGATTAGAAATTGAGCTTATGATTAAACTTATTTCCGCTCTAGATAATACGACCGGGAGTTTCTGTTGCTTTTTGGCTGACTTTATCTCTATTTTTCTATTTATTTTAATAATGTTGTAATAATAAAATTTTATAGCACTAAGATAGATATTCTGGCTTTGTGGGGAAATTTTACTTTGAGAAGATAGTAAAAAATTTTTAATTGTATCTTCGTTGAAAATAGTGAAGTCATTTTTCTTAAATATAAAATATTCTTTTAGAGCGTGAAGATAAATTTTTATGGTCCTCGGACTATAATTTCTGATTTTTAATTCTCTTTCAACTAAGCTTAATTGAATTTGCATATGGACTTAAAATAGTATATAATGTTAACATGTTTTATGGTTGGTATTATAACAAATATTCGTAAAAGATACAAGTTTGAGTATATTATGCGAATATTATTCGCATAATAACGAGTTAGATGAAATTGCTCCAAGTATTCGCAACTTCATCTAACAAGGAATATCCTGTGAACAAATTTAAAAATTAAACATATTCATTATGAACAACGATACTGAAAAATATGATTATGATGATTATTCACCAAGTGATAACTACCCTGATGTAGAAGATCTTGAAAGTAGAATAGAAGATTTAGAAAATAGTCAAGGTGGTAGTAACGATCACAGTGGAGCCATACTCATTTACATTCCTGGGTTAGTTTTGGCGATGATATTGTCATACACGGTCAATCAGTCGATTTTATGGGCAATATTACACGGTTATTTATCTTGGTTTTATGTTATTTATAGTGCAATTTTTTAATTTGTTCACCCAAATTTTTTCTCATTTCATTTCGAAAAAACTTCTGATACACGCAAACGTTAGACGACATACTTTATTATTTTATATCAGCCAAAATGACAAAAGAAGAAAAATATGATTTCTATTGTGAAGAAGCGTTATCAGGTAAAACAAAAATTGAAATTTTGTTTGAATCTGAAGATGTATTAGCTTTCTATCACACAAAACCATTCTGGGAAAAACATATTGTAATAATTCCTAAAAAACACATTACAGATTTGGTTAGTGTTTCTGATGAAGATATGCATATTATTACAAAAATTATTAAAGTTGCCAGAGATTTAGCAAAAGATTTAAATCTAGAAGAAGGTGTACAATTACTAACAAATCTTGGTAAATTCCAAGATACACCCCATGTACATTTTCATTTAGCTCAAGGGAAAAAAATAAAATAATAAAGTACTAAGCCCTTCGGGTCGTCCAACACTGGTTATCCAAAATCCCCCTCTCGCCTGATTCCCCGCATACGCGGGGTCGGCTCGACGGGCACTTCGGATCAGCCGCTACGTTAGATAAAAAATAAAATATTATGGCTCAAAATAACCACAAAATTACCATCAAAAGCGAACTAACTGAATTTCTGCTTTATACAGCTCCAGGTGGTAATGTAAAAGTAGAAACATACTTTCATGATGAAAATATTTGGCTCAACCAAGATAAAATGGCCAAATTATTCGGCGTTCAACAACCAGCTATTGCTAAGCATTTAAAAAATATTTTTGAAAGTGGAGAATTGCTGGAAAATTCAGTTCTTTCCATTTTGGAATACACTGCTAGTGATGGTAAAAAATATCAAACAAAATTTTATAATCTTGATGCCATAATTTCTGTTGGTTACCGAGTCAATTCAGCGCAAGCTACTCAATTTCGTATTTGGGCAACGGAAAGACTTAAGGAGTATATTATTAAGGGTTTTACTATGGATGATGATAGATTAAAGAATGGCAAATATTTTGATAAAGATTATTTTCTCGAACTCTTGGAAAGGGTTCGCTCCATTCGTGCCAGTGAAAGAAAAATTTATCAGCAAATTACGGATATTTTTGCTGAATGTAGCTTGGATTATAGTTCCACATCAGAAATTGCTAAAAATTTCTACGCGATGATTCAAAATAAATTTCACTTTGCTATTACTGGCAAAACAGCAGCGGAAATTATTTATGAGACAGTAGACAAGCAAAAACCTTTTATGGGCTTAAAAACTTGGAAAAATTCACCAAAAGGGAGAATTCTTAAGTCTGATACAATAATTGCCAAAAATTATCTCAATGAGGATAAAATAAAGAAACTAGAAAGAGGAATTGTTGGCTATTTTGATTATATTGAAAGACTGATTGAAAATCATACAGCATTTACAATGGAAAAGTTGGCAGAATCTGTAAATAATTTCTTGGAGTTTAATAAATATGAAGTGCTTGAAGGGAAAGGTGTGATTTCTCACGCTCAAGCGGAACAAAAAGCATTTCAGGAATATGACGAATATAATAAAAAACAGATAATAGAATCTGATTTTGATAAACTTATAAAGTCATTGCCTGCAAAAAAAAATAGAGATAAAAAATTTATATCTAAAAACTGAAATTATTAACACTGAATATCTGGCCCACTTACATGTCACTCAAATTTTAACTATGGCGAATTTGCCGTAATTAAAAGTAAATAATAGATTTATAAAGAAAAGTAAAAACATGTTATAATCATCAATATGACATCAGAAATCACAACAAAAATCGCCTTATTCAAGGGTAAAACAATTAGAAAGACTATTTATAAAAATAAATGGTGGTTTTCGGTTGTTGATGTTATTGAAGTCTTAACTGATACCGAAAGACCAAGAAAATATTGAAGTGATTTAAAGGCCAAGCTAGTAAAAGAGGGTTATTTTGAAGTGTCCGAAAAAATCGGACAGTTGAAAATGCTTGCTTCAGATGGTAAAATGTGTGAAACAGATAGTGCTGATACTGAAACAATTTTCCGCATCATCCAATAAGTCCCCCCTCCTATGAATGATTTAGAATTAATTTTTTCAATGCTTGGCGAAGCGTCAACAACCAAAATAACTAGAGATAGAAATGCAAAAGGTTTTATTGAGAATAAAATTGCTGCTCAAAAAGGTGGAAAAATCGCTTTTTAAGCTTTAATACATTATAAATCCTTGCTAACAAAGGGTTTTTATTTACCCTTTGCTAAAAAGCTCAAAAAAACCTATAATATAGTTATAATAATAAAAAATAAAGCAAATAATAAAATAAATTTTATGTATGATCTTATTGTAATTGGTCTTGGCCCCGCCGGGATGACAGCTGGTATTTATGCCGCTAGACGAGAAATGAAAACCTTAGTTATCGGTAAGGAATTGGGCGGACAACTTGTTTGGGCTAGTGAAATTGAGAATTATCCAGGAACTCCAAAAATACCAAGCTTTGAATTAATTGAAAAAATGCAACAACAGACAATTGACGCTGGCGCTGAGATTAAAGTCGATGAAGTTAAAAGAGTTGAAAAAAAAGCTGATGGTAATTTCACTGTTTCTACTGGTCGAGAAGTTTTTGAGGCTAGCGCTGTAATAATTTGCCTTGGTTTAGCTCCTAAAAGATTAGCAATTCCAGGAGAAATAGAGCTGTCCGGAAAAGGAGTTTCTTATTGTGCTACTTGTGATGGCCCTTTTTATAAGGGTAAGAAAGTTGTGGTTGTTGGTGGTGGCAATTCTGCTCTTGATGCGGCTGAAGTTCTATCAAAAATAGCAAGTGAGGTTTATTTAGTTCATCGTGGTTCAGAATTTAAAGGTTTCGAATCTTTAGTTAAGGATGTTCAAGAGCGGAAAAATATAAAAATAATATTAAATTCAGAAATTACGGAAATTATTGGTGAAAATAAAGTTGAAAAAGTAAGAATTATTAATAAGCTCAGTCAAGAGATAGACGAGGTGGACTTAGATGGTGTTTTTATCGAAGTAGGACGAATCGCTAGCACTGATTTAGTTTCAGGTTTAGTTGAGCGCAGTGAAAAAAATCAAATTATTATTAATCATGACGGCGAAACTAAAACCCCAGGCATTTTTGCGGCTGGAGACGTTACTAGTTCCGAGATTAAACAAATTACCGTCGCTACCGGTCAAGCGACTATTGCTGCTTTAGGGGTTTATAAATATTTACAGATGACAACTGGCAAAACTTTTGTTGATAGAAAATATTAAAACTTTCTTATAATTAATTTATGAAAAATCAACATATAAATTTAGTCGCCGCCGATATGGGTTATGGTCATCAACGACCAGCTCAAGCCTTAAGTCATTTAAGCGCCGGCGAAGTTATAACTATCAATAATTATGACGGTATTCCTGATTGGGAAAGAGAATATTGGGAAAAAAGTTTGGAATCTTATGAAAAAATTTCTCGTTTAAAGAAAGTTCCGGTTTTAGGTCAGGTAGTTTTCTCGATAATGGACGCTTTTCAAAAAATTAAACCACTTTATCCAAGTCGCGACCTTTCAAGACCAACAATCCAACAACATTATTTTTATTCTTTTATTAAAAAAGGTTTAGGAGCGGATTTAATAAAAAAAATAGATAGTATTAAAAAACCTTTCGTTACAACCTTTTTTGTCGCCGCTCAAATGGCGGAATATCATAATTATTCTGGTGATATTTACTGCGTTGTTTGTGATACTGACGCTTCAAGAGCTTGGGCCCCTTTAAATCCTAAGGGTAGTCGGATAAAATATTTCTTGCCGAGTGAGAAAGTAAAGGAAAGATTTATGATGTATGGTTTAAAAGAAGAAAATTTATTTGTTACCGGTTTCCCTTTACCAAAAGAAAATGTTGGTGAAAATAAAGAAATAATTAAAGATAATTTAATTAGAAGAATTATTAAATTAGATCCTGAAAAAAAATATCAAACTGAGTATGAATCTTTAATCAAATCAATTCTACCTGATTTAAAAAATTATAAAGATTATAAAATTTTACAAGAAAAACCTTTAGTTATTACCTTTGCGGTTGGTGGTGCGGGGGCTCAAAAAGAAATTGGCGCCGAAATTCTTAAATCATTAGCGTTAGATATAAAAAGAGGTCAGATATTTTTAAATTTAGTTGCCGGCAGTCGTTCAGAAGTTCGGGATTATTTTTTGGAAAGAATTGAGGAGATAGCCTTAAGCGACGGTAAGGGTGTCAAGGTTATTTTTGCGGAAACAAAAATAGAATATTTTGAACTCTTTAATAAAGTTCTACAAGAAACCGATATTTTATGGACTAAACCATCGGAACTTTCATTTTTTTGTGCTCTTGGCTTACCAATTATAATTTCTGAGCCAGTTGGTTCACAGGAAGTGTTTAATCGTGAGTGGATTTTAGCAATGGGGGCTGGGATTGATAGTTTAGAAATTAGTTATAGTGATGAGTGGTTGCCTGATATTTTAAAATCTGGCCGTTTCGCCAGGGCGGCAATGGATGGCTTCTTAAATGCTGAGAGTAAAGGAGTTTACAATATTGAAAAAGTTTTAGGTTTAGAATAGCCTTAATTATTAAACTGATAATTTAATGTCTTGGATTTTTGTCGCCCTATTAGCTTATTTTTTATTAGCGGTTGCTAATTTAGCCGATAAGTTTTTAGTTGATAACGTGTTAAAGAGCGCCAAGGCTTATGCTTTTGTTGTTTGTGCTTTAGGTTTAACTGTTTTTGTCGCTGCGCCTTGGTTACTTGAGTGGCCGGGTTTTAATTTATTTATTTTCAATTTAATTAACGGCGCTCTTTTTGCGATTGCCCTTTGGTTACTTTATGAAGCTTTAAAACGAGGAGAAGCTTCAAGAGTTTTAGTTTTAATTGGCGGTTCAACCCCAATTTTCTCTCTAATTTTATCCAGTTTAATTCTTAAAGAAGCATTTCCTCTTAATCAATTATTAGGAATTTTTATTATTTTAGCCGGAGTTTTTTTAATTGCCTTTTTACCAAAAGAAAGAAATTTAATGAAGCGTATTTTATTTTGGTTAAAAGTTAAAAATGAAAAAAATGGTTTAGCTTTAAAATTCGCTCTGTTCTCAGCATTTTTTTATTCTCTTTATTTTATTAGTACAAAAATTGCTTATAATTATCAATCCTTTGCCAGCTCTTTTATTTGGACTAGACTTGGAGCCTTTTTGTTTGCTCTACTATTTTTAATTAAGATCTATGACCGTCAAGAAATTAAAAAAATGTTTCAAGGCTCTAAAAAAGATAAGACTCAAACAAGTCGTGGTCGTCTTTTTGTCTTTTTAAATCAAATTATTGGTTCTAGTGGTTTTATTTTACAAAACTATGCGGTCTTTTTAGGTTCGGTTGTTTTAGTTAACGCCCTCCAAGGAGTTCAGTATGCTTTTATTTTAGTTTTTAGCGCCGCCCTTTCGCTTTTAGCTCCAAAAATTTTACAAGAAAAGTTTTCCAAGAGAATTATTATTCAAAAATCAGGTGCGGTTCTTCTTATTGCCCTGGGAATTTATTTTTTAACAATTTAGTTTTTTATTATTTAAATAGTACCAGATTTTATGCCGACTAGTGACAAGACATCAAAAAAAGTAGTTAATTCTAAAAATATTTTTGCCAGAATTAAAACTTTTATTAGTAGCAAGGCTAATTTACGTAAATTTTTTATGATTAAACTCATTATCATTTTAGTTTTATTTACAATTTTTTATATTTTAAAAATTGCCAAACATTATCCTCGAGAAATTATTTTAGAAACTAAAGCTGATCATTTTGGTGTAACTTTCTCAACTAAATATAGTGCTGAGATTGGTCTTGATTATCAAGAGGTTTATGGAGCGATGTTAAGCGAATTAAAAGTGAAAAATATTAGAATCCCAATTTATTGGGACGAGATAGAAAAAGAAAAGGGTGTGTTTGATTTTAGTGTTTATGATTATTTAATTAATGAGGGCGAAAAAAATGGCGCTAAATTTATTATTAGCCTTGGTCGTCGTGTTCCTCGTTGGCCGGAATGTCATAGCCCAGCCTGGCTAGGAAAAATGGATAATGATGAAGTTGAATTAGCGACTCTTGAATTAACTAGAACTATAGTTGAGAGATATAAAAATAGAGAGAGTGTTGAATATTGGCAAGTAGAAAATGAGGCATTTTTAGGGACTTTCGGGGTTTGTCCGCCCTTAAATAAAGAATTATTAATTAAAGAATTTGAGCTCGTTAGGTCACTTGATAATAGAAAAATAATTATTACTTCCTCGGGTGAGCTTAAATTTTGGGATGAGGAAGCGGCGATTGGCGATATTTTTGGTAGCACTTTATATCGCGTAGTTCATAATCGTTGGTTTGGTTTTATTCGTTACCCCTTACCACCAGGATTTTATCGACTTAAAGGTAAACTAGCAGGATTAAGTCCGGAGAGATTAATGGTTTTAGAATTGCAGGCTGAGCCCTGGGTACCAGAAGGAAAAGTAATTTATTTAACGCAAAGAGATATTGATAAATCAATGAGCGTTGAACAATTTAAAGCCAATTTACAATATGCTATCAATCTAGACTTTAAGAGAACTTATGCTTGGGGAGTTGAATGGTGGTATTGGCAAAAATTATATGGTAATCCAGAGTATTGGCAAATAGCAAGCACTATTTTTAAATAAAATTTATCAAAAAACAGACTTTATCGCCAAGTCTGTTTTTTAATCTTTTAATTTTTCTTATCCAAATTTTTCAATTAATTCCACAATTTTATTTTCATTACTATCGTACCACTGTTTATATTTAGCTAAGCCAGAAAATGTTTCTTGGGCACAATTATTAATTAAAGATAAATCAAAATCCTTGGCTTTTAAGGCAATTTTAATGCGCGCGGCGTCAATTGCGTTATGTTCTTGTTCAAAATGATGTTTAGTTGGAACCATCATTATTTTTTTACCAAGATAAGCGGCCTCAGCGATTGAGTCAAAACCAGCAGTACTAATATAAGCCTTGCAGTTTTTTAAAAAAGTCAAAAATTTTTCTCCGCTTAAATTATGAAAAGATAAATCTTCGCTTATTATTTCTTCTTCTTTTTCTGGCTGTCTTCTAAAGGCTTCAATTCTGATGCCAGGATTATTTTTACTCCAAGAGATAATTTTTTCACTATAACCCTGATTTAATAAGTATAATAAATAAAAATTTTTATTTTGAGCTTCGACTTTAACCTCTTTTCTAATTAGCGGCGGACAAACAAAAATATTTTTTTCTTGGCAATCTTGTTCTTCACTAAATGATAAGGCAAGTTTAATACTTTTTGCTGGAGCGGTAAAAAGATTATAAACTCTAAAAACTTTTTTAACGATTAAATTTTTGAAATAAGGGTTAAAGACGGGATGATCCATGAAGTATTGGTGACCAATAAAAAAACTTGGGCGCTTGTCGCGGTAAAGCCTGAGATAAGCGCCAACTAAAGGTTCATAAAAACTAATTAACGCATCAGGGCTATAAGCTTTAACCGCTTTTTTAATTTTTTTAACCGAGCGTAAATAATGTAGAGAATGTATAAAAGAAGACAAAACACTCTTACTTATTACAATTCCTTGTTCTTTTTTATCCATTTTAAAGCCAGGGCTATTTAAAGTTTCAATTGGACAAGAAAAAGCGGATGTAAAAAAAGACGGTAAATCTTCCTTACTTTTTGCACCAACAAAAACGCTGGAAATTTTATGACCCCTTGACTCTAACTTTTCTTTAAGAGTTAAAGCTTGAGACATATGTCCGCGGCCCTCGCCTTGGACGAAAAAGATTAGTTTCATATAATAAAATCTAAATAGTTATTTTTATTTATTGTATTATATTCACTATTTTCATAATTATTTATGAAATCTTTTGGCGCGCTTGAATTTGTTTTTGACCACTTAAATTCATAAGCAAATATTTTTCCCTCTCTTTCCTCTAATAAATCTATTTCCTTTCCTTCATAATTTCTCCAAAAATATCTGCTTCCATAAATTTTATCATAGGAACATTTCTTAATTCTTTCTGAGATAATAAAATTTTCAAATAACTGACCAATATCATCTCTATTTTCTAAATCGCTATATTGGGTAATTACAGCGTTTCTAACTCCGTTGTCTAAAAAATAATATTTCGCCTTGCTATTTATTTCATTCCTTAAATTTCGGCTAAAACCGCCCAATCTCACTATAATGAAACTTTTTTCTAGGAGGTCTAAATATCTATCCACTGTTTTGGCGTCAATTTTTAGAGTATTAGCTAATTCATTTAAAGAAACTAAATTGCCGACTTGAAATGATAATAATTTAAGTAAGTTTAATAGAATGCTACTAGATTTTATTTTATCTAAACTTAAAATATCTTTGAGCAAATAAGAATTTACTAACTCCTCTAAAAAATCTATTCGTTCTTTATTGTTTTTGGCTAAAACTATATCTGGATAAGATCCAAATATTAAAAAATCTTTTAATTTTTCTTTAAGTTCTTGTTTATTGAATTTGGACAATAATTCTTTTTGAGATAAGGGATATAGAGTTATGGTTTTTTTTCTGCCAGTTAAAGGCTCGCCTATTTGTTGAGATAAGTCAAAAGAAGATGAACCCGTAGCAATAATTTTAATATTCGGAATATTATCTATTAAAATTTTTAGAGCCATGCCGATATTTGGAATTTGTTGGGCCTCATCTATTGCTATTAGTTCATAGCCCTCTGCGTAGCCTAATATTTTTTTAAAATCTTGAGATTTTAAAGTATTTTGTAGTCTAATATTATCACCGCTATCTAATTTATATTTATAGTTGGTATTTTTTAGATAGTTATTTAAGAGGGTTGTTTTTCCGACTCGCCTCGGACCAAATATTATTAAGGCTTTATTGGCTTGAATATGTTCTTCTAAATTATCATATATTCTTTTTATCATATATTTAAGTAAAATTATTTACGGGTTAATTATATATTATTTTTATAAAAATGTCAAATATCAGGAGTCAGGCTCCGTAAATTAAGCCGAATTTATGGAGCCTGACTCCATAAATTTGGAATTTAAAGAGTGAAAATGGCTAATATTAAAGCAAGGGTGAATTCCGCCTCAATCGCTCGCCGTCGCTCGCTCTTTCGTTGTCGCGGGTTGCGTCAAGCATCCCCCGGATGCTTACCGATCGCTCGCTACGCCTCGGTCTGCTGACCTTCGGCTAAGCTCGCTTCAACCCAGTCCGATTCCCCCTTCCAACCATCACTCAAAAACAAAAGACGACTCTTTCGAGTCGCCTTTTATTTTTGGAGCGGGTAGGGGGAATTCCGCC
>JAACPL010000029.1 GCA_009995495.1 Candidatus Falkowiibacteriota bacterium
TTTTCTATTTTAGCCCCTAGTTTGATTTGTCCGAAATGTGCGTGAACTTACCAATGTGGAAAAATTGAAAAAATAATAAAATTTTTTTCAAAAAAAGCTTTGTTGACTATAAAATAAAAATTTTGTATACTACAACTATAAATAATAGTAAAATTATACGAATATGAAAAAAGGAAAGACGGCTATTGCGGATAATATAAAAAAATATAGAAATAAGCTCGGCATATCTCAAGATGTGCTTTCAAAAAGGTCAAATCTTGCTTTTCATACAATCGCAAAAATTGAAGCAGGCTCAACCCCCGATCCTCGCATAGAAACTGTTAAAAAAATAGCAGACGCCCTCGGGGTTAGCTTGGATGATTTAATGAAATAAATAGAAAATAAATTATGAGCAGTTATTACGATACAATGCAAGTTTGCGAAAAAGGTCATAAAATTACTGACATGTTTGATTCATATCCAAATCATAGACAAGATTTTTGCGAGAAATGTGGAAGCCAGACAGTTTTTAAATGTGAATTTTGTAATACTAAAATCAGGGGTTATTACCATGTTGAAGGAGTTATTGGCGGTGGCGGTCCAGATGTTCCGCTAAATTGTCATAAATGTGGACGAGGTTATCCATGGCGAGGTAAACTACTTAGAAAAAAGTTTTTAATCATGATAATATCACCACTTAAATATGTTGTTGACAGTGTTGTAAAAATTTTAAAAAGATAATTATGGCAAAATCTTCAAATTCAAATTTAAAAAATGCAAATAAAGCAAAGAAAGATGAGTTCTATACCCAGTTGTCTGATATTGAAAGAGAGTTAAAACACTATAAAGAGCATTTTAAAAACAAAGTCGTATATTGTAATTGCGATGATCCTCGTGTAAGTAATTTCTTTCATTATTTTTCTCATAATTTTGAAAAAATAGGTCTAAAAAAATTAATCACCACTTGCTATAAAAATCAAGAGGTAAATTTGTTTAGTCAAAATAATTCTGAAAAAGCAATTTATTTAGAGTATAAGGGTGACAAAAATGAAAACAATGTTCCAGATATTGAAGAAATTGGAGTTAAGCATTTAAAAAAAGACGGCGATTTTCGCAGTGAGGAAAGTATAGATCTTTTAAAACAATCGGATATTATTGTGACAAATCCGCCATTTTCTTTATTTAGAGAATATGTAGCACAACTAACAAAATATAAAAAAAAGTTTATAATAATTGGAAATTTAAATGCACTAACTTATAAAGAAATATATAAATTAATAAAAGAAAACAAAATATGGTTAGGTGCAAGTATTCATAGTGGTGATAGAGAGTTTGGAGTTCCTAAAGATTACCCATTAACTGCCGCCAGTAGTAGAATTGATGAAAAGGGAAATAAGTATATTAGAGTTAAGGGTGTGCGTTGGTATACAAATTTAGATTATAAAGAAAGACACGAAAATTTAATTCTTTACAAAAAATATTATGGGAATGAAGAAGAATACCCAAAATATATTAATTATGACGCTATTAATGTGGATGTGACAAAAGATATCCCTATGGATTATAAAGGGGCAATGGGCGTGCCAATTACTTTTATGGATAAATATAATCCCGACCAGTTTGAAATAATAGCTTTAGGAATAGTAGGGTCTATTGATTTTAAGTCAAATAGAAAAATGGAAATTTTGGATAAGAACGGAAAGCCAACTAGAAAATTTACTTTTAACGCAAAGGGAACGCTTTATCGTTTATATAATCCGAAGATAGATAAAAAATCGCCTGCATTTAAAGATGTAGAAACTGGCGAGTTATATTCAAGTATTTACGCAAGAATTATTATTAAAAATAAGAAAGTAATAAAATAAAATTATGAAAATAGAGCTTAAAAAAATTAAAGTCCGTGAATTAACAAATGGTTTTGAAGACAACGACGAGAACGGCGTTGTCGGTTATGGCGGTAAACTTGATATTCGTCCGCCATATCAAAGAGAATTTATTTATAAAGACAAGCAAAGAGATGCCGTTATTGATACTATTACAAAAAACTTTCCTCTAAATGTAATGTATTGGGCTGTTCGTGAGGACGGTAATTTTGAAGTGATTGACGGACAACAAAGAACGCTGTCGGTTTGCCAATATGTTAATGGTGATTTTTCGGTTGACGGCTTAGCATTTCACAATTTAACAAAAGACAAGAAAGAGCAAATTTTAAATTATGAATTGACGATATATTTTTGCTCTGGCACAGACAGTGAAAAATTGGAATGGTTTAAAATTATCAATATTGCGGGTGAACGCTTAACAGATCAAGAATTGAGAAATGCGGTTTATTCAGGCTCTTGGGTTTCTGACGCTAAACGCTATTTTAGCAAAAACGGCTGTCCCGCCTATGGAATTGGCAGTGATTATTTAAACGGCTCACCAATTAGGCAGGAATACATAGAAACCGCTATTAACTGGATTTCTAAAGGGAAAATTGAGGACTATATGTCAAAACACCAACACGACCAAAACGCCAGTGCTTTGTAGCGATATTTTCAAGATGTAATGACTTGGGTAAGCACAACTTTTACCAAAAAAAGAAAATTTATGAAAGGCGTGGACTGGGGTATTCTTTATAACACTTATAAAGATGAAAAATATAACACAAAAGACATTGAAAAAGAAACTGAAAAATTAATACTTGACGATGATGTGACCAAAAAGAGCGGTATTTACCCTTATATTTTAACCCGTAATGAAAAATATCTTTCAATTCGTGCTTTTTCCGACGCCACAAAACAAAAAATCTATGAGAAGCAAAAAGGTGTTTGCGTAGCCTGCAAAGAAAAATTTGAGATAGAAGAAATGGAGGCAGACCATATAACCCCTTGGCACGAGGGCGGAACCACAACAGACAAAAATTGTCAGATGTTGTGTAAAGAGTGTAATAGAAGAAAATCAGGAAAATAATTTCAGCAGACTATGATTACTAAAATTTCCATTAAAAAAACTGCAAGTTATGGAGATGTTCCAGCTGTTTTAGAAACTACAAAAAAAGTAAATTTAATTTATGGAATAAATGGTGCGGGCAAAACTGTTCTTTCTTGTTTTTTGGCTAATAAAAGTAATGGAAATTTTTGTAATTGTTCAATAGAGGGTTTGAATGATGAAAAAATATTAGTTTATAATCAATATTTTATTGAAGAAAATTTTTATCAAAAAAACACTCAAAAAGGAATTTTTACACTATCATCAGAAAACAAAGAAGCTGACGAAAAGATAAAAAAAGCAACGGAAAAAATTCAAGAATTAAGTTTAAAATTAAAGGATGAAGAAAAAAATAATGGTTTTGAAATTGACCTTAATAATAAGAAAAATGAAATTCAAAGTTTATCAGAAAAATTAAAAGAAAAGACTTGGGAAATAAAAACTAAATATTCTGGCGGTGATAGAATATTGGAGTTTTGTTTAGACGGGAAAAAAGGAAGTCAAGATTTGTTGTTTGAACATATAAAAAAAATTCAAAGAACGCAGGAAAAACCAAAAAAAACAATTGAAGAATTAAAGAAAGAGGCAGAGGCAACCCAAGGGGAAAATGCAAAAACATATAGCGAAGATGAAATTAAAGAAATTGAATTTGATTTTTCGGAAATTGAAAAGTTTAATATTTTTTCAGAGGTTATCGTTGGAAACGAAAATTTGCAAATAGCAAGGCTGATAAAAGAATTAAATAATGCCGATTGGGTAAAACAAGGACTTGATTATATAGAAAAACCCGAGAAAAAAGAAGATTCCGAAGAATTAAAAAATAAACGATGCCCCCTTTGCCAAGAAGAAACAATTTCTAATGAGTTGTATAAACAAATTGAGGACTACTTTGACGAAAGCTATCAAAATAAAATTGCCAAATTAAAAGAATTGGATTCAAAATATTTTGACGCTTGGCAAAAAGTTAAAAATAAAGAAACTGAATTTTTGAAAAATGACTTTATTAAAAGTAATGAAACGGAATTTAAATTGCTTTACAAAAATTTTACTGGAAAATTAAGTTCTAATTGGTCAAAAATCAATGAAAAAATAAAGACACCGAGCAAGATTGTTAATTTAGAGTCTACGATTTCAGAAAAAAATGATTTGAATGTTTTTTTAAACAAAATAATTCAAGATATTAAATCTCATAACTTAAAAATTACCAATAAACAAAAGACAAAAAAAGAAATTATTGATTTTTTTTGGCAAATTATGAGGTGGGATTATGATTCGATAATAGATGAATATAATTCTAAAACTAAAATCCTTAAAGAAGAAGAAAGAGAAATTGAAAATAAGATTTCTGAATTAAATATACAAACAAATAATCAAAAAGAAATTATAAAATCTGCTCAAAAAGAAATTATCAATATTGATAATGCAATTAACAATATCAATGATGAACTAAAATTTTTAGGAACCGAAGGATTTAAAATCGAAAAAGAAGGTGAAGATTCTTATAAAATAAAAAGGAATAATGACGACAATCCTCAATTTAAGACATTAAGCGAGGGCGAAAAAACAATTATTAGTTTTTTATATTTTTTAGAATTATGCAAAGGAAAAGAAAGTAAAGAAGAAATAGTTGTAGAAAAAATAATTGTGATAGACGACCCAATTTCCAGCTTATCTCACATTTATGTTTTTAATATCGCCCATTTAATTAGAAAAACCTTTTTTACAAATGAATATAAGCAAATTTTTATTTTAACTCATAGTTTATATTTTTTTCACGAACTCCTTTTCAAATCTAAACAGTTGGATAAAAAATTATTTAGAATTATTAAGGGAAATGATTGTAAGTCTAGTATTCTTGAAATGAAGCAAAGCGAGATTCAAAATGATTATCAAGCATATTGGCAGGTTTTAAAGGATCATAATAGCGGAAAGTCATCAAATGCACTTCTGGCAAACTCTATGAGAAATATTTTAGAACATTTCTTTGGGTTTATAAATAATGACGCATTTCAAGAAATAACCGAAAAAATAGAAAAGGAAGATAAATATAAGTTTTTTATAAGATATATAAACAAAGAATCACATTCTGATTTAAATACTATTTCTGATACGAAAGAAATTGATCCAACTATTTTTAAGGAGGCTTTTAAAAAAATATTTATAGATTCGGGATATGAACCGCATTATAATAAAATGATGCAATAGGATTATTTTAAGAGATTTTCAGTTCTAATACGGTTGATAACTCTCCGCAGAGTGGGACGAAGTAGGCTTAAAAGCTCATTTCGTCCTTTTGTTATAGGGGCTTTCCTCAGTTCGAATCTTGCTATTTTGTTGTTAAGGAGTGTTTGTGATTTTTGTTATTGCATTAACCATTTATAAGCTAACATTTCAAGTTTTTTATGTTCCAAAGTCCAGTTCGAGCCTAAAGTTATATTTTGACAAATAGCAAAATAATGGTATTATAATTAGTTCTTTAAAATAAAAATAATAAACATAAAAAAGGAGGTTATCATGTATGCAATTTGGAATTTAACGAAAGTATGTCCTTGGGATTGTTCTTTTTGTTGCATGTCGGCAATAAAAGTCGGTCAAGTTGATAAAGGGGAGAACCTAAATTTTTCAGAAAAAGTTAGAGTTCTGGAAATTTTAGCAGTTCATAAAATGAAAATTGATTTTTCCGGCGGCGATCCTCTTTATAATCCAGAGAATTTTGCTATCGTAGAAAAGGCTACCGAAATTATGTCCAGAGATTTTATTGATGTTAGCATGACCGGTGTCGATTTTAATGAAAGAAAATTAGCTTTACTAAAGAAGGTGGGAAAAGTTGAGATCAGTATTGATAACATTCCAGAAGATTCTAATCGTTTTCGCCCGAAAGGTTTTAATTTGTCAGCCATTAATATTTTGAAAACCTTAATCGAGGAAAATATTTTTTGTTCTGCCGTAACGACGTTATACCCACTTTCGGCCGATAAAAGCAATCTTAAAAGACTCTATGAATTTTTATGCATCAATAAAGTTTCGAAATGGAATATATTGCGTTTCTACCCAGTCGGTAGGGGCTTAAAATTATCTAATTTATATATTGATGATAAGGAAACTTTAGAGTTAATGGATTTCCTTGATTCTCTTAGGGGCGGCGCAACAGAAATTATTTTCCAACATTCGCTTAGGATTCTTAGGGGAGAATATCAATGTCATGCGGCCATTAAATCAATTGGAATATTGCCAAACGGGACAGTAACGGCCTGTGGTTGGGCGTTAGACAAAAACAGTAATCCTTTGCCTGGCTTTTGTTTAGGAAAGTTGCCGGAGGATGATTTTGATGTTATTCTGGAAAGAGCCAGGGTTGATCTTGGTTATAGCGAAAGACAATCTTATTGTCGGATTCTTAATCATTTAAAAAGTCAGGAGGCAATATGAATATCAAGGAAATAAATTGTAAAACCGCTTTAACATCTAGCAAATTGCCAGAGGCTGATTATTGTATTAATCCTTATATTGGCTGTTTACACAAGTGTGTTTATTGTTATGCTTGCTTTATGAAGCGTTTTACTAATCACCCTGAGGATTGGGGGGAATTTCTCGATGTGAAAGTTAATGCCGCCGATATTCTGAATGGAGAGCTTGTTAAAAAAAGTAAAAGAAAAGGCTCGATTTTTTTGGGCAGCGTAACCGACGTCTATCAACCGGCTGAGAAAAAGTTTCAGATAACTAGGAAAATTTTAGAAGTTTTGGCTAAATATGATTTTCCTGTGTCAATCCTGACAAAATCGGAATTAGTTGTTAGAGATATTAATCTACTGAAAAAGATTTCTGATTGCGAAGTCGGTCTCACGATTACCTCTCTGAATGATAAAATTTCCAATATTTTTGAACCAGGAGCGTCTATTCCCGCCAAACGATTGGATGCCTTGGCTATTTTGAAAAGCAGCGGTCTTAAAACTTATGCTTTTGTAGGACCAATACTGCCGGGGTTAACTGATTTAAAATTAATTATCCCAACCTTACAAGGGAAAATTGATTTTATAATGTTTGAGGCCTTGAATTATGGTAAATTCAACTCAGATAAGATCAACCTAGCTTACACTGAGGCAGGTTCCAATATCCCAATTTTCAGTAATATAAATTGGGACGAAATTGAGTCGGAGGCGAGAGAGTTAAGCCAAATTTACAGAATCCCAGTCAAGGGATTTTATAGGCATTAGCATTTATACCGTCATTATTTAATCATAATGGCGGTATTTTATTTACTAAATCAACCTTATTTGCTATTTTATTAGTATGAAAGACTTTAAAAGATTTTTAATTAAAGCCAAGAAAAACACCTACGCCTTGAGTGGCGAAAGGGGGGAGAATACTTTAGCTGATGGTGCTAGAGAATTGAGTTATAAATTTGAAAATTTTTATTATCGCGATAGATATTATGGTTCCAATCCATTTGCCGGCGAGGAAGTAGTTTTTTTAAATAATAAGTCTTTTTGGGTTATGAATTATTCCGGGCGGTGTTTGAAAGCTGTAATATCAAAAAATGAAATTTACAATTTTCTTAAAAAATGTCTAAGGAAGGCAAACGCTAATAATCCTTTTCGCGGACCGAGCGAATATCAATCGGGCGATTATATCTATAGAAACAAGACGAAAGGGGATATTGATAATTTTTATGGAGAAGAGTTTATTTATTATAAGAATAAAAGAATTTACGAATTAATGTATCATGGTGGGTTGGTTAAGTAGTTTTTGTTGGCATTTTGTCTCATTTCAGTTCGGATATGGTCCCTAACACCCCGCTAATAAAATAGACTTGCCTTGAGGCAAGTCTATTTTATTAATGTTGAAAAGGGCGGGGCGAGAAAGGCGAGGCGATGTGCACTTGTGCACCGCCGAGCCCGGGTAGTGAGACCCGTCCATTCCGC
>JAACPL010000005.1 GCA_009995495.1 Candidatus Falkowiibacteriota bacterium
TCGTCCCAATCCCCACATTCCCACTATTTAAAACGCTCATCACTTCAACCCCAGAAGCGTTATATAAACCTAAAATTTTATTTACTCCGTCTGACTGGACGGTTAACTTGGTGGTACCTAATGGTATCCTTCCAACCCCTATTGGACCCTTCATCGTTGCTGGCAAAAATGTTGGCACAAAACTTCCGAAAGGCTCAGAACTAGTAGAAGAAAAAACGGCGCTAAGATCAGTATTATAACCTAAAAGATTATTCCAATCATAAGAAAATAAAGTTCCGTCTGCCGGTTTAGTAAAAATAGAAGTAGCGGCTCCATGCCCTAAATTTTGCGCTGAAACAAATTTTATTTTAGCTCCAAAAACAAAAAAAGCCGCCAAAAAGATAAGCCCAAAAATAAAATAATTTTTTCTTATTTTTAAAATCATTTTCTAATCATTTTCTAAATCTTTTCTAACAAAATCCAAAACTTTTCTTAACTATATTATACAACTTTTTTAAAAAGCTGTAAATAAAAATATCAATTAAAATATCAATTAAAATTCAATTTCAACCGCTCTTTTCGTAGCACCAAATTCTCCAACTGATTGATAAACTCTATCGTCCCTTCTTATCACTTCAAATTTTCTTAAAACCCCCGTTGCTGATTCGGGAACTAACTCTTTAACAAAGGCCGGTGGACTATTTTTTTCATCGTCAAGATAAGAATGACCGTTAACCCTTAACTCCCAAAGGAAACGCTCCATTCCGCTTTCAGCAATAAAATAAGCCCGAGTTGATTGCGCCTGGATTCCCCCAGCTTTTATTCCAAGAGTAATAACGTAAGAAGAGCTAATTGCGACTAAAAGCATGCCCGCTAAAATAAACATTGTCAAAATCAAAGCACTACCAGGCTTAAAGAGTTTTATCTTATTTAAAAAATCAAAAAAGACTTCCCTATGTTTAAATATTTTTTTAAATTTTTTAATATTTTTTTTCATTTTAACTTAAAACTATTTGAATAATTAATTAATTTATTTATAATATCTTGAACTAAGGCTTGTCTGCAAAGTCATCGCCGCTTCAGTATTAGGGGCGTTAAGCGCTCTGGCTTTAATATTTATCGTTATTAAATTCTGAGAATTTATACCCGAACTTAAAACAAAATTTAATTCATCAATATTAATTTGCTTAGGTGAAATATAGCCAGAATTCGCTCCCCTGGAAATTTTAAACCTTTTGCTTTCGCCTTCAGTTTCCGTTGCATAAACAACACATTCTCCATAAAAATTTTTAAAATATAAAACATCTCCATCTTGAGTCTGAACTAAATTAAAAACATCCCCAGAAGCTACTTCACAAAAACCCTCGCTATCAACTGCCATTCTTATTTCTTTATTAATAACTTCTAAAAAATATTTTAGACTCTCTTGGACATTTTGAGTCGCAATTGCCCCTCTTTGCCCATCAATAACCATTTTAAAAATACCAGTCATTGATAAAATAATAACCGAAAAAATTGAAACGGAAACGATAACTTCTATCAAGCTAAAAGCCAAAGTCTTTCTTGATCCAATAAATATTTTATTTATTTTTTTAAAACTTTTAATTATTACCATATTCTAAAAATAATTTTAATACCAATCATAAAGCAAAGTCTCGGTCGCATAAGAACTTATACCTAGACGACTATTCCAATAAACTTCAGAAATAACTTTTAAAGCTACCCCAACAGCTAAATCCTCATCAATTAATTCAACTTTTATTAAGCGAGAAAAACCACTAGAAATTCCTAAAGATCCATGAACATAAAAACCGTCCCCGTCAAATCGCAACAAGCAAGCTTCAGCGCTAACAACTGGAGCACTATCGTTATAATCAAAGCAATAACTAAAAACTTCTGACTGATTTTCTGCTAAGCCAGTATTAAAATTATTACCTTGCTTAAAATTATTATCTCTAATCCTTCTGACAAGCTCTATCCCTTCTTGACTTAATTGAGTCGCGATTAAATTATTTTTATTATAATCTTGACTCTGGATATTTTGCACAATTAAAGACAATATCCCAATCAATCCCATAGAAATGATAAATAAGATAATGACAATTTCAATCAAACTAAAAGCTTCTTTATTTTTTTTAAATTCTATTTTCATTTTTTTTAATCAATCATTTCAATTAAACCTAAGAAATTTATTTTAACAGTTCTTCTCCCTTCGCCATTAACTTCTTTAAGTTTAACTGTTAGAGCCGTTCCTGTTGCCGTTGTCGCTTGGTTATAAATATTTGTTTTTGGGTCTGGTGGTAAAAAAGTAACATTAGCGACATTAGTTGTACTTGATGCCGAACCATTAACTCCACTAAAAATTGTTAATTCCTCAATTTCAATTTCTCCACGAAAATTAATTTCGCGCGCGCCAAAATTTCTTTCCGCTTCATCACTAGCATCATATGCAAGGTTACCATCTTCAAGAGGAGCTTCTAAATCAGCAAAAATCGTATAAGTATTATTTGTTTTATTAAAATTAACCCCCCAACCACCAGCTGGAACATCTTCACCGTATTTAACCAGTCCTAAAGAATTATTTTGAGCAGCGTGAATATCGGCTACCAGACTTTGAGCCGTCATAATTAAATCTGTCCGTTTATTGGCATTCCGATAATTAGCAATAAAAATAACAGAAATTATCATAATTACCCCTAAAGAAACAACCATCTCTATTAAAGTAAAAGCTCCTTGTATTTTATTTTGCTTGTCAAAAAAATTTTTCATTTTTTAAAATTTTACTTTGTTTTATTCCGCTTTAACTTCGCGCCAAATTGGTAAACCATAATTAATATCTAATATTTGTCGGGTTGCAATACAATAATAACCGCTAGAATCTTCTACTCTTAAATTAACATCGGCATTGCCAGCTTCATGAAAAGTAATGGTCGTTGTCGCTGTTGTCGGACTAGAAATATCAGAAACATTACCAATAACCGACCAAAGATACTGACAATTTACACCATTTTCATCACAAATAATACTTGTAGACGGACTAACGTCGGTATAATACCTTGACTCGTTACTTGGGGTTAAAGCAGTAAAAATAGTAGTAGTAGCGCCAACTTCTATCTCCGGCGGACTCCAGGTAAAATATGGGGTTGGAAATTCATGTTTATAAGTACTAAAAGTTTTAGCTTTATTTGTAATTGATGAGGGCCCATTATCAATATCATAAAGTTCTCCTTGATGGCCGTCATTAGCGCCAAATTGATACCACTCAGTCGGCGTATGAACTGAATTTTCAAGGTAATAAAGACGGATAAACCAATAATAATCTTCATTATAATCTAAATCATTGGTAGTTGTACAAAGAGTGTCTAAGGCATTTGGGATTGTATATTGAGTCGCTGAACCTAATTTAAAACCGCTATAACAAATAGTATCAGGACTACTAGTTGCTGGAATATCGGTTCGCGTGACAGCAATTTCATAGCCACTAATAAACGAGCCCACACTATTCAAGGACCATTTTAAAACTGCTTGCTTGGCGTTACCAGGGGAAGAGCAAGCGGATTCATAAGACCAGTTAGGCGCCGTCATCTGCCCAATCTCAGGATTTTTTATATAAACCTTATAGTCCTCTTTATCCAGCTCATTACATAAAGCTAATCCTTCGCTGCCATATTCGCTCAAACAATTAAAACTTATAGATTGGTGTAAACCAGCAACCGTGCTTGAAGCATGGCCAACGAAATCTCCTGGCTCAACAGTACTATAATAGGGATTAGTTGAACTTGATAAATTCCAAGACTTAAGTTGTAAATCATTTTCAGAAGGTAAGCCTAAATTAACATCAAGTCTAATTAACTCACTAGTACTTGAAGCTTGAGCATAGCCATAAATTTTTTGATCTAAAGAATTATAACAAGCAGAACAAAAATTTTCGGCGTTACAAGCATTGAGGCAATTAGAATTAAAGCTATTATATTGTTCTGTTGTTAGGTTTACTGGAGTTGAAGATCCGCCAAAATTAATCATCCCCTTACTATGATTAAAGGCCGCTCCAAAAAGATTTCCATCATTAGCAATTTTCACCCCGTGGTCAATAACACAACCAGCAATATAAAAATGAAAACCCCGCGGTTCCGGCAAGTCTCTAAAGTTTTCAGGCGAATCAAAATGACTACCAAACTCATAATCCTCACAATTAAAATAAATAAACTTTAAATCATTTCCCCACCAAGCCGAACCATGAATATCAGCAATCGCTTTAACAACTTTAGGTAGAATAACGAGACTAACACTAAAAAATAAAATAAAAAAAGTACCCGCCAAAAAACGAGAATATTTATTTTTTTTGATTTTAAAACTTTTAAATTTTTTAAACATCTGATAATATCCTAGAATTTAATTATAGCATTTTAAAAAATTAGCACCAAGACGAAGCATTTTTTCTCTATCTCCATCGTCTTCATCATCAAAACCAAGAAGATGTAGTAGCCCGTGAATGAAAATAAAATATAGTAAATATTTTTCCTTCACTGATTTAGAGGCCTTTAAAAACTCATCTACTTTAAAATTTTCTAATTCTAAAAACATTGCCTCATACTTTTTTAAACGATTAATTTCAGCTAAATTAATAAAAATCTCTCCTAAAAAATTATCTTTTCCTATTTTAAAGTCGGGATTAGAAAAAGACAAAACATCAGTTAAATAATCTTTCTGGCGATATTTTTTATTCAAAGTCCGAGACCTTTTATCGCCAATAAGCACAAGAGAAATTTCCGCTTTTTCAATTTTATATTTTTTCAAAAAATCTTCAGCTAATTTTTTTAAACTTAAAGCTGAAAACTTTTTTTTAGTTAAATTTAAAACTGCCAACATATTTTTAAAAACTTCTTCTTAATTTTCTTAAAAAATTATAGAGTAAATAAAGACCGGGACGAAAAACTAAATCATAAGTGCCGGCATAATTATAAACAAAACCACCAAAACCCTGTTTAAATCTAGTTACTCCAGGCCATTTTTTAGCATCAATACCATAGAAATCGTAGAATTTAAAACCCGCCCCCTTCGCTTTTTTAATAATTTCAAATTGAAGTAAGTAGGGCGCCATAAAATTTCTAAATTCATTATCACTCGCTCCGTGAAGATAAATAACTTTATCCCCGTAAAAAGAAAATAAGCCGGTAGCAATTTTTTGACCCTGATACTGTGCAAAAAATAATTTAATTTTCCCAGCGCTACTAATTAAAAGATTTTTGTAATGAGCCTCGCTATGGATCTTAAAACCATCTCGATTTGAAGTTTTTTTCATCAAAGTCAAAAACTCTGAAAAATAAAGTTCAAAATTAGAATCAGAAGTAAAATTATTTTGAGCCTTATCTATTTGATCCGAAGCATCTTCTGCAAAAGATTTTTTACTGTCACCATTCATTGAAACTTCTATAATTTCCACTCCCTTTTTCGCCGCTAATTTAATATTATAACGGGTTTTTTGCTGCATCGCCTTGAGCATATCTTCCTCACTCAAGCTTAAATCAACTAATAAAGTCTGACGCGGTTGTAAATCTATTGTCTTTTTTAACTTATATTTATCTAAAACTTTATATCCCAAAGCTTTATTTTTTAAAGTTTCTATCAACTCAAGCTCTGGTTCAAAACGAAAAAAAATGGGCTTAAATTCTTGTTTTATTTTATTTACTAAAATTAAAAAATTATCTAAAATCTCATTTTTTTCTAAACTATTTTTTAAAATAGGGCCCCTAGGAGAATATTGATAATTAAGTGGTGGAAAAGCTTTCAGACTTGAAAATAAAGGTAGATTAATTTTTTTTGAAATTAATAAGGCTTGCTCAATCCGGCAAGTTTCCTCACCTGCTTTTTGAACAATATTTTCCCAAACATTACTTTGAAGAAATTCTTGATTATTATATATTTTTGGCACTTTTAAAGATAGGTTTTCCATTAAATTATTTTAAATACCATCTAAACTTTAAATAAATTATAGCATAAAGGCTTAATAAAAGAAAAAACCCTTTAAAACAAAGGGTTTTTTGAGAAAGTTTTAACTATATATATTAATAAAGTTTTACTTACTAATTCCAGCTAATTCCAGCCGGGGTCATATATAAAAGCATATTACCGGTAATTTTAGTGACACCACTACCAACATCAGAGCCAAGACAAAAACCAATCACATAAGAAGGTCTTGCTCCCGTGGCAGTTCTAGTATACTTATAAGTATCCTTATCATAATTAGAATTTGTACCAGAATTACATAAATCTCCATCAATTGGAATGGGTGGCACAGGAATAACTCTTAAGAAAGTGGTGGATGCGGCGACGATGGCTGCACCAGCGCTAGCCATCGGCGGATAATCAGCCATATCATCAAAATACATTTCTAAAGCAAGTTGCATTTGCTTAACATCAGAAATTCTCTTAGCGTCTCTAGACTTAGCTCTAGCTGAGTTTAAAGCAATAACGGAGAGTGTTGATAAAAGACCGATGATAGCGATTACTACTAATAATTCAATTAAGGTAAAAGCTTTTTTGCTTTTGTGCATATTTTTTCTAGATAGATTATATTAAAAACTGAATTATAATTTCTAATACTAAAATCATTATATCATTTTTTAAAAAGAGCCACAAGGTATTTTTTTAAAATATTAACTAAATTTAAAAAACTCTCTAATTTAGAGAGTTTTTTAGTCAAGTTTTAACTATATATATTAATAAAGTCTTATTCATTAATACCGGCTGGCGTCATATATAAAATTGTATCTCCAGTAACTTTAGTCGTACCGCTACCAATATCAGATCCAAGACAAAAACCGATTGAATAAGATGGAACGGCTCCGGCAGTAGTAGTTACAACATATTTATAAGTATCTTTATCATAATTTCCATCAGAATCTTGACATACAGCTCCATCAATTGGCTCTGGTGGAACAGGAACAGCTCTTAAAAAAGTAGCGTTATCTGAAGCTATGGGCTCTCCTCCGGTAGCAGCAGTCGGATAAGCAGCCATATCATTATAGTACATTTCTAAAGCAACTTGCATTTGCTTAACGTCGGAGATTCTCTTAGCGTCTCTAGCCTTAGCTCTAGCTGAGTTTAAAGCAATAACAGAGAGCGTTGATAAAAGACCGATTATAGCGATTACCACTAATAACTCAATTAAGGTAAAAGCTTTTTTGCTTTTATACATATTGTTTCTAATAAATTAAGTCAAAACTTTTAAGTTAAGACTTTCAGTCTTTTCCAAGACTTCTAAATTAATAATATATTTAAAACTGAAAAAAAATAAACTCTTATTTTCAGCACTATGTTAATTATATCATTTTTAAAAAAGGAACGCAAGGGTTTTTTGAAAACTTCTTATTTTAAAACTGACTAGCTAAATTATACATCGGCAATAATACGGCAGCAACCATAATTCCAACTCCAACCCCCATAATAACCATAATGATTGGCTCCATTAATTTACTTAAATTATCAAGCATATTAGCACTTTCTCTAGAATAAAAATCATTAATTTTATCTAAAACAATATCAATTTTTCCCGTTCTTTCCCCAACAGCAATCATCTGAGGAACCATCTTCGGCATATACTTATCGCTCCTATCAAAAACTTCGGCAAAAGGATGACCGTCGTTGATTGATTCTAAAGTTTCTAAAATAAGTTCTTGATAAATTGTGTTGTTAACAACTTTGGCAACAATTTCTAAACTTCTAGTAATTGTTACTCCTCCCTTTAGTAAAGTTGAAAGCGAACGAGCAAAGCGCATCAAATAGATATATTGAAAAAGTTTACCAAAAATTGGCATCTTTAATTTTAAAATATCTAAATTACGATGGCCAATATATGTCTTACTATAAAAACGAATGGCAAAAATAACGGCGACGACAAAAGCAATAACTAGAAGCAAATATTTTTGTAAAAATTCGGAAGCAGTAATAACTATTCTGGTTGATAAAGGAAGCTCAGCTCCCGTCTCTGTTAAAATCGCGGTTAAATTAGGAATAACATAAACCATTAAAATAATGCCAACCCCAACTAAAGCAGTTATAACAAAAATTGGATAAATCATTGCCCCTCTAATTTTAGAACTAATATCATAAGATTTTTCCATCTCATCGGCTAAATAATTTAAAACTTCATCGAGCTTGCCAGAAGTTTCTCCGGAACGAATAATATTAACAAAAAAGGCTGAGAATATTTTTGGGCGTTTAGCAAAAGAGTCGGATAAAAAAGAGCCACTATCAACTTCAAAGGCAAGTTCGGCAATCATTGATTTAAGAGAAAGATTTCTTGTTTGTTCAAGTAATACGGTTAATGATTCAACTACTGGCACGCTCGCCGAAATCATAACTGAAAACTGCCTAGTAAAAATAACCAAGTCTTTATTTGCAACTGGGTTAATGAATTTTAAAATCTTATTCTCTAAAGAGTAGGTCGTGTCAGTAATTGATTTTACGCTTAATTCTTTCTGACTTAAACGTAAAATAGCATCGTGCTCAGAAACTGCCACAATCGTTCCGTGCTTTGACCGATTATTGGGATTTACGGCTGAATAATTAAAGATTGACATATATTAAAATTAACTCTCAATAACTCTTAAAACTTCTTCGTAAGTTGTTTGGCCCTGAAGAACTTTGATCGTTCCGTCTTGTTTGATTGAAACAAATTCTTGACTTTTACAAACAGCTTCAAAATTTAAAACCTGACCCTTATTAATAATTTCTTTTAAGCTATCATTAATTTCAATAACTTCGGAAATCGCTAAACGACTAGCGTAGCCCGTATTATCGCAACGGGAACAACCAACCGCTTGATAAATTTTATATTTTTCTAAAACATCAGCCAAACTTGTTGCCAACGGTAATTCTTCTTGCAAAACATTAACCGGTAAGCCAGCGAGATTTTCTCTAATTTCTGCTAAAGCATCAACCGACAAAGTTGTTTCTTGTTTACAATGTTCACAAAGCTTACGAGCTAGTCTTTGGGCGATAACGGTTTTTAAAGTTGAAGATAATAAAAATCTTTCAATCTTCATATCAAGCAAACGAAAAACTGCGCCTAAGGCATCATTGGTATGTAAAGTTGAAAGCACTAAGTGACCAGTTAAAGAAGCATGAATAGAAAGCTCCGCCGTTTCCTCATCTCGAACCTCTCCAACCATGATAATATTTGGATCTTGACGCAAAAGAGAGCGAAGTCCGCTAGCAAAGGAAAACCCAACTTTTGGTCTAACTTGGGACTGGTTAATACCTTTTATTTCATATTCAATCGGATCTTCAAGGGTTGAGATATTAACACCTTCTTTATTAACAATTGTTAAAATCGAATAAAGGGTCGTTGTTTTACCACTACCAGTCGGACCAGTAACAAGAAAAATACCACTAGTTTTTTTAATTCCCTCCCTAATCTTTCTTAAAGCCAATTTATTAAAACCTAATTGTTCTAAACTAGGTGCACCTTTAGAAGTATCTAAAATACGCATAACAACTTTTTCACTACTAACCAGAGGTAGAGTTGAAATACGAAAATCAACCTCACGATTATTAACTATTAATCTAATTCTTCCGTCTTGGGGGATTCTAGTTTCATCCAATTTTAACTTAGCTAAAACCTTAACACGAGAAATGACGGCGTTATGAATACTTTTTGGTAAAGATAAAGAGGTATGTAAAATACCATCAATACGATAACGAACTCTACTCTCCTTGGCATAAGGCTCGATATGAATATCTGATGCTCGAGCTTCAACTGCGTGACGGATAATAACAGAAACAATACGACTAACTGGAGCGCTATTAATATCTTCACTACTTAAATTAGACGTCTCCGTGTCAACAGTAATTAAATCATCGCCTTCTTCCTCTGCTCGACTTTCTAAAGCCGAGGAAATTTCCTCTTCAATTTTTTGGTATTGTTTAAAAAGTTTCTCCCAACCTGAGTTAGAAATTAAATAATAATTAACTCTTTTTTTCTCACCAGAAACAAGAAAAGAAACTGCCTCCATCGCTTTTAAATTAGGTTCAACTAAAGCAATTTTTAAAACATCTTCCTCTTTACCAAAGCAAATAATTTTATAAGTTTTAGCAACCTCCTCCGGTAAAAATCTTAAAACACTTTCATCTATTTCAACTTCTAAGGGGGCTTGATAGGGAAGTTTATAAAATTCCGCCTTAATCTTAGTTAATTCCTCTTCGGCAATGAAATTTTTGGTAATTAAAAAAGCGGTCAAGTCTTCCTTACCCGTTTGTAAGGCTATCATAACTTCTTCGACCTGCTCAGCTTTTAATAAACCCTTACTACTTAACAAGGCAAGAATTTCTTTATTTCTATCGTTTGACATTTGATTTTCTAATTATTTTTTTCTTCTACGACAAATGGTAATCGGTTACCAACTATGCAACTTCGAGTTTTTTGAGTAATTGTTCCCTCACTAGTTTGAATAACGGTCGTCGGTCGATAACAGATATTATTAAAATCAAAATCACTAATATTTTGTTTTAAAGAGCTTAAGGTCTCGGACTTTAAAACTGAAACATCAATCGTCTCTATCACAGAAATATCTGAACTATAAACAGCCTCTATCAAAACAATATCGGCTTTTGAAGTTAAATAATTAAAAAGCTCAAATCGATAAATAAAAATGATTACCCCCCCTAAAAAGATGGAAGCTACTAATGATAATAAAATTTTCTTTAGATTATTTTTCATAAATTCCGTCGTTGGTTTTATAATAATAAGTTATTAGGATTAACTGCACCTCTTCCCCAGAGAAAGAAATTTGCTTAATATCAAATAATCGTAAATTTTCCTCCATAACTGTTAACAATTTTTTGACCCCCTGATAGTCAAGCCCAGAAAGACTTAAAGATACTTCAACCCGACCAACTTTCGGGTTTAAAGATCCGAAAACAATATCACCAGTTAATGGCGCTGATGGCGCTTCAGATAAACTTTCATCGGGATAGCTTAAACTAACAGAGGTAAGAATCCAACCGTTTTTATTAGCAATTTCTTCAAACTCTCCGAATAACTGTTCTTGTTTATATTGATAAGGTAAAACTAGATTAAATTTAAGTAAATCATCTGAAGGAACCTTGCTATAAATATCACTAATAATTTTTAAATTATAAAGCTTTTTTTGTTGCTGATTAAGAAGTAATTGCTGATTAGAAATATTATCTTTAATTAAAAGTTCAGCGGCCCGATGTTTAGGACTAAGAATTAATAGATAAGATAAAACTAGAGAAATTAAAACTAAAATAATTAGAATTAAGTTAAAATACTGATTCAAAAATATATTTATTTCATTTAAATTTTTTTTTGACCCGTCTCGCATATATTTTATTTACTTTTTTTAAAAATTGTCGGGTCTATCTCCAAGTCAATAGAAAAAGAAACACTTCCTACTTTTGAATCTTCAAGATTATCACCATCTATAACTTTAGAACTAACAGAATTAACTGACGCTTTTTTAACATTTTTATTGTCAGCTAAAACCTTTACCTGCCAAGAAGCTTCTGCAAAAGACGGGGCTGAAGCAGCTAAAGAATAAGAACCAGAAAGATTACCGTCAAAACTTCCGAATTGCACTGTGTTTAGAGTATTAGATTCAAGCCAAGTAAAAAACCTAGTCCAATAAATATGGTTATCTAATAAGTCACTAAAAGCGGACGACTTATCTTTAAATGATAAAGCATCTTGAGATTTATTATTTAATTCAATAGTCTCAAGTCTTATTTTATTTGTTTCCTCTTTAATCTCTTGCGATCTCTGATTCTCTCGTTCTTCCCAATAATCGAGTCCTAAATAAATTTCAAAAACAAAAGCCCCAGTAAAGATAAGAACTAGGAAAGTTAAAAAGAGATGCTTATTCCAATCAAAAAGAACAATAATTTCATCTTTAACTAAGTTAACCTCTAAAATTTCCGGATTTTTTGAAGCATCAAAATCATCTACCTTTTCTTTAGGCGATGGTTTTACATCGCTTTGAGCTGAAGGTTGTTTACTGTTTTGTTTTTTTTTGAAAGAAAACATGTGTTTTTTAATTAAGAAATTTCTCTTAATGCTAGCCCAATAGCTACTGCTAATTTAGGTCCAACCTCTTTTAAAACTGGTTCTAATTCTTCAACGTAACGAATTCTAGACCAAGGGTCACCAATAATAACATTTATATCTAAGGTTTTAGACAAATATTCTGGTAAACCTAAAAGTAAAGCCCCACCGCCAGACAAAATAATTTTTTCCACTTGTTGCTTATTCTGAGAATAAAAGAACTCTAACATATATTTTATTTCAGTTACTATCGGTTCAATTGTCTCAATTATAATTTTTGGTAATTTTTTTTCACCATCATTATCGCTTTCACCCAAAGCTGAATTCATATCAATTTTAAATTGCTCGGCCTGAACAAAATCTAAATTCATCTTTTCCGCCAAGATCTTCGTTATGGTTGAAGAGCAAACAGCCAGGGATCTATTTAAAACAGGAATACTTTCACTCACAATTGAGAGATCGGTACTATTAGCTCCAATTTCAACAATCATTACCGTCGACTTATCATTTCCGACTAAAGAACGAACGAGAGAAAAAGTTTCAGTCTCTAAGCTCAGAAGTGAAAGTTTTGCCTCTTTAAATATTTCAATATAACGACGTACTAATTTTTTAGGGGAGCCAGTTAAAAAAACTCGTAAATTTCCTCTAGTTGGAACCTTCCCATCTTTATTAGGCACAACCCGCCAATCAATTGTCATTTCTTCAAGTGGTAGGGGAATAACTTTTTTTGCTTCTTCAGAAACAGTTAAAGCTAAGCTTTTTCGGTCAAAATTATTAATATTTATAATTGAAGAAAAGACTGAGAAAGTCGGTAAAGAAACCGTTGCCCTTTGACTAAGAATATTCGCATCGACTTTTACTTTATTAATTACACTGGCTAAGTACTTTAAATTTTCAATTTTAGTAAAATTAATTTCACTAACATTTTCACTGAAAGCATAATTTGAAAGAAATATTTGACGCCCTTTTTTTCTGAGCTCAACCATTTTTAAGGAGGAGTCACCTATATCTATCCCTAAAAAAAGATTGTTATCATCACTGAAAAAAAATCCCATATTTTATATAAAAATTTTATTTAAAAAGATTCAAACCAACAATTTTTTTGTTTCTTGCTAAAAAGTTTGAAATTTCCACATTATTAAGATATAATGATTATACAATATTTGAAAATTTTAAACAAGTAATATGAACTTATTTCGTCGCTATCAAAAATTATTCGTTATTATAATTTTTTTAAGCATTTGTTTTTTAATTGGCTACTTTATTTGGAGTTTATTTTTCAGAGCCACGGAAACAGAAATAATAATTGATGAAGAGGGACAAATAATTTCTAACTTCCCCAACATCGCCACAGGTACGCAATCTATAATTGATAAAGGTGGCCAAGTTGAGTTTCCTTTTGAACCAACAACACCAAGCGTCCCCCTACCGGATGATTCTAGCTTAACAGCGGAGGGGGGAGTGACTGTTGCTCAAAAATTAGGTGATGACAAAACCTCAAATTCAACTCTAAGTTCTGATGGTGGCGTTCAATATTACAATAAGGACGATGGAAAATTTTATAAAATCGATGAAAACGGAAAAGCAGTTGTGTTAAGCGACAAGGTTTTTTTTAGCGTTGAAGATGTAACTTGGGCACCCAATAAAGATAAGGCAATTTTAGAATACCCCGATGGTAGAAAAATTTTGTATAATTTTAATACCGAAAAACAAGCGAGCCTCCCTTCTCATTGGCAAGATTTTTCTTTTTCACCAAGTAGTAATCAACTCGTTTCTAAAAGTATTGGACTCGACCCAACTAATAGTTGGCTCATTGTTTCAAATGATGACGGCTCAAAAGCTAAAGCAATAGAAAAAATTGGGACCAATGCCAATATTGTTTATCCCGCTTGGTCGCCGGCGCAACAAATTGTCGGACTTTATACCGGCGGAGTTGATTTTAATCGCCAAGAAATTTTCTTCATCGGTCAAAACGAAGAAAACTTTAAATCAACTATAATCGAGGGGCGCGGTTTAGAATTCAAATGGTCAAGTGAAGGCGATCGTCTATTATATAGTGTTTGGAATACTGAGGATAATTTAAATCCAAGACTTTGGCTAGTTAGCACCTCAGTTGATTCTATCGGTCAAGGCCGACGAAGTTTAGATTTAATGACTTGGGCTCATAAATGTACTTTCGCAACCAATACTGAAGTTTACTGTGCTGTTCCCCAATCATTACCAGAGGGCGCTGGTCTCTTTCCTGAACTTGCCGATCAAACTAAAGACATACTTTATAAAATTGATTTAGCAACTGGAGCCAAGAAATTATTAGCAATCCCCGACGGTGCTTATAATGTCTCAGAAATCATGGTGCCGGAAAGTCAAAATGTGCTATATTTTACTGACAAAAAAACTAACGAACTTTATAAGGTTGATTTATAAAAGCTAGGGGGAGTTGATTTATAAAAGCTAGGGGGAAAGGAGTGGACTCTAACCGCCAAGCTTTTAGCCTAATTAAACAAAATACCAACTGTTACCAAATTGGTAGCCTTTGAAGTTTTTAAAAAAAGGACAATCACCGCTCAACTAAACAACTAAATCTTAAAAAAGAAGACTAAAAGCCTCAATTTAATTGAGACTTTTTATGAACGAAAAAAAAATAAAAAAATTTGGTAGACAGCGAAAGCCTTGGCTTAAAAGTTTTGGTGATTTTTTACTAAACTTATTCTTTCCAATAACTTGTTATGGTTGCGAAAAGGCTGGGATATATCTTTGTCAAAAATGTTTTAAAACAATTAAACTTCAAGAAAGACGAATTCAAACTTTTAATTTGAAGAGAGAAAACTTAAAAGAAGTTTTTATCGCTGGTGATTATGAAGATAAACTCTTAGCTAAATTAATTACTACTTTTAAATATGAGGGGATAAAAAATATCGGTTCTTATTTAGGAAAATTTCTAAACTTTTTTTGGGATGGGAAAATTAAAATAATTAAACTTAAGGATAAAGAGCTCGCCTTAAACTTAGAAAGCTCTTTAATTATTCCCTTACCCCTAACTAAAGCGAGGTTCAAAGAAAGAGGTTTTAATCAAGCAGAAATTTTAGCAATAAATTTTTGCGAAGAATTTTCTTATCAACTTTTTTTAGGATTAAAAAGAAAAGGCAGAAAAAAGCATCAAGCAAAATTAAGTGAAAAACAAAGATTAAAAAATGTTAGCGGCCAATTTTTTATTTCTGAAAAAGATCGAGTTTTTTTATTGGGACGCGATATTATTTTGATTGATGATGTTATAACAACCGGAGCAACTTTAAATGAGGCGGCTAAAATATTAAAAGAAGCGGGCGCTAAAGAAGTTTTCGCCTTAGTCTTAGCAAAGGGTTAGGGTTGAAACTAAGCCCACTCTTTACAAAAATAACGACAAGAGTATAATAAAAATAGACAACTTAATAATAATTGTTGATTGTTGAGCCGACCAAACTCAATTGGATTTTATTAGTCTGACTTATAAGATTCCAGAAAAACTTAAATTTAAGTTTTTCCTAAGACAAAAACGAGTGCTTTTATTTAATAAAAATAAAAGAATTCGGGTGGAACCGCGAGATGAAAATCCCGTCCCGATCAAAACAGTTTTTTACTGTTTTTATTAGGAGGGGATTTTTTAATAATAAATAAATATAAAAATATGTATAAAGAACATGAAAATTCAGAGTTAATGGCTAAACGTCATTCTCTCTCCCATCTACTCGCTGCTTCTATTTCCGAACTTTATCCCGAAGCTCAATTTGCAATTGGGCCAGCGATTGATAATGGTTTTTATTATGATATTGATTTTGGCGAGCTTAAGATTTCCGAAAACGATTTAAAAACAATTGAAAAAAAGATGGCTTTTTTAGCGAAACAGAATCTTAAATTTGAGCATCGTGAAGAAAGTATTGACTCCGCTTTAAAAACTGCGAAGGCGAATAAAAAAATTTATAAGGCTGAGCTTATTTCTGACTTAAAAACCACTGGCGAAAAAGTTGTAAGTTTTTATAAAGTTGGCGGCTTTGAAGATTTATGTAAAGGCCCTCATGTTGAGAATACTAATAAGATAAAGGCGGGAAGTTTTAAATTAAATAAATTAGCTGGGGCTTATTGGCGCGGCAATGAAAAAAATAAAATGTTAACTCGTATTTACGGCTTAGCTTTTGAAGATAAGGAAGAATTAACCGCTTATTTAAATATGATGGCAGAAGCAGAAAAAAGAGATCACCGAAAATTAGGCAAAGAATTAAATTTATTTATGGTTCACGAATATGCTCCGGGGATTCCCTTCTTCCTTCCTAACGGCATGATTATTTTAAATGAATTAATTAAATTTACGCGAGAAATTTCTTATGGTGAAGGTTATAAAGAAATTAGAACGCCCCAACTTTTAAACGCTGAACTCTGGAAAACTTCCGGTCACTGGGACCATTATCAAGATGATATGTTTATTTTGCATCATGCTGAAGATGATTGCGATCTTGGTATTAAGCCAATGAATTGCCCAGCCCATATGTTAGTTTTCAAACGTGATATCCGTTCTTATCGTGAACTGCCTTTACGCTTAGCGGAAACAACCACTCTTTACCGTAATGAAAAATCAGGCACTTTACATGGCTTGACTCGCGTTCGCAGTTTATCTCAAGATGATTCACACATTTTTTGTCGTCCCGAACAAGTGATGGCAGAAATTTTAATCCTCTTAGGAAAAATAAAAACTATTTATGCAATTTTCAATTTAGAGATAGATGAAATTCATCTTTCAACTAGACCGGAAAACTTTATGGGTCTAAAAGAAAATTGGGACAAGGCGGAAGCTGACTTAAAAGCGGCTCTAGAAAAGGCTGGACTTGAATATAAAATTAATGAAGGTGACGGTGCTTTTTACGGACCAAAAATTGATGTCAAAGTTAAAGATGCGATTGGCCGCCAGTGGCAACTAGCAACCATTCAACTTGATTTTCAATTACCAACTCGCTTTGAACTTGTTTATACTGATAAAGACGGCGAACAAAAAACCCCAGTTGTTATTCATCGGGCCTTACTCGGCTCAATTGAAAGATTTATGGGCGTTATAATTGAACATTTCTCTGGGGCCCTTCCGCTTTGGCTCGCTCCGGTGCAAATTAAATTATTATCAGTTTCTGAAAACCATGTTACCGCTTGTAGAAAAATAGAAGCGCAATTAAAAGCTAATGGTTTTAGAGTTGAAATTGATGAAGCAAATGAGACTCTTGGTAATAAAATTAGAAAAGCGACGGGCGAAAAAATTCCTTACTTATTAGTTGTTGGTGATAAAGAAGCGGACGGCAAAATTTTAAGCGTTCGCGATCGCGGCGCTAAAGAGGGCCGAGAAATTTCTGCAGCTGATTTTATTAAGGAAGCCAAGGAAAAAATTGAAAAGAAGATTATTTAAAAAGGTCTTACTTATATAACTGGCTATGAGTTCCGATGGTGATGAAGTAAATTACATCTTTTTTATCTATAACTTCAAAAATAGCTCGATAATCTCCAGAAATATTAATGCTTTTAAATCCAATAAGTTTTCCGGATAAACAATGTTCATTCAATATTTCAGCTGATCTGTTTACTAAAAAAAGCTCTAAACGTTCAGAAAATTTTTCCTGAATATATTTAGGACATTTTTTGAAATTTTTAATAAAGCGACGAGAATACTCAATTTGCATAATTAGACTCCTTTTTTTAGGAAGTCTAATGCCTCTCTATTATTTTTAAATGAATAATGCTTTCCCTTTTTTCTATCAAGTTTAGCCTCTTCAAGGGCTTTTAATAAATCAACACTCGGATTACTTTCATCAAGGGAAAAATAAACTTGTTTATCGCGAATCATTTGTCTTAAAAAAGCGTTGATTGCTCCGCTAAGACTTAAGCCTAAGTCAGCGCTTACTTTCTGCGCTTGCTTTTTTATTTTTATATCAGTTTTGATATTTATAACGGCTGTACTCATATTTTTATAGTATATACTAAGAATATCTTTAGTATATACTACAAAAAATGATTTGTCAAGTCCGCTATTTAAAAAACCGAAGCCCTTAATCAAGACTTCGATTTTTTATAATGTTTTAATTTAAAACCAAACTACTTCTTCAACCTTCTCCATCTAGTTAAAGCCTTAAGACGAGCCATCTCTTTCTCAAGTTGAACGGCGATATTAGCAAATTGAACTTCATCAACATTCTCAAGTTCTTTCTTTCTTGCTTCGGCTCTGGCTCTTGCTTCTTCAATTCTCGCCTCATCAAGTTCATCCGCTCTCTCGGCGGTATCGGCTAAAATAATAATTTTGTCTCGCATAACTTCAATAAAGCCTCCAGAAACTGACATCACTTCTAATTCCCCTTCTTCTAATTTCATTTCTATTACTCCCGGTTTAAGAATTGACATCAAGGGAATATGTTCCGGTAAAACGGTAATTTCACCGTCCTCGGTCGGAACTGTAACCTGAAGAACTTGTTTTTTTAAAACAACTTTCTCCGGAGTAACTACTTCAAATTTTATCGTTTTTTTTGCCATAAATTAATTAAGCTTTCTTTTTAGAAGCAACAACATCCTCAATTCCACCTTTCATATAAAAATCTCCCTCATTTAAAGCATCGTGCTTACCGTCTAAAATTTCTTTAAAACCATTAATTGTCTCGCTTACTTTAACATAAGTTCCAGGAACCCCGGTGAAAGTTTCGGCGACCGAAAAAGGTTGAGATAAAAATCTTTGAATTTTACGAGCGCGAGAAACGATTAGTTTATCTTCATCGGATAATTCTTCCATTCCTAAAATCGCAATAATATCTTGGAGCTCTTTATAACGTTGTAAAATTTTCTGAACGCCACGGGCAACTTCATAATGCTCGGCGCCAACAATTTTTGGATCTAAAATAGTTGAGGATGATTCAAGTGGGTCAACAGCTGGATAAATACCAAGCTCAGACAAAGGACGAGATAAAACAACAGTTGAATCCAAATGTCCGAAAGTAGTTGCTGGGGCTGGGTCAGTTAAATCGTCAGCTGGAACATAAACCGCTTGAATAGAAGTAATTGAACCTTTTTTAGTAGAGGTAATACGTTCTTGAAGTTCTCCCATTTCTGTTGCTAAAGTTGGTTGATAACCAACGGCGGAAGGCATGCGGCCTAAAAGCGTAGAAACTTCGGAGCCGGCTTGAGTAAAACGAAAAATATTATCGACGAAAAATAAAACATCCTGATTTTTTTCATCACGGAAATATTCAGCAATTGATAAACCAGTTAAAGCTACCCGAGCACGAGCCCCCGGTGGTTCGTTCATTTGCCCAAAAACCATGGCGACTTTATCGATAACACTAGCATCTTTCATTTCGTGGTATAAATCATTTCCCTCACGAGTTCTTTCACCAACTCCGGCAAAAACTGAATATCCGCCATGAGCTTTAGCAATATTATTAATAAATTCTTGGATAACAACTGTCTTACCAACACCAGCTCCACCAAATAATCCAACCTTACCTCCTTTAGCAATTGGGCAAATTAAATCAATAACTTTAATACCAGTTTCTAAAATTTCAGTTTTAGTTGATTGATCAGCAAAATCAGGAGCATCACGATGAATTTCATAAAGCTTATCGCCTTTAATTTCTCCGGCATTATCAATCGGTTCGCCTAAAACATTTAAAATTCTTCCAAGAGTTCCAACCCCAACTGGAACAGAAATTCCTCGTCCGGTATTTACAACTTCATCACCGCGTCTTAAACCGTCAGTTGTTCCCATGGCGATAGTTCTAACAACATTAAAACCGATATGTTGTTGCACCTCAAGAATAATTTTTTCGCCACTAGCTTTTACAACTTCAAGAGCAGTATAAATTTCTGGCAAAGATTTTTCAAAGCTAACATCAACGACGGCACCAATAACCTGTTTGACGGAGCCGTTCTGATTTTTTTCATTTTCCATATTATTTTTCATATTTGCTGTTAAAAAATTATTAAAAGATATTAAAACTAAGCCTTCATTCCCGCAACACCAGCTGAAATTTCCGCAATTTCCGCAGTAATTGCCGCTTGTCTCGCTTTATTATAATAAAGGGTTAATTCATCAACTAAGTCAGAAGCAGCCGAAGTCGCTTTATTCATAGCTGCCATTCTCGCGCTATGCTCAGAAGCATTCGATTCAAGTAGAGCCTGGAAAAGCTGAACCTCAATCATTCTTGGAAGAATTTTATCTAAAACCTCATCAGCATCAGGTTCATACATAAAAGAAAAGCCACCACTTAAATATTTCTCTTCTTTTTCTTTAATATAATCTTTGCTTGTTTTTAAAATTTCACTTTTACCAACAACTCCTAAATATTCATCTTCATTGGCAATATCAACTGGTAAGATTTGTCTCATTCTCGGAACTTGTTTAGCTGGACTAATAAAGTCGGTATAAGCCATTAGAACCTTGTCATATTTTTTCTCTAAAAAATCATTAATAATCATTTTTGCTGGCGCGACAACATCAGTCATGATTAAAGAGCTGTCATTTTTCTCAAATTCAGAAATAATATTTTGACCAAAACGACTAGCAATTGAGATTCCTCTTTTACCAATAATAATAAAATCAGTTGGAATTTTGTGTTTTTTAACAGAAGCAAGGGCCTTATTAATAATGGCCGAATTAAAACCACCGCAAAGTCCTCGGTTAGAAGCAATTAAAACAATTAAAGCTTTTTTAACTTCCTTTCTTTTTTCAAGAAGTGGATGACTAATTTTATCAGCATCTTTTGACTCGGAAATATTTAAAATAGTCGCCCAGCCTAAATTAGCATAAGTTCGAGTACGCAAAACCGCCTCAACGCTACGACGCATCTTAGCAGCGGCGACCATTTCCATCGCTTTAGTAATTTTTTTAGTATTACTAATCGACTTAATTCTTTTTTTTATTTCTTTAGCACTAGTCATTGTTTTGTTCTAAATAATCAAGCGTATCTTTACAAGCAGAAATTACTTTAATTAATTCCGCCTCACTAACTTCATCTAATAAACCGCTAGTAGCAATTCTCTCTAAAGTTTCTTGAGAATTATTTCTTGTATATTCAACCAAATCTTTTTCAAAATCAGAAATTTTTTCCAAAGGAACATTATCCATGAAACCGTTAGAAATAGCAAAATAAATTAAAACCTGATCCTCAACTGGGACTGGGGAATATTGTTCTTGTTTGAAAATTTCAAATAATCTTTTACCTCGTTCTAATTTCTTTTTAGTTTCATCATCTAAATCGGAGCCGAATTGGGCAAAGGAGGCAAGTTCGCGATATTGAGCCGCTTCTAATTTAATTTTTCCGGCAACTTTTTTCATCGCCTTAATCTGAGCCGAGGAGCCGACACGAGAAACAGAAATACCAACGCTAATCGCTGGACGATTACCTTGATAAAATAAATCTGGCTCTAAATAAATTTGTCCATCAGTAATAGAAATAACGTTAGTTGGAATATACGCAGAAACGTCTCCCGCCTGAGTTTCAATAATTGGTAAAGAAGTGATTGAACCGCCGCCGTAATCCTTATTTAATTTACAAGATCTTTCAAGTAAACGAGAATGGAGATAAAAAACATCTCCCGGATAAGCTTCGCGACCCGGTGCCCGTTTTAAAAGTAATGAAATTTCACGATAACTAACGGCGTGCTTTGACAGGTCATCATAAACAACTAAAACATCCTCACCCTTATCTAAAAAATATTCCGCAATCGCCGTCCCCGCATAAGGAGCAATATATAATAATGGAGCCGGATCAGAAGCACCAGCTAAAACGATGGTTGTATATTTCATCGCTCCAGCCGCTTCTAATTTAGCAACGATTCCAGCAACTTTTGATTCTTTTTGACCAATCGCAACATAAACACATTTCATGTTTTGGCCTTTTTGATTGATAATTGTATCAATGGCAATTGCCGTTTTTCCAATCTGACGGTCACCAATAATTAACTCTCTTTGTCCGCGACCAATCGGAATCATCGCGTCAATCGCTTTAATTCCAGTTTGCACCGGTTGCTTAACCGATTCACGACTAATAACACCGGGCGCAACTTTTTCAATTGGATAATATTTATCAGCTTTAATTTCTTCTTTTTGATCAAGGGGAACGCCAAGCGGATTAACAACTCGGCCAATCATCGCTTCGCCAACCGGAACTTCCAATATTCTCTTCGTTGCAATAACTTCGTCACCTTCTTTAATTTTTAAAGCATCACCTAAAACAATGGAACCAACATTCCCCTCATTTAAATTCAAAACCACGCCATAAACCGAGCCGGCACTAGTTTTAAATTCAAGCATTTCTGACATCATCACTTCGGACAAGCCGGAAACAAGAGCAATCCCATCGCCAACTTCCATAACACGACCGAAAAGCTTTTCTCCGGCTTCCGGTTTAAAACCTTCTATTTGGCGTTTTAATTCTTCAACGATAAAATCTTTACTTTTAATAGGCATATGTTTGTGGAAATTGTTCTGACTTAGAACTTTTATTTTTCAAATTATTTTATTATTTAATATTCTTTATTTTAAACCGCTAAGGCTTCTTTAAATTTTTGTAAACGATTTTTAAGGCCAGCATCTAAAATTTTATCTCCATATTTAATTACGGCTCCGCCAATAATATCTAACTCAACTTTCTCACTCAAATCCAATTCTTTCGCCCCCGAAATCTTTCTTAATTTCTCCGCTAAAGCTTTGACAGTCGCCGGTTTTAAAGCCCGCGCACTCTTTATTTCCGCTCTAACTACTAAATTTTCTTGATACCAAAGATTTTCAAATTCAAGCGCAATTTTATCCGCTTTAAAATCATCATTTCTCTCAGTTAAAAGACGAGCAAAATTAGCCACTATTTTTTCAAGTTCTTGGCCCTTTTTATCTTTAACTAGCTCAAAGAGAGCAAGCGCATATTGTTGGCTCTTAATTTTCATACTATTTTAAATCTTCTAAAGCTTTCTCAATCATCTTCGCATCACTAGCTTCGTTAGCTTTCTCTGGAAAAATTTTAAGCAAAGCATCGGCAATCATCTGCTCAGCTTCTTTTTTAACTTCTTTAATCGCATAATTTCTTTCGGCTCTAATTTTTTCCTTCTCATCATCAATCACAATCTTTAAATCTCCCTTAGCCTTATCAACAATTTCTTGATAACGAGTTTCTGCTCGTCCTTTAGCCTCTTCAATAATTTCATTAGCTTCTTTTCTTGCTAAAGAAACGATTTCTTTTTTCTCTTCCTCGGCTTGAGCTAATTTTTTGGCGGATTCATCGCTATCTTCAAGGCCCTTAGCAATTTTCTGGCGGCGCTCTTCTAAAATCTTAAAAACTGGCTTATAAGCAAAACGCCATAAGACAAAAATTAAAATTGAAAAATTTACTAACTGGGCAATAAATATTTTTAGGTCTAAACCTAAGGCTTCTATTAATCTCATAAATTAATTTAAACTAAAAAACAAAGCAATCCGCCTTCGCTAACCGTACTAAACCATAGCGACTAGGCAACGGCAAGAGCTACGGCGGACGAGCTTTATCTTCTAATTGTTTTTAACCAAATAAAATGATTAAAGAAATAACCAAAGCGTAAATCGCGGTTGACTCAGTAATCGCCATTGAGACGAACATCAAGGGAGTGATTTTTCCACTGGCTTCCGGATTTCTTCCGATTGCTTCTAACGCTTTTGAGGCGGCAATACCTTCACCGATACCGGGACCAATAGCTCCCAAACCGATGGCGATACCTGCTGCCAAATACTTAGCTGCTTCAATTTCCATAGTTTTATAATTAATTATTTAATTTATATTTTAATTTTTAATTCTTACCTAGAAGACCTTCGCCCACACTTTTTTTTCTTTATTTTTAAGCCGTCGCTTTCTCGGGACTAACTTCTGAAGCCATTGAAATAAAGACAAGAGTTAAAACCGAAAAAACAAAAGCTTGAACCACCGCCGTTAATAATCCCAAAAACATAAAAGGCAGGGGAACAAAAAACGGAGCCAAAAACAACATCACCGCCGCTAAAACTTCACCAGCAAATATATTTCCAAATAAACGAAAGGACAAAGAAACAATTTTTGCAATTTCACCAATTAAATCCATTATTCCTAAAAAAGCCTTAAGGGGACTTCTTAAATTAATAAACTTTCCTATATAAGCAAAGGGGCCACTTGTAGCTATGGCAATAATTTGAATTAAAATTACTACCGAAATCGTCATCATAAAAACAAAACCATAATCGGCGACAATTGAGCGAAACAAAGGAACGATGCCGCCGGAAGTATTAATAGTAATAGCGGCTTGACCAGGAATATAGGCTAATAAATTAGAGATTAAGATAAAAAAGAACATGGTTGCCACTAAGGGGAAAGCTCTTTCTGCTTTTTTCCCTGGACCGATAATTGATTCAGTAAAATCATAAGCGCCAGAAATTGCCATCTCAACTAAATTTTGAAACTTTCCAGGCATTAACTTAATCCTTGACTTGAAAATGATAGCGCCAACTACTAAAAAAAGCCATAGGCAAAAGAACCAAAAATAAGTATTGGTGACCGTAAACGATCCGATGTGAAATAGCACTTCTGGTGCTAAAGAAATATTTAAACCCATAAGACTTTAGGGGAAAGAAATTTTTTGACAAGCAAAAAACAGCTGACCGCTCCATTTTTTTAAACGGAAGCTCAAAACGGATAAGAGCTCAAAACAGATAATTTAATTTATTTTTGGTAAATCTGGCTTTTCTGGTGCCTCTTTAATTTCATCTCGATAGACATCCATCATCCCATTAATCTTCTTTATCTTTTTAAATAAGAGAACATTAGTCATTATAAAAGCAACTAAAATACTAATCAAGAGGGCGACTGGCTTAGTACCAAAGATTCTGTCTAAAATTAAACCAAAACCACCAAAAACTAGTAAAGGTCCAAGAATTGAACCGATGCTGTAAAGCGAGCTAGCAATTATTATCTCCCTCATTGATTTTTTGTCCATTTTTTTCAAAAAAACTCTTATAACTACTTATTTTATAGCTTATTGAGATTATAAAGTCAAGGGAAAAAATCTAAGTGCGAGGCTTAGTGTCTTAATTAAACAAAGCACCAACTGTCCCCAAATTGGGGACAGTTGAAATTTTTAAAAAAAAGGAGCGTTTATGTAACGCTCCCGAAGTGAAAATTGCCCTCATAAAATAAAAACGGAGTAGACTTTCCACTGGTTTTAATACTCTATACTTATTCGCAAAGGCTGATAACCTGCTATCCAGTCTGCAAGTTCAGTCATTTGTCTCAATTCATGATTAATAGATAAACAAAATTTATCCCAATCTTTAAAATATTCAACATAATAAAACGAACTTTCGATTCTTTTCCGATAACCAAGTACATAAGTTCCGGCGGGATAAACTTTTGTGCCGCAAGTATCAGCCTCTAGTAGTATGCCATAACTAAAAAGATAACTTTTTCTTAAATACTTGTCATCATCCCCATACATCCTCCTGGCAGAACTCCACCATAAATCTGTTTTTTCAATGTTTAATAAATAAGATAAACCGATCTGAACATTTTTTATAATTGGTTTACCAAGTGGCTCCCCAGACTCCTCACTCCGATTCTGATCGATAAATGTCCAGGAACTTTTGGGAAATTTTTCCCACATTTCCTCTGAACTTTTAGACACTTTGAATATGCAGTCTTCATCAAAGGAGATTAATGGGCTAGTATATTTTTCAAGAATATCAAAGGAATCTATTTCCCCAACCATATCTTTTAAATTTTCATCAAGACCGCATAAAAACTCAGCTTTACGATCCGGCTTTGATAAGGCAGGCTTTGTAATAGATATTTCCTTTGGAGGTTCTACAGCATTGCGACATGAAATAAAAAATGCTAATACCATTAAAATACCAATTGTTTTTTAATGAACTTTGGCTCAGCTTTAATTGTACTAACCATATATTATAGCACACTTTCAAAAAAAAGTCAAGCTCGGCGCGAAAAAATTAAATCTTAAACAGTCTCTTAGCATTATTAAAAGTAATCTCGGCAACTTTTTCAATTTTAATGCCTTTAATTTCCGCGATGCGCTTAGCGACATATTGAACTAAAAGCGGTTCGTTTCTTTGACCCCGATAAGGTTCCGGCGTCATATAAGGCGCATCCGTTTCAATCATTATTTTATCAAGCGGAATTTTTCTAATTAAATCATCCCATTGTTTAGAAAAAGTTATAAGACCAGTAAAAGAAATTATTAAGCCAAGGCGAAAATATTTCCAGGCTAAATCTTCATCACCAGAAAAACAATGAACAACGCCCCAAGGCTCGCCGGCGGGAATATTTTGTCCATATTCTTTTTTGAAAGAAGATAAAATTTCGTATAAATCATCATGGGCTTGACGACAATGAATAATAACCGGCAAATTTAAAGAACGAGCAAGAGTTAATTGTTGCATAAAAACTTCTTGTTGTTTCTTTTTCGCTTTTTGAGTATCTGATTTTGGATCAAGATGATAATAATCAAGACCAATTTCACCAATCGCCACAACTTTTTCAAAGCTTGCTAATTTTTCATAGGAACCATAATCAAATTCTTCAAAACGTTCATAAAAAATCTTCTCACCATTCTCGCCCTCTTCCGTTTTCCCATTCTCTAAATGAATTGGATGAAGGCCAATTGCGGCATAAACCCCTTTCTGATATTTATTGGCATAGCTTAAAGCCCGGTTAGAAGTTTTATATTCCGAGCCAACTAAAATCATCCAAGTATCATTATCCAAAGACCGGCGAATTACCTCGTCGGCATCATCCTTAAAATCTTTAAAATTTACATGAGTATGAGTATCTATAAACATAGATTGTGTTAATTAAATCAAGAAATTATTTACTCTAATTCTGGCCAAGAGCAGGAAATCAATTTTTTCACTAGTAGATTTCCTTACGGAAATCTAATGTCGTTCAAAAATTATTTTCTGCTCTTGACAAATAGTATTATAGTTCCTGGGGCTAAATATCTAAGTCCTCCAAAAGCTTTCTATCTTTTTTACTTAAACTTTTAGGAATATTAACTTTTACTTTAACGAAATGGTCACCCATTCCTCGACTCTTAAGTTTAGCAATTCCCTTTTCTTTAATCTTAAAAACTGTGCCTGATTGTGTTCCTTCGGGAATTTTTAATTTAATCGGTCCGTAAATTGTTTCAATTTCAATCTTATCTCCCAAGATCGCTTGCTTAATACTAATTACTTCTTCCGTTCTAATATCATAACCATCACGACTAAAATTTCGACTCGGCTTAATTAAAATACGTAAATATAAATCACCAGAACTTGCCCCCTTAAGACCTGCATCACCCTGACCGCTCAATCTAATCGATTCACCAATATTAATTCCCGCTGGAATTTTTACTTTTAATTTTACCTCATCAATATAAGCGCCCTGACCGCCACATTTTTTACATTTCTGAGAATAAGTTTTTCCTTCGCCACCACAAGCTTGGCAAGTTGCTTGGGTTTGAATGTTTCCTAAAATAGTTCTTTGCATCCTAATAACCCGTCCCGACCCCTTACAAGTAGAACAAGTCTCGACTCTCGCTCCGGGTTCTATTCCGCTAGCGCCACAATGACTACAAGAAACATTTTTAGAAAATTTAATTTCTTTTTCTAAACCAAAAGCCGCCTCCAAAAAATCTAATTCAAGTTCAAATTCTAAATCATGACCACGCGAGCGACTCTGACGACTAGAACCAGAACTGCGTCCGCCACCAAAATCAAAAATATCAGAGAAGCCGCCGAACATATCACCCAAGTCATCCATATTAATATTCATCCCGCCTTGTGAAAAACCAGAAAAACCCTGGCCAAAACCTTGGCCACCGAAACCACCGCCGGCTTGACCATTTTGAAAAGACGAACCGAATTGATCGTATTGTTGTCGCTTTTGTTCGTTACCTAAAACCTGATAAGCTTCATTTATTTCTTTAAACTTTGCCTCCTCACCGCCCTTGTCGGGATGATGTTCGTGAGCTTTCTTACGAAAAGCAGTTTTTATTTCCGCGGCGCTTGCTCCTTTAGAAACACCTAATATATCGTAATAATCTTTGGACATAAATAATTTAATTCTTAATCAGCTGCCCCTTAAAAATCAAGGGGCAACCTCAAAAAATAAAATTACTTGTTCTCTTCAACTTCTCCCTCAACTACTTCCTCATCTTTTTTCTCAGTTCCGGCTTCTTCCGTTTTTGCTCCATCAGCTCCAGTTCCGGCTCCAGCTTGAGCCCCTTCAGCTCCCGGAGTTGCCCCCGCTTGTTGATACATCGCGGCGCCAATTTTTTGAGCAATCGCATTTAATTCTTCCATGGTTTTTTTCATTTCTTCAACGTTGCCTGAGTCTTTGGCTTTTTTAAGAGCCTCAGTTTTTTCTTCCATCTCTTTCTTTTCTTCCGGCTTCATCTTATCACCACTTTCTTTTAACATTTTTTCCATAGTAAATAAAACCGCTTCGGCTTGATTTTTAATTTCAACTTCACCCTTCTTCTTTTTATCTTCCTCGGCATGAAGTTCGGCTTCTTGCTTCATCTTTTCAATCTCTTCTTTAGATAAACCAGAAGAAGCGGTAATAGTAATTTTTTGTTGCTTATTAGTTGCCTTATCAGTCGCGGAAACATTTAAAATTCCGTTAGCATCAAGATCAAACTTAACCTCAACTTGAGGGACACCCCGAGGAGCAGAAGGGATTCCGTCTAGAGTAAAGTGGCCCAGAGTTTTATTATCGCTTGCCATCGGTCTTTCGCCCTGAACCACATGAATTTCTACCGCTGTTTGGCCATCGGCGGCCGTAGAAAATACTTGAGCTTTTGAAGTCGGAATCGTTGTATTTCTTTCAATTAAAGGAGTCGCAACTCCGCCTAAAGTTTCAATCCCAAGGGTTAAAGGAGTAACGTCTAGTAATAAAACATCCTTAACATCACCTTGCAAAACTCCGGCTTGAACCGCAGCGCCTAAAGCAACAACCTCGTCTGGATTAACGGTTAAGTTTGGCTCTTTACCAAAAAACTCTTTAACCTTTTGTTTAACTAGTGGCATTCTCGTCATACCACCAACTAAAATAACTTCTTCAATATCGCTAACTTTAAAACCAGCATCAGCTAAAGATTTTTTACATGGCTCTAAAGTTTTTTCAACTAAATCGCTAACTAAAGCTTCAAGCTTAGAACGACTTAGCTTCATCACTAAATGTTTTGGTCCATTAGCGTCGGTTGTAATAAATGGTTGATTGATTTCTGTTTCTTGAGCAGTTGATAATTCAATCTTGGCTTTCTCGGCCGACTCTTTAATTCTTTGTAGGGCAAGTGAATCTTTTGATAAATCAATGCCTTGATCTTTTTTAAACTCAGAAATTATCCAATCAATAATTCTTTGATCAAAATCTTCTCCGCCTAAGTGAGTATCGCCATTAGTTGCTTTTACCTCAACGGTATCAGCGGAAATATCCAAAACGGAGACATCAAAAGTTCCGCCTCCTAAGTCATAAACTACAACCTGTTGACCAACTTTTTTATCAAAGCCATAAGCTAAAGCCGCTGCCGTTGGCTCATTAATAATTCTTTTAACATCAAGGCCGGCAATTGTTCCCGCATCCTTAGTTGCCTGACGTTGTGAATCGTTAAAATAAGCGGGGACGGTAATAATTGCCTCAGTAATTTTCTCACCAATTTTCGCCTCAGCATCAGCTTTTAATTTTGACAAAATCATCGCTGAAACTTCTTGCGGACTATACTCCTTATCACCTAATTTAACTTTAACTCCTTCACCGGCTTGAACAATTTTATAAGGCGAAGATTTAATATCTTTTTGCACTTCATCTTCAGAAAAATTACGACCGATTAAACGCTTAACGGCATAAACGGTATTTTCCGGATTAATAACCGCCTGTCTTTTAGCAGCTGAGCCAACAATTCTCTCATTAGCTTTTGAAATCGCGACAGTTGATGGAGTTGTTCTATTACCTTCAATGTTTTCAATGATTTTCGGAGCTCCGCCTTCCATGATTGCCATCGCAGAATTTGTTGTTCCCAAATCAATTCCTAAAATTTTTCCCATATTTTTGTTTTTTAAATTATTATTATTTTCTGGATGATTCCATTTCTGGGCGCGCCTTATAGAAGACGAGCCCAAAATAAAATCATCCTAATTTTATTTTTATTTCTTATTTGTTTCAATTTTAATTGTCTTTGGTTTAACTTCTGGTGCTTTCGGGATAGTAATTCTTAAAATCCCATCCTCGTTTATCGCTTTGGCACTTTCGCCATCAACTTTAGTTGGTAAGGAGATTGAGCGATAAAAAGAGCCACGACGAATTTCTTTGCGATAATAATTTTTATCATCAACCTCGCTCTTCTTTTCACTCTCGCCCTTAAGACAAAGAACATTATTTTCAATTGAGATATCAACATTTTCTGGATTTATTCCGCCGAGTTGAGTCTCAACGATAATATTATCCTTGTCTTCGTACATATCAATTGCTGGCGTAAAGCCAAATTGTTTTCCACGAACTGTTGGCAACATGGAATTCATTGTTTCTTCCATGTCGTCAAATTCTGAAAAAAACGGGGTCCATTTTATAAGTGACATAGATTTATGTTTCTTCTAACAAAACTTATATTTAAATAAGTAGATGTTAAAAGAGCTTAATTAATTTTATTTACTTTTTAATCGCCAGCCAAATTACTTCTTTTATGTCCGGGCCAAGCCAGAAAACTAATTTTCTCGCTCCTAGGCACTGACGGCCAAATGTCGCTCAAAAATTGTTTTCTGCTCTTGGCTCATTGATTAACAAGTTCCTGGCGTCAAATAACTATTCAACAATCACCTTAGCGACCCGAATAACTTTTCCATTCAATTTATATCCGGGCATAACTTCTGATTTTACTTTCTCGCCTTCGCCAGCAATCGCTTCCATTTCGTCATGATTAAATTTCTCGCCCTCGGTTTTTATTTCTTCAATTCCCCGATTTTCTAAAGTTTTTTTGAATTGCTTTAAAACATGGCGAACTCCCTCAACCCAAGCGCTTTTTCCTTCCTCCTCGCTTAAGCCTTTAAGCGATAATTTCAAATGGTCGTAAACTGGTAATAAATCATGAAGAAAATCTTCTAAGGCAAATTTTACAAACTCGGTTCTCTCTTTAGCGCTCTGTTTTAATAAATTTTGATAATCAGCTAAAGCGCGTAAATATTTTTGCTCGGAACTTGCAACCTCAACTTCTCGTAAGAATTCAAAGCGTGGTTTTTTTTCTTTTTCAACTTCAACTTTCTCTAAAAAATTATTTTTCGCTCTTACCCAAATTTTTTCATCTTTTAAGGACCTATAAATAACTTTTTCTTCTTTATTTTTCTCATCTAAAGCTTCTTCTAAAAGCTCATATTCTCCGCCTTTATAATGGCGATAAATTCCCTTTTTTAATTCACTCATATTTAATCATTAATAAATATTATTTAAATTTGTTTTTAATAAACTCAACTAAAGCCAAATTTTTTTCATAGTCCATCCGCATCGGTCCAATTATTCCAAAAATTCCTGCTTGTTTATTATTTTTATATTTTAATAAAACTGTACTTAAAAAATTTCCGAAAGGATTGTCGCTACCGATAAAAACCTGTCGTCCATCTTCTAAATCTTCAAAGGATTCATCAATTATTTCTTCCAGCCTATCAATCACCCCGGAAAAATCGCAAACCATATCAAGTTGCTTAAATTCTGGCTGGCTAAATAAATTTGATAAGCCGGTATAGTAAAGATCATTTTTATGAAAGGCCCAAAAGACCGCCGATTTAGAAAGCTCGGCAATCGCCTTGGCGGTTTTTTTATAAGAACTTTCATCGTGAGCAAATAAAGTTTCTAAAACCTTTAGCTCTGAATCTTTCAAACTTTTATTTTTAGTGGACTCTGACAAATCGCTTAAAAAAAGTTTATAAGCACCTTCAGTCGGAACGCGACCAGCGGAGGTGTGCGGTTGGTAAATATAACTTTCTTCCTCAAGCTCCATCATTTCATTTCTAACTGTTGCCGGAGAAAAATTAAGTTTATATTTTTTAACAAGAGAACCAGAAGAAACTGGAGTCGCGGTTTGCAAATACTCCTTAATAATAATCTCTAGCAAATTTTTTTTTCGTTCCGAAATCATTTTTTTTAATTTTAAATCAGAGTTAAAAAAAGACTTACAACTATATTATAGAGCGAGTTAGCAGTCGTGTCAAGAGAGTGCTAATTATTCCATCCCCAACTTAGCCTTAGCTTTTAAATTTCTCTCCCATTGCGCCGGACTTAAAAGCTCTGGCGCCGAGAAATTTTTTGAGGCCCGATAAATAATTGAATAGTTTTTTGGCGGGAAATTATTAATATAAGAATCAGAAATTAAATGAACAAAACCGGCGAAAGCTAAAGTGATTAAAAAAAATGAAAAAGCCTCTTTTTTTCTTAAGAAATAAGCTAAAAAAATTAAAAGTGGAAAGTATTCATAGCCGTGGAAAATAAGCCAAATTTTATCGCTAGTTAAAAATTGTAAACCATTAAAAAAATCAGTTAAATTAAATTTCAAACCAAAAACAAAAAAGTATTCTAAAACATGATCTAGATCAATTAAAAATCCCCCTAAAATTCCAGCAATTAAACCAAGGCGAATTCTTTTAAAAATCAACCCAAAAACTAGACCGCTTAAAAGCGCCATAAAAAAATGAATAGAAAGATGTAGTGGTAAAGATAAGTCTAGTTCAAAGCCCATATAAATATAGTTTATCTAAATTATTCTGACTCAGATAAATTCTCATTATTAACTAAGGAATCTTCAAAATACCATTTTAAAAGGTCAAAGGCAATCGGCGTCGCAACCGAACTACCCTCGCCGCCCTCTTCAACTAAAATCGCAAAAGCAATTTCCGGATTTTCATAAGGGGCAAAACCAATATACCAAGCATGAGTATTTTTAACACTAGACCATTGAGCGGTGCCTGTTTTTCCAGCTGAAGAAAAAGGTAAATAATCAAGTAGGCGGGCGCTGCCATAAGTAACCGCATCTCTCATTCCCTCTCTCACAATATTTAATTTATCACTGGCAATAAAGTTTTGACGAATAATTTTTGGTTCTATTTTTTTCATTATTTCGCCACCCTCAACAAAAATCTCGGTGGCTAAATGTGGCTCATATAAAGTTCCACCATTAGCAATAGCCGCCGTATAATTTGCCACCTGGATGGGCGTGGCTAAAAGATAACCCTGACCAATAGAAAAATGATAAGTATCACCAATATACCAGGGCTCATCAACTCTCTCTCTTTTCCATTCTTGATTAGGAACTAAACCGGCAACTTCCCCTGGTAAATCAACACCAGTTTTCTCACCGAGTCCAAAAAGCTTAGAATATTTTATTAAACCATCTAATCCAAGTCCCTTAAAATCGCCATAACCTCCGCCAATATAATAGAAAAAAGTATTGACCGACCAAGCTAAAGCATTTTTTACATTGACATTACCGTGCCCTCCAGCTTTCCAGTCGGGAAAAAACCACTGGCTAATTCTAATTCCGCCCGTGCTTAAAAAACTAGTCGCTGAATTAATTAAATTCTCCTCTAAGGCTCCAGCAGCAAAAATTGGTTTAACAGTTGAGCCTGCCGGAAATTCTCCAGCAATCGCTCGATTAAGTAGAGGTCTGTCTGAATTATTAATTAAGACATCGTAATTTGTTTGACTAATACCACCTGAAAATAAATTATTATTGTAAGCCGGCAAAGAAACAAGGGCTAAAATAGAACCGTCTCGAGGATCAATCGCAACTAAAGAAGCTCTAGTTTTTTTATTTTTATCTAAATATTCTTTTAATATTTCTTCGGCTTTAAGTTGCAAATCTAAGTCTAAAGTTAAACGCACATTATAACCATCACGAACCGGAACTTCATTAACAATTTTTTTCTGGCGACCAAGAGCGTCAACTTCAACATTTTTTTTACCCGCTAAACCCTTTAAGTCAGATTCATAAACATATTCAATCCCAGTTTTGCCAAGATAATCAATTAAGGAATAATTTGAGCCATAAGCTTTAAGCTCTTTATCATTAATTTTCCCAGTATAGCCAAGTATATGAGCTAAAGAGCTCTCGCCTAAAATTTGAAAACTTTTATCAGCTTCAGTCGTTGGTATGACATATTCACGACCAGTCTTATTAGAAACTAAAACTCCGGGCCAATCACTAGCTTTTAAACTAATGAATAAGGCTGTTTCATAATCAAGCTTATCAGCCACAAATAATGGTTGATATGATTCAAGGGAGCCAATTATAACTCGTGAAAGTTTTTCTTTAATTTCATAAAAACCGGCTAAATCAGCAACTAAATCAAGGCCCGATGGCTCCAGGGTGTAAAGATCATCGGTATCTTCAAGGTTACCGGAAGAAATAATGACAATTTTTCTTAAAAGAGCATCGCGCTCAAGCTCGTCTCTTGGCAAATCAATCGGTCTTAAATACAAAACAAAATTTGCACTATTTCTAACTAAGGGACGAAGCTCTTTATCATAAATAATACCTCGCTTGGGTTCAATATTAATTGAGCGCAAACGATTGCCTTCGGCCAGAAGCGCATACTGATCATTTTTTAAAACTTGTAATAAAAAAGCTCTCCCTAAAAGTAAGAAAAATCCAAAAATAAAAACTAAGAAAAAATATTTTAAATTATTGTAGTCAAAAGAATGACTCAAAGCTTCTTTATTGCCAGTATTTTGCAAAAACGACTCTTCGGTCCAATCAGAATAATAAACCGAGTCTTTTAAATTTTTATAATCAAATTTCCCTTCTTGAATAACAAAAGGATCGCTCCGTCTATCAGAAAGAGATTCAATCATTTCCCGTCGTTTTTGAGAAGAAAAATAATTTTTCATGGCGCTAATTATTATTATGGGCTAATAATATCTTAACTTGTGCCAGTTTTTATAGCAAGGCTCTGGTTTTTAAGTAAAAGTTTTTTTATAAAAAACCGCTAAAGCAAAAAATAAAGCATTAACCATCACAATGGTCGCTCCAGTTGGCAAGTCAAGAAAAAAAGAAAAACTAATTCCAAATAAAACCGAAATTAAAGCTGTTAAACCACCAATTAAAATTGCTTTTTTGAAACTTGAGGAAAGTTGAAGAGCGGTCGCCGCTGGCAAAATCAAAAGAGCGGACACAAGCATAACCCCAACCATCTTAACCGACAAGACCACGGTAACGGCAGTAAGTAGTGTAATAATTGTATTAATTGAATTAGTCTTTACTCCAGTTGTCTTCGCATACTCCTCATCAAAAGTCGCCGAAAATAAATCCCAATAGAAAAAATAAATTATTAATAAAACGATAAGGGAAAGAATAACGGATAAAATTACTTCAATATTACTAATCGCTAAAATATTACCAAAAAGGTAACTAAAAAGATCAACATTAAAACCTTTAGAAACGCTAGCTAAAATAACCCCACCAGCAATACCAATAGCCGAAACAATGCCAATCGCGGCGTCGCCATAAACTTTAGCTTTCTCGCTAATTTTTAAAATAAGTAGTGAGGCCAACATCACAACAGGGATTGCCATATAAAAAGGATAAAATCCAAGAAAAAGCGCTAAAGCAATTGCTCCAAAACTAACATGCGATAAACCGTCACCAATCAAAGACATTTTTTTCAAAACCAAAAATAAACCAAGAGCGGAACAAGTAATTGCGACAAAAGCTCCAGCAAAAAATGCCTTTTGAATAAATGAATATTGTAAAAAATTAATAAATTCCATATTAGTCTTATTGACTTAGTTGTGTTGATGACAAATTATATGCTGTTCATATTTACCAAAATAAGAATTCATCTTCGCCGATCGGCAGAAATCAGAGAACTTACCAAAATAAATTAATTCCTTATCAACATAAAGAAATTTATTAGCATATTTACCGATATAACTGGTGTCATGGGTAATTAAAAGAATAGCAATTCCCTTTTTCTCGTTTAATTTTTTAATTAACTTAAAAAAAGATTCCCTTGATTCCGGATCAAGCGCGGTTGAAGGCTCATCAAAAATCAAAATCTCTGGACTAGACACAAGAGCGCGAGCTAAAAAAACTTTTTGCTGTTGTCCACCAGAAAGCTCGGAAAGCATTCTCTTTTTTAAATCACTAATTCCTAATTCTTCTAAAATTGCCCCAACTTTTTTCTGATCATTCTTTGTTATTCTTTTTGGCAAAGTTTTTCCTGATAAAAGACCAAGGGCAACAACTTCGTTAACCGTCGCCGGGAATAAAGAATTTATTGTTGCTAATTTTTGAGGTAAGTAACCAATTTTAGACCAATCAGAAAAATTTTTTTGTTGTTTATCAAAAAGTTCTATTTCACCTTTTGTAATTGGCAAAAGCCCAAGAATAACTTTAATTAAAGTTGTCTTTCCAGCTCCATTTGGTCCAGCTAAGCCAATAAAATCACCTGACTCAACCGCAAAAGAAATATCTTTTAAGATTTCAGTTTGACCATAGTTAAATGATAAGTTCTTTATTGTTATAATTGTTGGCATAATTATTTTAAACACAATATTATTTTAACTCACAATTAAGCCCGACACTCAAATTTTCTAAATTATTTTCCATAATTAAAATAAAAGTTAAACCAGCTTGATAGTCGTCTTTACTTAAATTATGGGCGGCGTTTAGTAATAATAATTTTGTCTTGGTTTCACGAGCTAAAGTCTCGGCAATTTTTGGACTTAATAATTCTTCGTAAAAAACATATTTAACATCATTCGCTTTAATTTCCTCAATCAAATAAATTAAATCATTTGCACTAGGTTCGGAGTTAGGAGCGAAGCCTTGGGCGGATTGATAATTTAAATCATAGCGCTTGGCTAAATAACCAAAAGTATAATGTCCACCATAAATAATTTCCCGACTTTCACAATTTTCAAGCGTCGTTTGATAAGAATTATCAAGGGCAGTTAATTTCGCGAGATAGTTTTCTAAATTTGCTTGATAATAGCTAGCGTTTTCCGTATCAATTTGGATTAAAGCTTGAGCAATAGTTGTTGCTATAGTTTTAGCATTATCAAAATCAAGCCAAATGTGGGGATCTAGCTGACGGTCGTTCTTAGATGGTTCCTGCGCCTCCCCTTCTTTATATAATTCTTCTTGTTCATCCTTATTTACTTCATCATCTTCATCATCGTGCTTTAGCTCTTCTATCATCTCAATACCAAAACTAGTATCAATAACTTTAACTTCGCCACTTAAACCTCTACTAATATCCCTAGCCCAAGGCTCCATAAGTTCACCACTATAAAGAAAGATATCAGCTTTATTAATTTTAATAATATCACTTGGCTTCGGTTCAAAACTATGAGCTTCAAGTCCTGGCGGAAGAAGAAGGGTAACGGAAACTTTGTCGCCGCCAATTTCTTTAGCAAAGTCATAAATTGGAAATAGAGTGCTAACAATTGAAATTTTTTCAAAATTATTTCCATTCACTTCCTTGGCTTTGTCCCTGTCTTTAGCTAGTTCTTGAGAAATTATAAAAATTCCTCCAACTAAAATCACAGCAACTAAAATAATAAACAAAAATTTTTTCATAGTTTTAATTGAGCTTGGCATTTTTGGCAGTAACCATAAAAGTCAAGTGAATGATTAACAATATTAAATTTATTTTTTTTAGCAAGTTTTTGTTCCTGCTTTTCTAAATGATTTTCCATTTCAACTTTAATAATTGAATTACATTCTAAGCAGACTAAATGATGATGATGGTGATGTTTATTATTTAGTTCATGATGACAATTATTATTAACACATTTCTGTTTTCTTTTTTTACAAGACCCTAAGGAGATATTAACAAGATTCTTGTGATGCAAGTTTATTTCATAATAATTATTACCAGCAATAATATTTTTAGTGATAATATTATTTTTACTTAAAAATTGGAGCTCACGATAAATCGTTGAACGATTAGGTTCTAGTTTTGATTTTTTTAAACAAAGCAAAAGCTTAGAGGAAGAAATTAAACAATCATCCTCCAACATTATTTTAATCAAAGCGTCTCTGATTTTAGTAATTCTTCCTCCCTGCGATCGAATGTTTTGATAAATTATTTCTATATTCATAACTGCAACATTGATGCAATAATCTTATAGGATAAAATGATGGATGTCAATAAGTGATGGGCGGATAAAATTAAAAAACTATCAAATTTGATGGTTTATTAGTAATTTTTAATAATAAATTCGATTTATCAATTTGGCTTATTAACCATCATTGCCTTCTTAAAATCATCGATATCAATAGTTAACTTTTCTAATTCTACCTGTGGGCTAACTACCTCAACGGTAAAATCATTTGAATATCCTAGGGATTGAAAATCAAAATCAACAATTTTTAACTTCGCAACCTTTTTGATCACAACTTGTTTCTAAACGGTATAGTGAAGTGGTGGAGTTAGGGAAAGTATTGCCTTTACATCATTTCTCAAAGACACTTCGTGTCCGATGAGTTTATCACAATTAATGCCAAAAATTTTTTCAAAAAAATCATCTAACTTTTTAATTTCTGTTGGGGTCCGATGTTTCCGAAAAATTTCAGCCATTTGTCCAATTTTTTCATTATTTTCTGCCATGACTTTTTTATTTTTTAGATTAATACTAGTTGTTAATGTAATAAAAAATATTATCAAGAAAAATCTATTTTTGCCAACTTATTACTTTCTTCAAAAAATAATAAAGCTTAGGGAAATCTTTTTTCAATTTTATGCCAATGCACCCTATTTGACGTTCAATAAAGCGACCAAAATATACTAATGACATTCTAGATTTTTCCCAAACAAATATTTTAATGCCCTTAACAAGCTTGTCGTCTTCATTTCTATTTTTGAAATATCCAAAGACCTGCCTATGCATCCTTTTTTTATTTGAGCCCCACTCAAGACACTCATCCTCATTTAATTCCAGATCTTGATTAGGGTCAAATTTTCTCTTCTTTAAAATCTTAATCCGGTCAGAATAGTTTCGATTTATCATGCGACCATGAAATAGATGGACGATGCTATTAGAAATAAAAGCTATTCCCTTGTCAGTAACCCGATTAGAAGCTTTGGCAGTCCATTTTTCTATATCTTTTTGAAGAGCTGGTGGCAAAATATTTTGATAAGGTTTTTCACCTAAAATTGCGCCAGAGATTATCATGTCGCCACTACCGATAATAAGGCAATCATAAAAACCTATTTTTTGCATAATATCTAAACGAGCACAAAGACCAAAAACAGACATATATATAATCAAATTTTTCTGGTCAACGCTATATTGACTATTATTATATTGAGGGCGGTTATCTAAATTCAGCTCCTTTAAATTATTATTTAATAAAACTGAGGCTGTTTCTTTTTTATCTAATCTAATAGCCTGGTTAAATGGCTTAACAAAATGATATTTTTCCAGTAACTCAGCGACTTCTTGCGCCCAGGAATCATCAAGAAATATTATATCTGCATCAAGCCAGGCAATTTTATCACAATCAGCTGGCAGATTTTTGAGACCGATGTTTAGAAGCCTTTCTTTATGCCAAAGCACAGAATTACTCCTAACTTGAATGAGTTTATCGGCGTCTCCAGGCTCAAGTTCAAAGTCATTATCATTTAGAGCACATTCAACTGTTAAGAGTTTAAGTCCTTGACGAGCAAGATTTTCGCGAAAACAACGATAATTATCACGCTTACTAAGAACTTTAGTCGGATTGAAAAAAGCGGATAAAACCCAAAAGCTACCAGGCAGTTTTTTAAAATTTTCTGTTTTTGCTTCCCTAATAATGCCAAGCATAATAAATTTACTTATAAGCTTATCTTAGGGTAAAAACCTAAAAAAAACAAGGATTTTTAAAGACATAATTTAGCTGCTATGATATAATTAAATTAAGGATAAAAAACAATATGACTCTATTTGGAACAATTCTTCTAGTTTTTCCCTTTTTTTTAATTTTTTATTTTAAAAACAAAAAAGAGGGCTTTATCACGATTTTAGTGGCGAATACCTTACTCCACCTTGTTATTAGTATTCTCGCCCAGTTTTTTCATTTCTTCCATTATCCAATTATTTTATCCCTAGTTTTATTAACCAATCTCGCTATAGCTTACTGGGCCATAAAAAACAAAAATAAAGCTAATTTCAAAATAAAGTTTAATATTTTTGCTTTTTTAGCGGCTCTTATTATTTTATTTGAACTATTCTCGGTTCATTATTTTTTCACAGGAGAAGTAAGTACAATAAAAGGAAATAAAGATGTGGCTAATGTTTTTTATCCTTATCCCTATTCCCCTGACGATTGGGCCGGGGTTGCTTTCACTACTTACGCTATCAACAATAACAACTTACCAACTACTAATCCCTTAATAGATGGGCCTGACCACTATAATTTTCGCAATATTTTCGTAGGGTTTTTCGCCCTTCTAGCACAAATATTTTTAATCATCAATATTCAACCTATTTTTGGCTTTCCAATTTTAGCAGTTTATTCTGGTTTCCTAGTCTGTTTTCTTGTCTATTTATTTCTCAAATCGGCTAAGGTCAAAGAATTTCCGGCGCTAATAGCAGCGCTTTCTCTCCCTTGGGTGATAAATAGCTCAAAATTACCAGGCATCTGGTATCTTTTTCCTTTTATCGGCGGCACAATTTTTTTTCTAGCCGCTTTAATCGCTCTTAATCTTAAGAAAAATAAACTTGCGATAGTTAGCAGCCTACTTTCAATTTTATTATATCCTCCTTTAATAATGTTTATCGCCCCTGCCCTACTTGTCTATTTTTTAAGTGACAAAAATCTTAACTGGAAAAATTTCTTAAAAATTATTCTAAGCACTCTGCTGGGAATTATTGTAATTGCCGCTTTAATTTTTCTGGTTCAAGTTGATAATGCTAAAGATTTAGTTAATTTATTTTTTGAGAGCTTAATTCGACCGAATAATGAAGGGGGCATTTCTTCAAGAGAAATCTGGCGAGTAATTCCAGTCATCCTTTTGCCTCTAGCTTTCTTTGGATTATCAGTGATAAAGAAAAAAAAGCTTTGGTATTTTGCTACGCCCTTAGCAATCGGTTTAGTATATTGGCTAGTTTATTCTTTTTCTCCTAAATTTTTAGTCATTGATTACGCTCGCACCGCTGTTATTACTGCTTATCTAATAATAATCACAGCTGGATTTGGGATAGACGAATTAAGTAAACAAATCTTAAAAAAATACGAATTCTCTGAGTCTACATCACTAATGATAAAAAATTTAATAATTTTCTTGTTCGCTCTAATCGCTATATTTTATACTCGTTATGGTGCCTGGAAACATATAAAACTAACTTACGAAACCGCCTTAGGCGAAGTAGTCGCTCCTTTTGATGCGCCCGCTAATCACTATTTACATCCGGATGATTTAAGAATCTTCCAAAATATTAAAAATACCAGGTTCTTATCTCAACCATGGAAGGGTTTAGTTATAGGTGTAGCGACAAACAATTACCCCATGCATGCTAAAGGGGCAACAATAACTAACTTTTATCATCCTTATTATTTTTTCAGTGATGGTAACTGTGATTATAAAAAATCCGTGGCCGAGGATATGAATATAAAATATGTTTATCTGCCAAAATTTAACTGTCCTAATTTTATTTTCTTAGATAAAAGTTCTGAAGATATTTATCTTTATAAATTCCAACCTTAAAAAGTCAAAATAAATATGCATCCAAAAATTAGTATTATCATCCCTTGTCTTAATGAAGAAGAGGCAATCGGACCTTGCTTAGAAGAAATAAGTGGCGCGATTAATAAACATAATCTTGACGCCGAGGTTATTGTTGTTGATAATAATTCTTCCGATAAAACTACGGAAATAGCTGAAAGTAAAAAATGTTTACTAGCTCAATTACTTATAGTTAAAGAAGTACAAGAAGGATATGGCCTCGCTTATTTACAAGGCTTCAGACAAGCAAAAGGCGAATATATTTTTATGGCCGACGCTGACTCATCTTATGATTTTTATGAAATTAATAAATTCCTTGATAAACTAGAGGGTGGAGATGATTTAGTGATAGGAAATCGTTTTTCCGGATCAATGAAGAAAGGAGCTATGACCTGGCTGCATCGTTATATTGGCAACCCAATATTATCACGCCTCGTTAAATTATTATTTAACATAAAAATAAATGACATCCACTGTGGTGCTCGCGCTTTTAGAACTGATATTTTAAATAAAGTTAATTTTAAAACTGGCGGCATGGAATTCGCTTCGGAAATGATCATAAAAGCTAAGAAAGCAGATCTTAAAATTAGCGAAGTCCCAATCGCTTATCGCCCCCGACTGGGAAAATCAAAACTAAATTCTTTGACAGACGGTTGGCGTCATCTGCGATTTATTCTTTTATACTCACCCCTATTACTTTTTCTCGTGCCCGGATTATCTCTAATCTCTATCGGTTTTGGCGCGATGATATTTTTCTATTTCAAGAATCCGGAGATTTTTGGTATCAAACTTTACGTTCATCCATTATTTCTTTTTTCTTTAATGATTATTTTAGGCTATCAATTAATAATATTTAGTGCTTTTTCTAAAATCTATGCTATTAATCATCTGGGTGATAAAGATAAATTGATTGAGTCTTGGTTTAAAAAGATAACCATAGAAAAAGCTGGCTCATTAGCGATTGTTATGATTTTAATCGGCGTATTAATATATTTAATAATTTTTGCTAATTGGATTAATTCTGGCTTTAGTTCATTAAATGCAATAAAAAGTTCTATTGTCGCCTTAACTCTAATAGTTCTCGGCGTTCAAACTTTTTTTTCCGCTTTTATGTTAAGTATTTTAGGTATTAAAGAAAAATGAAAATAGCAATCTTTCACAATTTCATGGACAATATTGGTGGTGCGGAAATAGTCGCCTTAACTTTAGCGCGCGAATTAGAGGCTGATATCTATACAACTAACATCGATTTTTTGAAAATAGAAAAAATGGGGTTTAGTGATGTTAGACCACGAATCAATTCTATCGGTCGCCTTCCTAAAAAAGCGCCATTTCGACAACAGCTCGCTCTTTTTAAATTCAGACGTCTTAATCTTAGTGGGCGTTATGATTTTTTTATTATTGCTGGTGATTGGGCAATGTCAGGGGCAGTAAATAATCATCCGAACATTTGGTATGCTCATAGTCCGCTTAATGAACTTTGGGCTTTTACTGATTTCATTAGTAAGCAGGTAATTAGTTTTTGGAAAAGACCTATTTATAAAGTTTGGCTTAGCTATAATCGTTGGTTAACTAGAAAATATGCTAAAAAAATTGATCATTGGGTTTGTAATTCAGAAAATACTAAAAATAGAATAAAAAAATACTATTATCAAGAAGCAACTGTAATTTATCCGCCCATTGACCTTGGCCCAGACCTTAATTATGAAGAAATTAATGAGCGGGCGAAAAAAGACGGAGCTGAAAATTATTGGCTTTCTGTTAATCGTCTAGTTACTCATAAAAGAATAGAAAAACAAATAGCCGCTTTTGCTTCTATGCCTGATAAAAAATTAATTATTATTGGCAGTTATGAAAAAGGCGTCTATCAATTTGAAAAATATAAAAAATTTTTAAAATCAATTAAACCAGAAAATGTTGAGATTAAGCATTGGCTTTCAAATAATGAGTTAAAAGAATTATACGCTAACTGCAAGGGCTTAATTACTACGGCGAAAAACGAAGATTTTGGGATGACCGTTATTGAAGCTATGGCTCAGGGAAAACCAGTTATTGCTCCTAATGAAGGCGGTTACAAGGAGTCCGTTTTAGATAGAAAAACTGGAATTCTTCTCTCTTCTTTAGAGCCTCAGACGATAGTTAAGGCTATAACTGAAATAGAAAATAATCTCGAAAATAATCCTAGTTTTTATCAGTCTGCCTGCCGGCTAAGAGCCGAAGATTTTAGTACTAATGTTTTTATAACAAAAATAAAAAAAATAATTCATGACTCAGGAAAAGGAACAAAGAAAACATAAAATTTCTATAATAATTCCGGTTAGAAACGAGGAGCGATTAATAGTTTCTTGTCTTTTATCGGTAGCCGAACAAAAAATAAAAGATAAAGCTCTTAATTATGAAATAGAAATTATTTGTATTGATAATAATTCAAGCGATGAGACCAAAAAGTCTATTCTTAGTTGTGCCGAAAAATTTAAAAACATAAATTATTATTTTGAATCTAAAATAGGAAGAGGAAGCGCCCGCAATGCTGGTATAGAAAAAGCTAAAGGAGACATAATCGCTATGATAGATGCAGACTGCCTTGCCCCTTCTGACTGGTTAGAAAAATTAGTTGGGCCGATAATAACTGGAGAAGCCGAGGCAACTATGGGCTTTGAATCTGATGCAATTAATAATTACTGGTCCAGAATAAGGCAAGAGGAAGACTGGACTTATATTCAAAAGAAAATATCTGGACCATACATTGAACATCTTGATACTAAGAATTTTGCCATCAAGGCAGAGATTTTAAAAAAAATAAAATTTGACTCCCTTTTAAATAGTTATGAGGACTGGGACTTGTTTATAAATTTAAAAAAAAATGGAGTAAAAATTTTGTTCCTATCAAAATTGAAAGTTAAACATTATCATGACAGCTCTTTAAAAAAATTAATAAAAACTCAATTTTCTCGTGGTAAATCGGCCGCTTTAATCCATAAAAAATGGCAGAAAGATAGAGAGTTCCGCGAGCTATTTAAAAATGACCCAAGCGCAGCTTCGGTCAATTGGCGTAATTTTATATTTTTTCTACCCTGGGCTCTATGGCAAATAATATTATCACCACGAAAATCTCTTTTTATAATCAGTGCCGACGCTGCCTGGAAAGCGGGAATTATCGCCTCTAAATTTAAAAGATAAGATAAAAAAATTTCTTAGCTCTTAAAACTGTCATTGTTTGATAAATAAGTTGCTATCACTTCAGAAGTTTCACCAAATATTTTAATCTTCCCTTTCTCTAATAAAATCGCTCGATTACAGTATTTTCTAATAAATCCCAACTCATGACTTACTAAAATCACCGCCGAGCCGCGGCGCAAAAACTCTTCCATTTTACCAATCGCTTTATCTTGGAAACTTGCATCACCACCAGCACTAAAAACTTCATCTAACAAAATAATATCCGGAACTTTTTGTTGTAAGCAATGCGTTATGGTAGAAAAAGAAAGCCGATTAAGCATACCGCTAGAAAACTGATATATTTTAGTATCAACAAATTCTTCTAGTCCAGAAAAAGATACTATTTCTGGTAATCTTTTTTTTATTTCAGAAACGCTTAGGCCCATAATTGCGCCTGTTAAAAAAACGTTTTCACGCATTGTTAATTTTGGCTTCAAACCAAAGCCAAACCCATTCATATAAATAACATTGGGAGCAACTTGAAGAGAACCGGAATCCGCTTGATAAATACCGGCAATAATTCTGAGTAATGTACTTTTGCCTGAGCCATTACCACCAATTAAGCCAACATTTTCTCCCGCAGAAACTTGCAAGGAAACATTATCTAATACCTGAATAGATCTCTTATTCTCACGCGTTGAAAAATAAGCTAAAAATTTGGCCAAGGCGCTATCGCTTTTACGATAACCAATATTAAATTTTTTAGAAATATTAATAACTTTAATTTTTGATAATTCTTGATTTTGCATAATCAAATTAATTCGGCCATTTTATATTTATAACGCTTAAAAACAAAAACTCCTAAGAAAAAAATAAGGGGGGCGCTGATTAAAAAGATTAGAAGGATATTAGTTTCAGGTAAACGACCGTAAATTAATAATGACCTAGAAGTTTCTAAAAAATAAAAAAGAGGGTTAAAAAAATTAAGTTTATAAATCAAACTATTAGAACTAGCACTATAAAAAATTGGTGTTCCTAAAAGCAATAATTGAGAAACAATCGCCCAAACATTTTCTAAATCACTAACATAAACACCGACTATAGCGAAAATTAGAGCTAAACCGATAACCATAATAATAAAACAAGAAAAAGCTAAGAGATAATAAAAAAGTCCAACGGCTGACAAAGAAAAATAAAAAACGAGAAAGCTAATTATCAGAAATTCAAAAAGATGGGCAAAAATATGTTGCAATACGGCGGCGCCAACTAAAGATTCCGGGGAAACCATATTGGTTGATTTGATGTAATTAGGGTTATTACTAATTGAAGCAATGGCAGCGGATATAGTTGCTCTAAAAAAGTTAAAGGCAGCGATACCTAAAAAAAGATAAAGCGGATAAAACATAACTCCAGTAGCTAAAGAGGAGCTTTGCCTAATCATCATGAAAACTAAAAATAAAAATAAAGGATTAAGTAAATACCAAAGAATACCCAAATAACTGCCCTCTATTCTTAATCTAAAAGTAGCCTTAGCTAAAGAAAGGCTTAAACGAAGAGTTTCTTTTAATTTATACTTTGATCCCATATTTAGTATTATTTGGATATTATAACAATAATTGAAGTAAAGTTGAAGCTATTACAAAAAATAGGCCTAAGCCTATTTTTTATATCTTTTTATCACTAAAAAGTCGCGCTAATTAATAAATTATGTTCCCGTTGTATAACAACTAGCTGCCCCAGGATTGGATGTTGTTCCACTAGGACAAGGGATTTGTACACCACGGGGACAATAATAACCCGCTGCACATTGAGTGCATGAATTTGCCCCCGTGCCATTACTGTGAGTACCTAACGGGCAAACACTGCAAGACGCTCCTCCTCCAGGTGGATTATATGAACCTTCTGGACAAACAATAAGATTAACGCCAAAACCGTTAGAACAGTTATAGGAAGAAGATACGCTTACATAAGCTCCAGCTGGGTTAGAATAATAACATGAAGAGCCACAGGATCCGCCAAAAGCTGCATAAAATGTTCCTCCATAAGGGCATTGCCAGGTATTAGAGACGGAGACTTGGCCAATAGCATTAGTAACGCCATTAATAAAGCAGTTAGATGTCTCACTACAAGAACTCTGTCCATACCAAGTACATTCTAAGCCGCCGCAGCCGCCACAATCAGTATCTTTGCCGTCTATATAACTATCACCATCATTATCACTCCAGTCAGAACAATAACTCTGACAAGCAAAATTACCAGATAAGCAGCGACTATTTTCACCGCCGCCACAAACTTTATAATCAGTAAGAGTTGAATTAAGGACACAATTACCACTAACACAGCTGTAACTATACTTATAACCGCGAATTGTTTGTCCCGAACAAACCCATGTACCACTCCATTCCGAGCCAACTGAACCACAATCACCAGAACTGTAACAAGCTGGACAAGCGCCACAGTCAGTTGCGCAAGTAGTGCAGGTTTCCGAGCCATTGCAAACATCATCACCACAACAACTATCATAAACCGTTACGCTAGTAGGTTTATTAAGCTTAAATTTTAACCATTCATTAGCTGATTTAGTTGGAATAAAAAAATCCCTACTTGCATCATTATTAATAATACAACGCTTATCAATAGTGTCACCCGCGTTTGTAAGTCCACTTAAAATCTTGCTTGTATTTCTACCTATACTATAACCAGTATCCTGGTTATCAATTCCTATAACAATAACAGGAATAACTAATAAAACTAAAAAAATCAAAAAAATAAATAAATTTCCACCAATTTTTTTCCTTAACTTTTTCAAAAATAACATAAAAATATATTCTAGTAAATATATTAATATTATAACACTAAAGAAAAGAAGCAACAAGAAAGAACAAAAGCAACAAGAAAGAACAAAAGCAACAAGAAAGAAAAAAAGCAACAAGAAAGAAAAAAAGATGCTCTTACAAGCATCTTTTAACGATGCTCTTACAAGCATCTTTTAGTAATTTTTAATTACCCTAACGGATAAACCATTATTTAATCCTGTTATAGGTAATTTTGCTATTCGATTTGAAATGCCAAGATACTCAGCTCCTGGACCGAATTTAGAACTAGACCAAAAACAAGCCCAATTTCCTAATTCAGTAAAAAAATAATCATCATGATTTTCCGCTTGATTAGGAATACTGAAAGCTCCCCCCGGACGTGCAGAAAAGCCAGAGGAATTAAAAAGTGATTCTGGGTGTGGCGGGACGTTTTCCCAAAGTTCAGGCTGCCAAGTCCAAAAACTTTTTTCAATTAAAGCCGGCATATAATAACCGCGGTACATTGAATATAACTCATCACATTCCTCAAAAGTAGGAACATGCCAGCCGGGAATAAGCTCGCGCTCATCAACGCCGACATAGAAATTATAAAGAGCACCGTAGTCCTCAGCATAACTTTCATCGTTATTATACCAGACATAAGCTCCCTCTTTCGTCTCCGACCAAGCTTTTTTATCCTTGACATTCGGAATTGGATCACCATTAGCGTAATGAGTAGTTTTTAAATTACTAGTGAGCCAAATTTGATTACCAATTTTGACTTGTTTATAGAGATTGCCATCATAATCAGCAACCACGTAAGTCTCAAAAGATTTTTCCACACTCACGGTTTCACGTCCAGGATTAATTGCCTTAAGACGGAAATAATATTGTTCTGCTGGATTTAATTTATTAACCTCAACAGAAACACGGACAGTATCATAACCGGAAAACTTTCCTGTTACTGGTATTTGAGAAAATACCACGCTATTCTTAGCAGGCGCGAACTCAAATACAAGCTCAGTCTCATCTTCCCTGGGAACCACGAATGCTACTAAGGTGGCTGAAGTCAGGGTTATATTCTCTGCTTCGCCAGGCCAAGCTTCTGCATATTTATATATGCGGGGAGATAAGTAGAAGATTTTCTCTTCGCCATAAGCAACGCCAATTTTATTAACAGCATAAGCTTTAAAGCGATAAACAATCCCTAACTCAAGATCACTGAACTGAGCACTAAAAGCTCCAAGCTCGTTCTTAGTTATATCAAATATAACCTTTTCACCTCCAATATTTGGGGAGCTACTATTACTACTCCAGCAAATTCCCGCTTCTACAAGTGGGGCTCCGCCATTATCTTTAATAAAGGCAGAAACTTCTACGATTACCGGTGACGCAGAACTAATTGCGCTCACAGTATTCGTTATTATCGTTGGGGTAACAATAGGGGGGATCTCCTCTGGTATCAGAGGATCTTCGCAGCAAGATAAAAACATGCTGCCAAAAATTACAACGACGAAAGCCACATAGGCTCTCAAGCCGTTTAAGTCAATTGTTGCTTTCATCAAGTTTTTTTGTTTTTTTTATTGTTTTTAAAGTACAATATGTAATATATATATTAGAGCATATTACTTTTAAAAAGTCAATTGTAACGCGGTGAATTCTGACCCCAAGTGCAACATAGCCTAAATAACTGGCTAAAACAAAACATATTGGTCGGTGTATAATAATTAAGCCAATAATTATATAACCTAAGCCAATATGTCTTATTCCCATTTTAAACCATTTCAGCGAAATGAGATATCCGTTTTGTTGAGCGCTAAAGTGCCAAAAAAAGAAATTGCCAAAAAATAAGAAGCTACACCTCGGTAAAGATTCAATCTACGACTTCATTTACACAACTCATCCTGAGCTAGTTAAATATTTGCGCCACCAAAAATGTAAATACCGCCGCAAACACGGCACCATTATTCGCATTAAACGCCGTGAAGAGGCCAAGAAGAAACGAATTGATGCTAGGCCAGTAGTAATTGATCTTCGATCTAGAATTGGTGACTGGGAAGGCGATACTATTGTGGGCAAAGAAAAAGTGAAACAACTTCTGACCCATGTAGAACGTCGCAGTGGTTATTTGTTACTCGACAAACTCGAAAAATCCACCGCTAAAGAAACAAGACTAGTCACTGAAAATCGATTTAAAAAAATACCGAACCACAAAAAATATTTCATAACTTACGACAACGGATTTACTTTTTCTGATTACGAACTGACCGAACGACATCTGAATCTAGATATTTATTTTGCCTATCCCCATCACTCTTGGGAACGTGGGACTAACGAAAACTGTAACGGCTTAATCAGGCAGTTCTTTCCTAAAAAATCTGCTTTTGCTAATCTTAATTTAGAGGATTTAAAAAGAGTCGAAGATTTACTCAATCATCGACCCAGAAAAAGACTTAAATATTTAACACCGACCGAAGTATTTAATTCTGTTTAGTTATCTGGCGATGTTGCACTTTGGATTAGAATTTAAGGGATAATAAAACTCAAGCTAGTTAAAAAGCCACCTTAATAGGCAACCTTTAAAAATGAATAATTTTTTACGCAGTTTTATTTTTGAAAATTTTTCTAATAAATGCTGTAATAGATTGAATAACTTTTATAAAAGCCTCATTTTTAGCTTTTTGCATATTTTCAAAATCTTCTGGAGACAAATACCTTGCCAATTTAGCTTCGTTTAAATTTTCCAATTCATCCGGATGAGTAAACATCTAATCCTCCTTTCTTTTTAAGATTAATATATGTAATTATATCAATTTTTAATAACAAAGTAAACAATGTGGGCCCTGCAATCAACACTCTACCTATCATAAATCTCCCTAAGCTTCTTAAGGCCCCTATGAACTTGGACGGCGAGAGTTTTTTTCGATTCTCCAGTTACAAGAGACATTTCCTGAAGCGAAAGATCCTGAACATAGCGCATCCGCATTATTTTTTGGTATTTTTCTGGTAATTGGGAAATCAGAAGAATTGCCCGCTTACCATCTAAAAAATCAATTAAACGTTGGGAATTATCCTCTCTTGGCTCAAAACCTTTTTCCATTAAAATATCCAAAGAACTTGATTTGCTCTTCCTATATTCATCAATAATAAGTCCCTTTAAGACATGATAAAGAAAGTTTTTCATCACATCAATTTTCCCCCCCTTAAGGAGATAAGTCCAAGTTTTTCTAAAAGTGTCCTGAACGAGATCTTCGCTAATCGCCCTATTACTCACCCTGAAAAACGCATAAGAATTAAGCTTTTTGCCGTAATTTTCGTGTGCCACAGATAATATTTCCTGCTTTTTTGTCTCTTTTTTCTGCGTCATAGTTTTAGTCTGCAATAATAAGCCGAGGGCGACTCCTTTATATTACATAATTATTACAGCGCTAGATATTAAAATTGATTCTCGTCTATATCCTAAGAAGAAAGTAATGATTTTTAGCAAAACTAATTACAAAAAAATATTACGAATCAATTTCTAAAAGAACAAAATACCGGCCTTATATTATAGCCTATTTTAATTATATGGCTAGTATATAGCTGAGTGTAATAATTTTGCTCAAGCAACGGCACAATTAACGAGAATAAAAAAAACTATTAATTAATTTAAAAATAAAAATATGAAAAAATTATTTTTCCTAGGGACACTTGCAATAATGATTGTTCTTGGCATGTCTTCCTTGCCAAATTTTACTAAAGCTAATAATTTAGACTCAAAGTTAAGTGGCCGAGTTTTATTGGCAGTAGAATCAAATGGAGAAACCTGGTATGTAAATCCAGTAAATCAAAAACGTTATCCTCTTAAAGAATCTTCTGATGTTTTAAGTATTATGAAAGAATTAGGATTAGGTATATCTAATAACGATTTTGATTCTTTTAATGGTAAAGCTCCTCTTAGACTCTCGGGAAGAATTTTACTTAAAGTTCAAGGATTAGGGGAAGCTTATTATGTCAATCCCGTTGATTTAAAAATGCATTATCTCAGCAGACCATATCAGGGTTTAAAATTGATGCAGAGTTTAAGCTTAGGGATAACTAATATGAATTTAGCTAAAATTTCTGTTTCTAATTATGAAAATGTTAGCATGATTAATTCTGACAATGTTAATATTATTGATTCCGGCAATGTTAGTATTATTAATTCCGGTTTTGATCCAATTAATTTAACCGTAAACAAGGGCGCTACTATTACTTGGACAAATTACACGAACTCCGCGAAGACAGTTATCTCGCCTAATAATTTTAGCTTTGGCGAAATAGCTACCGGCAGAACCTACGACAGTGTATTTAACACTGTTGGAACCTATCATTACTATTCTAGCGATAATACTGGGTTAACTGGTACTATTATTGTTAAATAGAGACTTAACAATCGCCTTGAAGTACTTCAAGGCGATTGTTTTGCACTAAGTGCCTTGACCGAAGATACTGTTGCTGTAATACTATTACTATAATAATAACTAATACAACCAGCTATCTCAATTAAAAAATTATGAAAAAAACTACAAAAAATCCAATAAAAAAAGAGCTTTCAATAAAAAAAATAAAGATGTTTCTTATGAAAATTTTTTTGAACGTTCTTGGGAAGATAGTTGGATCTATATCAAAACCGTAGTTGACGTAGTTAGAGAGCCGGTGCTTATTCTTGATAAAGACTTTCGTGTTTTAACAGCTAACACTCCTTTTTATAATAATTTTCAAGTTGAGCCAAAAGATACCGAAAATAAAATTGTCTATAAACTTGGCAATGGTCAATGGAATATTCCAGATTTAAAAAGATTACTTGAAAATATTTTACCAAAAAATACATTTTTTAAAGGTTTTGAAGTTGCTCATAATTTTCCCATTATTGGACGCAAGGTTATGATTTTAAATGCTCGTCAAATTCATTTTAACAAAGAGGATTTAGAAGCACAAAAATTTCCTTCAATTATTTTACTAGCAATAGAAGACATAACGGAAATGATACAAATTGCCGATACTTTAGCCAGTCATACTTTTAAGCTTGAAGAAAAATTTACTTCCCAAACAAAAAAACTCGAAAAATATATGAAAAAATTGGAAAAAGAAATAAATGGTCTTAAAAAATAATTTAATAATCTAATAAAAAAATATATGGATGCATCCAATTCACCAACAACTAAGCCTTTATATCTTGGCACGCAAATTACTTGGTATATTCTTGGAGTTATTGAGACGCTTCTCGCGCTTCGTTTTCTTTTAAAATTATTAGCCGCCAATCCTTCAGCTGGTTTCAGTAATTTTATTTATACTCTTAGCTACCCTTTTGCCGCTCCCTTTCTTAATGTGTTTGCGAGTTCAAGAATTGAATGAAGCGTCTTTGAATGGACTACGATTTTCGCGATGTTAATATATGCTCTTGTCGCCTGGGGAATAGTTAAAATATTTTTCATGAGTAAAACTGTGTCCACTCGCGAAGCGGCTACAAAATTAAATGAAGAAGAGTAAAATATAATTAATTAACTTAACAATAAATATATGGGAATCATTCTTTGGATAATATTTGGCGGCTTAGTCGGTTGGATTGCTTCTATGATTATGAAAACTAACGCCCAGCAAGGCATTATCTTAAATATTGTCGTTGGAATTGTTGGCGCTGTCCTTGGCGGCTGGATAATGAGTCTACTTGGTGAGGGCGGAGTTGGTGGTTTTAATCTTTATAGTTTTCTTGTCGCCTTAGGCGGAGCGATAGTTCTTATCTGGATCGTCAGACTAATTAAGGGTAGTAAATAAGATCGAATTTCTTATTCAATAACAATTTGATAATCTTTAAGCATACCAGATACTATCAGGTTAATTACTTTAGCTGAATCTTCCCTAGCCTCATTAAAAATGCTCTCATCAGCCGTTACTTGACTATTAGCACTAGAAATTAAAGTTTCGAGGGCTAAATTATAATCCTCATTATTAGTATTTTTCAAAAGGCTTTTTAATTTTTCCGCAATTGATTTATCGGCAACAATATCAAGTTGTCCAGAAAGAGATGAATCTAAAATATCAGCATGTGGTAAACTAATTGTAACAATCTTTTTTTGAGAATCAACTACAATATTTTCGGGACGCATATTTTTCATATCAACTCCGACATCAACTCGAATAAGCCCAAGGACAGTCAGCTTCTTGCCGGTAAATAAATCAGTCCAATCGTTATTTTTTGGCGTCTCAATTTCAACCTTACTATTTATAAACACGGTTTTAGTAACTAAAAAATATTGATCAGTAATCCGCTCTAAAATACCCTGGGAATTAACAATTGAAGGCCTATCTTCAAGTAAGGCCACGGTTTTACCCTGATAGCGACCATAAAAAAAGACGGCTATTATAATTAAAAAGATAATAACGACAAATAACAAAGTAAATTTAGTACGATTCATTTAGATAAATATTAGATTAATAATATATTATTTATAACATGAAATTAGAAAAAAATCGAGCTAAAAAACTTTATATTTTTTTATAAGTTTCCTTTTTTAGTTTTCTTAGATTCTTTTTTTGCCGTCTCGGTTTTCTTGGCTTTTGCAGAACGACTAATAGCCTCCCAGTCTTTTTTCAAATCATCGGCCAAAGCTTTTACTTCTTCCGGATTAGACTTGAGCTCTTTTTCATATTTAAGAGCCACAGCGTCAATAATTTTATTATAAGCAACTTCAGTAATCTCACGAGCTTGCTCAATTTTTTCCACTACATCGCCCTTCATTTTAATAACCCAAGATTTAGCGTTTTCTAAGTTTTTCTTATGTTTAGGGCTTAAAAAGAAATAAGCGGCTGCTAAGCCGCCTAAACTAGCGCCAAAAATCAATAATTTCATCGCCCCCGACTTTTCATCACCCTCATTTATATTTTTTTTCATAGTTTTGGTAAACATTAAAATATTATTTACCTGCTTGTTTTTCACGATCTCTAGCTGCCATTCTTTTAGCTTCAGCTGATTTTCGTTCTAACTCTAAAGCTTCCTTGTCCTTTCCATTTTCATTTCCATTGTTTTGTTTTGCGTTTTGATTATCCATATTATTAATATTAGTAAATTAGCTTTTAATAACCCCACAGAGGTGTACAGACATCTCGGCGGGGGTGCGAAGCGTCTGCACTCATAGGGTTTACCCTCATAACAATCTTCTTATATATTGCTGAGAGTATATCTTTATGAGCATTTTATAGAGTAGGCTAATATAGCCACCACATAAACGCCCTACATTATTTAAGCCGTATAATTATCTAAATTATTACAAAAAAACATCTAAATTTTAGATGTTTTTTCTAAGATATTTGAAATAAATTAAATCTTTTTTTGACTCATTAATAAGCTAAGATCGATACTTCCTCAATACTTCAGCATTATTTATCATCACTTTCTGAAATTTATCGGTAGCACTCTTTACTTCTTCTACCGCCCGATCTCTTTCGGCGATAATTGCTACTTCTGATTCCGGGAGGCTTGATTGTTCAATCTTCAGCTCATTAAGTCTTGCTTCTAAACGAGCAGGTAGTTCTTCAATTTTCATCTCCTGACCGTCTAAAATATCGCCAGACTTAAAAGGAAGAAAGAAACTTTTAACGCTTGAGGCGTGTAAAAAATTTAAACGAGTCTGATCGTATTTTTTATATTCAGCATCATTATCATTTTTCTTCTGGCGGTGGTCTTTCATTTCAGCAATTTCTTCTTCAGTTATTCCAAGACTTTTTAAATTTGCTTCATTAAGGGGCTTATCATTTTTAAAATCTTCAAAAACTTGCCACTGATCATTAAGAGTTTTTAATTTTCCTTCTCGGCCGAAAGCAATTATTTGTCTTTTTAAAGATCCTGCGGCTTTATCTCTTTCAGTTTTTTTATTATTAGCATATTCTTCAATAGCGGCTTTAATAGGCTTTCCGGCTTCAGATATTCTTTTATATTCTTCATCCGCACTTAAATCCTTAATTATAGTATCATTAAATCCGCTGCTATATCCGCTCTGTTTTATATTAAGCCTAATTTTACGATTTGCAAATTCCGGAGTATTAAGTAATTCACTGTTTTTTAGATTTTTTAGAGAATACTCAATTTCCATGGCCAGTTTTTTTCTATAACCAGCTAAAGTTAATAAATCTCGATGTTTTTCTGAAAAATATCTTTCCCAATCCTGGGCAAAGCGAGAATCAACGGCAGCCGCACTAATTTCCGCTAATTTCTTTTTTTCTTTCTCCCAAACATCATTGAATCCTCTTGCTTTTGATAAAGATTCATAAAAACCGCCGTTTCTATTAATAAACTCAGCAGGGACATCTAGATTTGGTGATGGGATTTCTTTTGTTAAACCAATTTCTTCACGTAGCTCTTTGTCACGTTTAACACGTGATAGTATGGAAGTTTCTTTTTTTGAGCTATCAACAAATACCGTGTTTTCATGTGAGTTATCAACGAATACCGTGTTTTTATCAGTATTATTTTTTATATACTCTAAAAACTTGTTAAATTTAACAAATTTTGCCTGAAAATATTCCGGGGAACTAATTCTATCTCTATTATTACTAGTAAAATCTTTGTTAGACGCTTTTTGAGCGCTAATTTCAAAGCTCTTAGTTAAATTATCATAATCACCTAATTCAGCTGCCATTGAAGCCGCATGTTGTAAATAGTTCTCAGCGACAATTCGCTTATCACTCCAGCCTCCTCCTTGCTTGGTGTTATAACTATTACTCCCTCTCGCATAAAGACCATATTGATTTATACGATTATAGACACTTTCATTTTCTGTTAAGATTTTTTCTAAATGATCTAATGTCTCCTTGTGTAATTTATTAAATTTATTAAGGTCTTCATAATTATAACTTAAATCATTAAGTTTTTTTAAAGCTGGATAATTTTCAATCGCTAATTGTTCTGGGCTTTTATTATTATAAGAATCTCGATTTTTTAAACTTTTATTGTCCCAAGCGATTGAGTTTAATCTATTTTTTAGCTCATCATCATAAACTTCTTTAATTGTTTCAACGCCAATTTTTTCAGATAATTGACAGACCCTACTCTCAAAATAAAAGTTATCTACTTTATTAAAATCAACTGCTCGAAGTTTATTCTTAGGGTCATCTATTTTTAAGAGTTCCTCTTTTTTTCCTTCAGGGGTTGTTAAATAAACCTCTTCTTTTTTCTTGTTTAGTTCATCGATTTCGGTATCTAAAGTTTTTAAATATTCTTCAACTTGTAAAAAACTTTTCTCACGATTATTCATTTTTTCCCCCTCTTTAACTGTGGCAGAAAAATAAAGTTTAATTTCCGGCTTTTTAGTCAGTTCATCTATCGGCATTTCCGCTTGAAGATCTTTTTTTATTTGCGCTAAAGTTCCAACTGCTTGATGAAGTTCTCCAGTTTCACCGGCTTCCCCATTTTCTTTAGCTGGGCCACGACCAGCAGCTTGGCGGTATTGTCTTACTTCCGGCTCATTAGCATTAGCTTCTAACATTTCTTCAAAATTTTCTATCCCCTCATCCTCAAGAATATCCTTATTTTCTTCGTAGGCACCTTTTAAAGTTGCTTTTTTGTTTTTAAAATTATCTAACTTTCTTTTAGCTTCGCCACCTCCACTGTAATTACTTCTCAAGGCTTCCTTGAGAGTAGTAATTCTTTGTTTTTTAGTTTGAATTTTTGTGATTTCTGCATTAATTTCCTCCATTGTTTGCAGTTTAGTATTTTTTTCCGCTTCTTTTTCACGTTGTTTTTTTTCAGCCTTCTTTTCACTTAATTTTTCAAGTAAAGACATATTTTTATATTAAATTTTAATCTTATTTAAAAGAGGATAACATTACCAGCCGCATTTCTTAATTGTACCATAAAGTCAAAATCAAATAAAACAAGGGTGGCTATCAATATTAAAAGTAAAATAGTTTGGAAAATTACAGATTTATGCTGAACTCTAATACGCACTAAAATACTAATTATCAATAAAATAATTAACACTAATAAAAACGTCGCATAAACCAATTTTGCGATATTCATCTTTCTAGCAGCCTTATCTACACCATTTTCTTTATTAAGATCAACTAGTACCGGCTCAGTTGCTAAAACTGATTCCGATTCGATATAATCGTCGTAATAACTTTCAATAACCTGGGAAATCTCCTTAATCTCCTCAATCTCTTTATTTTCCTCAATATCTTTAATTTCCTCAATCTCTTCAATACCCTCAATATAAATAGGCTCAAAAGCAGTTACTAATGAATCTTCTTGGGACTGACTTTCAGTCAAGTTTAAGATTGCAACTTCTTCGGTTTCAGTTTCAGGTTTAACTTCAATTTCCTCAGTTTTAGAGCCACTTAAACCAAGTATGGAAACATTAGGACTCTCTTTTCCAACCCTGGCTACAGGAGTTACAGTTGGAGTTGGAGTTGGAGTTGGAGTTGGAGTTGGAGGAGTTACGGTTGAGGCCACAACATCCGTTACAACCTGATCCTCAATAATGTCTGGGGTTATTTGGGGCTCAGGCTCTAAAGGTTGCTTTTTATAAGCAAAAATTTCTACTAGTACATTTGTTTCCTGACCATTAATTTTACCACTAGCAATATATATACCAATATCAGTATATTTTTCATTTAAAATATTTTTTTTATGTGAAGCCGAGGCCATTAAAGCGGTATGAACATCACTGCTCGTAATAAAGTTCATGGCTAAATTTTCGCCTACCAGCATATAAGGATAATCACTACGATTAACAAAGTTCCAAGGTTTGCGTCCATCGGGACTAGTATGGGAAAAATAATCATTTATCAGCATGTCCTCCGCTTTTGTCTGGGCTGCCTGACTTAAGTATACATTTAATCTCAAGGCTGGGGCCCCATTAGCAACCCTAGATTCATTAGTAAGTATTAAAACTTGATCAACCATTGCCACTGACATCTCTGCTTTTTCCTGATAAATAGTAAATATATATAAGGCCAGGGAAACTTTAAGTACAAGTAAAAAAAAGGCAATGATTGTTAATTGTTTAGGGCGAAGAATCTTAGGACGATTATCATTTGATTCGGTAGGAATAAAATAATCTTTAAAAATTACTAATGAATCTTTAAAAAATTTAGAAAAACTTTCTTTTTTTTGGAATAACTCTTTTATTTCTCTTTTTTCTTCCCTGCTAAAATCTTCAAAATTATCTTTGATATATTTTTTATTTTCTTTAATATTCTGAAAAAACCCCAAAAGACGACTTAATAAAAGATTTTTTTTAAATAATTTTAGCCATTTTCGTATCATAAAACAATCTTGTTTATACAAAATTATAACATTCTTTTGCTGTTTTAGTCAATTTCAATAGCTTGCCATTCAATGCTGGTATTTTCAATATTTGTATTAGTAATTGGCTCAGATATGATAACTAATCTTTTTTCAGTTGAATAAATAGGATGACAAGTATACATTGTTAAAATAGCTTTATCACTCTTGTCGTGCGGACTAGAGTCAGAGGCCTCTACTATTTTTATTTCCTTAACTTGATAATAATAATCTTTTTCCTCCCAAATTAGAGAAAATATATCACCCACTTCTAGCTTATGAAATAAATAGAAAGTTAAATTATTAGGAGGTAAATACCGAAAGCGATGACCAGTAATTATTGTATTTCCTCCTTTATCAGGAGTAGAGCCTTCGGGTAATAACCAGGCTCCCTTTGATAAAGCAAGCTCTCCATCTTCGCTTTTAATTATAGGAGCATTAACGCCAATTTTCGGAATTATTAAACGATCGGGAGAAACAGAGAATTCACTAACTGGAAATTCTCTCTTTAAATCTTCAACCTGAGTTGTAACTTGCTTTAATTCTTTGGCGTTATTTTCAGCTTTAGCTTTTAGAATATATCTTAATTCGGGATAAAAAGGTAAAGATATTAAATATATAATTAAAAATAACAATAAAAACTCCAGTATAATAACTAGAGTCTTTATTGTTTTATCTTTCTTAAAATATTTATTATTCATCTAATAAGAAGAGCTTAATTGTTTTCTTAACCAAAATTGGTTTTCTTTTCCTATTCTTTAACAAGAATATTCTGGCGCCAAAAATTAAAACAATTAAGCCGAGTAAGGCAATAAATTGCAAATTACTAAAGCCAGTTTCAGCTAATACTGCTATTTTTCTTACATCTAAATCCGTTTCCGAATTAACCTCATCGTGATTAGCGGAATAGACAGAAGCTTTAGCTATATAAGTTTTAGCCTCAGCTTCAGCGGAAACATTAACTTTTGTCATAATAACCTTAGTTTCGCCAACTCCTAGATCACCCAAATTCCACATTTTTGAAGCTAGACCTCCATCTTGAAAAGTAATATCTTCAGGTAATAAACTATTTAAGACAGTTTCATATGAAGGCAAGCCACCATTATTTTTAACTATAATTCTATAATCAACTCCGGTAGCACCCGGGTTAGTAAAATTAACTAAGAAGTCTGAGTCTATAGTTATGGTTGGCGCTCCTTCTTCACCTAATACAATAACTTCACTTGATCCTGGTCCGCAAGACAATGTTTGAGTTAGAGGTTTTTCTTGGCCAACATTTTCAATTGAATTGTAAACAGAAATGGGACGGAAGTAATAAAAAGTATTAGGTTCTAAACCATTAACACTAACATTATGCCCTGTTACATTATTAGAGTATAAGACAGTTGAGCTTGCATAATTGTAATTTGGAGCTAAGCCAATGTTGCCGGCGGCATGAGAATTTTTATCATATACTACCCGTGAAGTAGCTGGGTTTGTTGTTAACCAAGAAATATTCATATTTACTTTATCATTTACGCACATCATAGTAACTTGCGTATTACTAATAGCAAAGGATGTGACTCCGCTGCCACCACCTCCAGAATAAGTACCGCCGCCACCGCCACTACCACCACTACCACCACTGCCACCACCATTTATATTACAATTAGTAATAGCTATAGTTGAGGTCGCAGTTGCTATTACTGGAGTGCTGGTGCTAGTTGAAGTACTTGTTAAAGTTAAGGCAACATTATATGAGCCAGCTGCGGTATATGTATGACTAGGATTTGCCTGGGTTGAAGTTGCATTATCACCAAAATTCCACATTAAATTATATCCACTTGTAGAGCTACTGGTATTAGTAAAATTAATTTCTACTCCAGAACCAACATTTAGACATTGCAAACCAGCATAACTAAATGATGGAGCTAATTTTATAGGTTTATCTTCTTCCTCACCCCCGTTTCCGCCTCCGCCGCCATTTTCATCGTCATTCAATTTTAATCCGGCACAAATTGCATCTACACTATTTGGGCTCTTGGCGCCAGCAACAGTATTAAGATAGGCATGAATACCGGACACAGTTTTTACTCCAGTTAACTGTAAAGCAGTATTAACTTCTTCAGTTATCATCGCATAATTTATATTTTCTCCATCAGCTAAATCAGCATGAGGACTACTAGTAGCAACAACTAAACCATCTTCATCAAAGAAGATTAATTGATATTGTTCATTAAGTTGATTAGCTCCAGATCTACCATAATAGGCATCGTAAGCCTGTAAGGTGACAGAATAAGTACCATCAGCAACAAAGGAAGCATTATAGGCTGGGGTACTGGAAGCATAACCAGACGCACCACTACTAACTAGTTTTTTATTTTGCAAATTAATTATATGATCATAATCATTTTCATCAAGAGTACAAACGGGGGTAGTAGCTTCTATGTGACATTTATTATTACAGGTGAAGCCTTCCTCATATCCACCAAGAAATGTATTACCATCACATTGCTCTGTGCCCGCAGCTTGATTAATTATTCCATCACCACACATTGGTTCATCTTCACAAGCACTCGCCTCTTCAACACTAAAAAACATGCCCAAATAAGACATGTTAAAAATGAAAATTAGCGTTATTAAAAAATGTAATGATCGGCGAAATTTTTTAAATATTTTTTTGTTATTTTCTAAGCCTTTGAATACATTCATAATTTTATAAATTAATATTTTTTAA
>JAACPL010000006.1:0-20041 GCA_009995495.1 Candidatus Falkowiibacteriota bacterium
TTTTGCTGTATCACCATTTGGCAATTTCTCTCCGATATAACCGTGTAAAACGGTGCCACCAGTATATTTTGTTTGTAAGTCATCTTGTAAATCAAGGGCAGAAAAAATATCATCAGTAAAGCTAACATGAAGATGGGAAGAGTTTGTGTAATAAGGATTAGCTTTATCATTTCTAACCGCCTCGGTATTAGCACAAAGAATCCCTGGATATAATTCTTGGTCTTTTTTGGCGAAACGATAAGTACAACCTTCACCGGGAGTTGCTTCTAAATTATAAAGATCATTAGTTTCATTTTGATAATCCATTAACCTCTCTCTCATAAAATCAAGAATTTCACCAGCAAAAGTTTTTCCCTCAGGACTAGAAATATCTTTACCCATTAAATTCAAAGCGCCTTCATTCATTCCGTTAATACCAATTGTAGAGAAATGATTTTTCCAATAAGCACCAAAACGAGCGTGGATATCTTGGAGATAGTACATTGAGTAAGGATAAAGTTTGTCCTCAGTAAAATTCTCAACAATTTTTCTCTTTATCTCTAAACTTTCTTTAGCAATATCCATCAACTCAGCCAATCTTTCCTTAAATTCTTCTTTTGATTTTGAAAGATAACCAAGGCGAGCTAAATTAATAGTTACAACCCCTAAAGAACCGGTCAAAGGATTAGCGCCAAAAAGTCCCCCACCTCGTTTTCTAAGTTCACGATTATCAAGTCTTAAGCGACAACACATAGAACGAGCATCATCTCTATCCATATCGGAATTAACAAAATTTGAAAAATATGGAATACCATATTTGGCGGTCATCTCCCAAGCTGGCTTCAAACATTCTCTATCCCAATCAAAATTCTTATCAACATTATAAGTTGGAATCGGGAAGCCGAAAACACGACCAGTAGAATCTCCCTCTAACATCACCTCAGCAAAAGCTTGATTAAACATATCCATTTCGGCTTGAAAATCCTTATATTTTTCCGGCATCGGCTTACCACCAATAATCGCATTCTCTTCACCAACCATTTTAGAAGGAATGACATCAAGAGTAATATTGGTAAAAGGGGTTTGGAAGCCAACTCTGGTCGGAACATTAATATTAAACATAAACTCTTGAAGTCCTTGCTTAACATCACGATAGCTTAGTTTATCATAACGAATAAAAGGGGCGAGATAAGTATCAAAATTAGAAAAAGCTTGAGCCCCAGCCGCTTCGCCTTGCATCGTATAGAAAAAATTTATAATTTGGCCAAGCGCACTGCGAAAATGTTTTGGCGGATTACTTTGAACTTTTTCATTAACTCCGCGAAAACCTTTAACTAATAAATCTTTTAAATCCCAACCACAACAATAAGGAGCAAGTAAACCTAAGTCATGGATATGTAAATCACCATTAGCGTGAGCAAAGCGAATATTTTCCGGATATAATTTATTTAACCAATACTTCGCCGAAATAGAAGAGGCAATATAATTATTTAAACCCTGAACTGAAAAGCTCATATTACTATTCTCATTCAAGCGCCAATCAGAACGACCCAAATAATCTTCCATCAACTTATTATTTAAAGCATCAGAACTTATATCACGAATTTGTCGGTGTTGGTCGCGATAAATAATAAAGTTTTTTGCAACTTTAATTAATTTGTTTTCAATTAAAACCTCTTCAACAATGTCTTGAATTTCTTCAACGGCGGGAATGCTGTTTTTATGAAACTTCTTATCAATTTTTAAAGCAACTTGTTCAGCTAATTTATCGCCTAAAGCTTGGTCATCAATATCAGCTGACAGGGCGGCTTTGTAAATTGCTTTCGCAATTTTTACTTGATCAAAATCGGCAATTTCGCCTGATCTCTTTCTAATCTTGGTGATAATCTCGGTCATAGTTGTATATTAATAAAAATTATAAGTTTCTCTTTCGCCCTCTCTTTATTTTATTTCTTCAGGCTTGGTTTCTTATCCTTAATCAGTTTATTTATTTCTTTCTTAAACTCATTAGCATCTTTAAAACTTTCATAAACCGAAGCGTAACGAATATAGGCGACCGGATCAAGCTTTTTCAAATTTTTCATCACCGCGATACCGATTTGTTTGGAAGGAATCTCATTCTTTTTTAGTCTTTGTAAATCTCTTTCAATTGAATGGATTAAGCGCTTAAAATCATCTTCGGTAATCGGCCTTTTCTCACAAGATTTTTTTAAACCGCCAACTAACTTTTCTCGGCTATAAGATTCACGGCGACCATCGCGTTTTAAAATAATTAATTCCAAAAGTTCAATTTCCTCGTAAGTTGAGAAGCGAAAACTACACTTCAGGCATTCTCGACGACGGCGAATAGAAAGACCATCAGAGGCAACCCTGGAATCAACTACCTTAGTATCAAGAAAATAACAAATGGGACACTTCATAATTATTTGTTTTTGCTTAAAAAGCTATATTTTGTGGGCTTTTTAAAATTTAGACCACTAAATGTTGTGTCTAAGAGTATTTTAGCAAATTTAAGGGGTGCGGTCAATTGAGCTAATTTTTAAGAAAAAATCAGCTTTTCTTAAAGTTATCCACAAATAAAAAGAAAATGCCTCTATAAAAAAGAAGTGCCGATTCCGTGGCACTTCTTTTTATAATTTTCTATATCTACAATGGCTGAATACTTTTTATTTATTTAACCCTCTATCAGCCCATCTTCTTCCGAATAAAAGTCGGAATAGTTAAATCGTCATCATCTTCAAAAGGATCATCTTTCTTAATCTTTTCTGGTTGGTCCGACATCTTTTTTTCAATTACTGGTTTTAAAGGAATACTTTTGAAAATTGACTTCTTCTCGTCTCTATCCTCTCTTTTAAAAGTTTTTTCTTCCATTTTATTTTTTTCTTCATTTTCTTTTTCTAAAATAAAGTGGTTTGGAGTATAAGATTTAACTTGTTCACCTTGTTGATTTCTACCACTACCATCAAAACCAGTAGCAACCACCGTAATTTTTATTTGATCCTTCATCTTCTCGTCAATAACTGCGCCAAAAATAATCTTGGCGTCCTCATCAGCCGCTGAAGTTATAACCTTAGCCGCCTCGGAGACCTCGGTCATAGATAAATCTGGACCACCAGTAATAGTAAAGACTATGCCTCTAGCGCCATCAATTGACATATCAAGAAGGTTGGAGTTAATTGCGTCTTTAGCAGCCTCAATCGCTTTATTCTCGCCCGTTGCCGTTCCTATGCCCATTAAAGCCGAACCAGCGTTAGACATAACCGCCTTAACATCGGCAAAGTCGGCGTTAATAATACCAGGAACCGTAATAATTTCGGCAATTCCTTGGACTCCTTGGCGCAAAACATCGTCAGCCGTTTTAAAGGCCTCAAGTAAAGGCATTTTCTTATCAATAACTTGTAACAATTTATCGTTAGAAATTGTAATTATCGTATCAACCTTGTCAGCTAATTCAGAAAAGGCGCGTTCAGCAATGTCCTTTCTTTGTCCGCCCTCAAAAATAAAGGGCTTAGTAACAACCGCCACGGTTAAAGCTCCCGCTTCTTTAGCGATTTGAGCAACTATCGGCGAAGCGCCAGAACCAGTTCCTCCACCAAGACCGCAAGTAACAAAAACCATGTCGCAATCTTTTAAAGATTCCTTAATTTCATTAGCTGATTCTTCGGCCGCCGCTTTACCTAAATCAGGATTCATTCCGGCGCCCAAACCCCTGGTAACAGTTTTACCAATATGAATTTTTTCATTAGCTTGGTTGTAATGGAGCGCTTGGACATCAGTATTAATTGCCACAAAGCTAACGCCTTTAATTCCACCAGCAATCATTCGATTAATAGCACTACCACCACCACCACCAACACCAATAACTTTAATTTTTGCAAATGTTTCTATTTCTGGTTTTACTTCTGCCATATATATTTCTTTAACTTTTATTATATTCTTAGCTCAATTTAGCTAATGCTTTCACCTGAAATCTTTACTTAGGCATGATTTTATTAAATAAGCCCTTAGCTTTAGACATGAGCTCGCCAACTTTTTTACCAATATTATTACCAGTACTTATTGTTTGCCCATCTTCATTACTACCCCAAATAACTAGACCTAAAGCGGTTAAAAATTCTGGATTGCGAACTTTATCAATTATCACATTAATATTTTTAGCTACTCCGACCGCTGCTGGTAGACGTAATTTTCTTTTTGCTGCCTCAACAATATCCTCTAAACGAGCACCACCGCCAACAATTATCGCCCCCGCTGGTAACATTCCTGATCGATCAATTTTTTTAAATTCATTATCTATTTTTTCAAAAATTTCTTCTACTCGAGCATTAATAATATCAGCTAAATACTTTTTGGAAATACGGTTAATATCATCATTAACCTCCTCCTCTTTAACTAAATTACTAACATCAATTTCTTCTTTATCACCAATACCGTCAGCAATCGCCCTGCCATATTCACATTTAATTCTCTCGGCTAAATTAATCGGCGCTCTTAAACCAATCGCAATATCAGAAGTTATATGTTCGGCGCCAATTGGTAAAACAGCGGTATGAATTAAATTTCTTTCCTCATAAACCGCGATAGAGGTAGTTGAAGAGCCCATATTAATTAGAACAACCCCCAAATCTTTTTGTTTAAAACTTAAAACTGCCTCGGAGGCGGCTAAAGGCGCAATCACTAAATCTTCAATCTCTAAACCGGTTCGATAAATTGCCTTGGTTAAATTTTTTATTTGAGTACTTAAACCCTGAACAATTAAAACCTCAACCTCTAAACGAATTCCGTTCATTCCAATTGGGTCTTTAATATCAGCTTGATTATCAACAGCAAATTTAATTGGAATTACATGAAGAATTTCGTAATTAACTGGTACCGCCAAAGCCCGAGCGGCTTCAATGGCTCTATTTACATCATTTTCATTTATTTCTCCGTCACTTCTACCAACCGCAACTACGCCCTTAGATTTTTCACATTTAATGTGGGGGTCATTAATACTAACCCAAACTCTAGTAATCGGAACACCAACCAATCTCTCAGCCTTTTCTAAAACCTCAGAAATTGAAGAAGTTGCCTCTTCAATACTATTAACAACGCCACGACTTACTCCAGCAGTCGGACCAGAAACGGCGCCAATTATTTGTAACTCATTTCCGGTTGGACCAAGAATTTTCTGAGCCACAACTAAACGAATTGAAGTCGAGCCAATATCGAGCCCGGCAATAATATTATCTTTCATAAGATTTATTTAGCCAAAAAAAGACTAAAATGACTTAAACTAGCATTTGTTTATATTATACAAGATTTTTAAACTTTTCACAACACTAAAACCCCTCAAAGGAATACAATTTATTTAATGAGCTAAAGAGCTTTAAACAAGGGAAAAATAAAATTTGCAGCTCTAATAAATTTAAAAAATTAACAAAGAAAAATACCAACGAATAATATCTTCAGCAAAAAAAAGTGAGATTAGAGCGCCGATAACTAAAAATGGTCCAAGCGGAACTTTTGATTTTATTTTCTTTTTCCCTTTAATCAACAAAAATATAGCAACAAGAGACCCAATAATATAGGTTGCAAAAATTGTTAAAAAGATTTCTTGAATATTAACAAATCTAGCTCCTAATAAAGCCCCAAGCCAAATATCCCCTTCGCCTAAACCACGGCCACGAGTTAATAAGTATTGAATTAAAAAGAAAGTTGCAGTTAGAGCACTGGCAATTAAAACAGTTAATAAATTAAAACCAATAAGCCAAGAAAAAAATATCATCAAAGCAATCCCGGGCCAAACAATTATCATCGGCACTTCCTGCCAATGATAATCATAAACGAAAATAATCGCCAAAATAAAAATAAATAAAAAATCACGTAAAAACAAAATTAAAAATTCAGCTCGCAAAAGCTCTAATAAGTTAAAGTCCTGAGCAATAAAAAAGAATAGAGATGTAAATAAAAGAGCGAAGCCAAGTTCAAGTAAGGGATATTGCCAAGAAATTTTTTTATGACAATTTCGGCAACGAGCCTTAAGAAGAATAAAACTTAAAAGAGGAATATTATCATACCAGGAAATTTGCTGACGGCATTTTGGACAATAAGAACGACCCCAAAGTGATTCATTATTTTTTAAACGCCAAATAAGACAGTTTAAAAAACTACCAAAAATTAAACCAAAAACAAAAATTGTAAAAATTAAAAATAATTCCATATATTTTAAATTATTCTGACAAAAAATTCTCTTCCTTATTTAAATCTTCATTATTTGAATCTTCCTTGAAACCTAAAGCCAGAGCTTGATTATACCAAATATCCGCTTCTAATTCTTGCCCCAATTCTTTAGTTAAGTAAGAAGCCATTAGGGGCCAATTATAATCACTTGGATTAAGACGAGTTCCGTCTATTACTAAAACTAGAGCTTCTTCAAATCTAGCTTGCAAATAAAGCTGATCAGCTATTTTTTTTAATAAAGAATAATCTAGAGCATCTTCTAAGTAAGCTAAACGATAATATTTTTCAGCTGCTAAATAATTAGATTCTTGGTCAAAAATTTCAGCGATAAAAACAAGCGCCTCTTTCCTAAAAGATCTAACTACATCTAAGTGATTTTGATTTAAAAGAGGATTACTCGTCTCTGGTAAAGTTGCAAGTAGAAGATAAAAGGCTTTTAGAGATCTATCCTTATCTCCTTGAGCTAAACTAATTCTAGCCTCAGCTAAAATACTAATTGGCCAATTAGGCGATTTTTCTCGGGCCAAATTTAAATAAAAATTAGCTCCTTCAAAATCTCCAAAGGCAGTTAAAATTCTTGCCCGCATTAACAAATCGTTAACTTCAACTAAAGATAGTTCTAATAAAGCTGAGTCTAAGCGATCTTTAACTAATTTTTCTAAAGACAATTCTTCTTTAAAAGGATAAAATGGCAAAATTAAATTAGCTGCAGTTCGCGCATAATAAGCTCGATTAACGGGATTGGTTTTGGCTTTCTCAACATAGTCAAGAAAAGTTAAAGCTTCTGGTAGACTCTGATTAACGTAAGACTTATGGGCACCAAAAAAATAATAATCTGCTAAATAAACATGAGTTGAGCGTTCAAGTCCTAAAAACGAAAGTACTAAAATAATAAGGAAAATGAAAATTTTAAACTTTTTATTTATAAATAATTTTTTAACATTAGATTTAAGAGGCTTCATGACTTCAATTTGAGATAAGCTAAGGTTATTTAAATCTTCATGTTGATAATTAAAACTAACTAATAAAGCCAGGAAAATGAAAAAATAAAATTCCGTACTAACAACGGCAAAAGAAAATAAAAGAGAAAAAAGATAAGCGAAGGCGCCAAAACCAAGTGCCAAGCCCTGAGACTGGAAGTCTTTTGAGTTTAATAAACGAAAAACCAGAAAAAAGAAAAATGAAAAAAAGAAACTATAAAAAATTAAACCAAAAAAACCGTGACTCATTAAAATATCGAGTAATAAATTATGGGCTTTATCAGGAACTTGACCAACATCACCGTGGACCCCCCAGCTTGTTTGATAATAAGGTAAAAAAGCCTCATAAAGATTTTCTTGGCCGTGACCAAATAAAAGCTCAACTTTAATAGACGAGACTGAAGCTTGATAAAAATCAAGACGCGCGCTAACGCTACCGCCGCTCCTATCAAGTAAGGAGCTTATTCTGCCTGGCAAAATTAATTCTAGAGAAAAAGCAAAAACGAAAAACACAACTAAAATGAGGCCCGATAAAACTAATTTTTTTCTTAATGTTAATCCAACTTTAGAATTAAAAAATAGGTAAACTAGAAAGATAAATAAACTAACAAAAAAAGCAACTAGAGCTCCCCTGCTACCGCTACTAATAAGAGCTAATAAAATTGTAAGAAAGATTAAAAAATAAGTCGACTTAAATAAAAATTTTTTTTCTTGATAAAAAAACAAAAACGAAATTCCTGAAACTAATAAAAGCCAAGAGGCAAAAAAATTAGGTTGTCCTAAGGAAGAAAAAGCGCGGCCAGTATAAAGCGCTGCTTCCTGCCAATGATAGATATCAAGACCAAGAAATTGTAAAATTCCATAAATTGACGCTAAAAAAGACGAAACTAAAATCGCTAAAAAAATTCTATTTCTTGCCCGGGATAATAATTGTTTAGAGCCTGATTCTAAATCTCTTTCTCTGAAAACGGCTAAATTAAAACTAAGCAAAATAAACCAGAAGAAATATAATAAATAACTTAAAAACCCTTGCTGACGATCGATTGCGCCAAAAAAACTCAAGACTTTATTATCAGAAAAGAGTAAAGAAATCGCAAGACCAAGAATAAAGATTGTTGGCATGAGCCAAAATTTCTTAAAAAATCTAGCCCAATTACTCCAAAGTTTAGCTGGAAAAAAAAGCTCTCGACTTAAGGTGAAAAAAAATAAAAGAATTAAAAAAACTTGAGCTAAAAAAATTTTATTTAATTCAATAACGTTTTCTGTCCTTAAAAAAGCCGCAAAAAATAAAGGAACAATAAAAATAGCTAAAAGCCAAGAAAGCTCGCTTAATTTATCAAAAACAGAGCGCCAGGAAAGAGCGCGACTTTTAGTTAAATTTATTTTCATGTTTTTATTATAGCAAAATAAAAAAAGCTTGGGTATTGAGGCCTTAACAATTTAAAAAGCCCCTGATAAATCTTCACAAAATTTAGCGGGGGCTTTTTAAATTGAGTCAAGCCTTTTAATTGATAACTAATACCGAGTTAGCTTATTTTAATTCAGCTTTTCTTCTAGAGCGACTTAAATTATCCCAAATAACAAGGACTGGGCTAGCAACAAAAATTGAAGAGAAGGTTCCGAAGCCAATACCAATAATCAAAGCTAAAGCGAAGTCTTTAATACTGTCACCACCAAAAAAATAAACCGCAACTAGAGCTAAAATTGTTGTAAAAGATGTATTTATCGAACGTCTTAATGTCTGATTTAAACTTCTATCAACCGTGTCAGAAAAATTATCCTTACTTTTAGGTAAATTGTCACGAATACGGTCAAAAACGACAATAGTATCATTTATACTATAACCTAAAATTGTTAAAATAGCGGCAATAAAAGGAGTATTAACTTCGGTGCCATAAAAATGACCCAAAAAAGAGAAAATTCCTAAAGTGATAACAACATCATGAGATAAAGCAATAATAGAAGCAATTCCATATTTCCAAGACGCAACCGGCAAAGAAACTTTGCGGAAGGAAAAAGAAATATAAACAATAATCATGATTAAAGCAATGATAGAAGCATTAAAAGATTTACTCTTTAATTCCTTACCAATAGAGGGGCCAACTGAGTCAAAACGCAACTCTTTAAAAGTATCGACCTCTTTACTCTCAGCTAAAGTTTTTAAACTATCAAGAGCAGCGAAATGGATATTCTCATCGCTTTCTTTGAAACGAATAATATAAGAGTCCTCGGTTGGTTGGACGGTAGTATTCATTAAGCCCGCTTCCGCTAAAGAGCTTTGTACTTCAGTAATTGTTGGTCTAAATTCTGGGCCAAAATCAACCTCCAATAAACTACCCCCTTTAAAATCAATGCCAAAATTAAGACCCCAAACAAATAAAGCAATAATAGAGGCAGTAACTAAAAGTCCTGAGATTGGTAGAAAAAATTTTCGGTTTTTTATTATTTTAATCATATGTTTCCTGTTGGATATTATTTTGCTTAATTATTTATTATCATCAATTGCCTTAACACCGAATAACCAGGGACGTTTATCAAGCCAAGGACCAGAGACTAATGATAATAGAAGTTTAGTAACAACAATAGCGCTGAAAAGAGAAATTACAATACCGATAAATAAAGTTGTACCAAAACCTTGAATAGTCGAGGTGCCAAAAAACATCAAAATGAAACACGTTAAAATTGTTGAGAAGTTACCGTCTCTAATTGATGGCCAAGCACGTTTGAAACCTTCATCGACTGCTTGAGAAACTGTTTTTCCTAATTTAAGCTCTTCTTTAACTCGAGAAAATATTAAAATATTTGCATCAACCGCCATACCGAGCGACAAAATAAAACCAGCAATACCCGCTACCGTTAAAGTAATAGCTTGTAAGGCGTAGAAAAATAAGAGTAGGCCAAAAATACTAAACATTAAAGCTAGGGAACCATTAAAAATCTTTAAATCATCAAAAACATAAAAAATTAAAGCAACTAAAAGAATAATCAGAAATAAAGCTAACCATAAAGGTAGGGCTTTAAAAATAGCCAAAACCAACATTCCATAAACTATTAAGGAAATAACTGACAATAAGCCTGGTAAACGATAGGCGATAATTAAGAAAATTGAAACTAATAATAAACCTATTAAACCTGCCTGCAAACTATTAGAAATTGATTTAGATCCTAAACTAGCCTCAACTGTTTTTTCAGCAATTAAAGAAATTGGTACTGGTAAAGCTCCGGAATTAAGTCTTTTAACTAAATCTTTAGCCTCGTCAATCGTAAAAGTCCCACTAATAACAGCCTGGCCGCCAGTAATTTTTTCATTAACATTAGGAATGTTAATTGGGTAACCATCTAAAAAGATAGCGACCGGGCGACCAATATTTCTAGCAGTTATTTCCTCAAATAAAGCGGCTCCTTCTGGATTAAACTCTAAAGAAATTTCCGGTGAACCGTCATTAGGATTAAATTGAACGGTTGAACGTTTTAAATATTTCCCAGTTAAACCACTACTCTTCCAGCCAGAATTAGCATCTATTCCTAAATTAAGTAAATCTTCTTCAGAAATAGAAATATCTTCAGCGTTAGTAGTGGTGCTAGCGGTAGTAGTAGCAAGACCATCATTAGTAGAGCTAGCTTTATAATTATCGGCAATTAATTTTTCAATCTCAGAGATAGCAGCTTCGTCTTGTTCCTTAAATTCTAAAATTGGAGTCTCGCCAATCATCGCAATCGCATCTTGGACATTTTTAATACCAGCTAGCTCAGCAATAATTCTATATTCACCATCAGCAGTTTTATTAGCTTGGACAACCGGTTCGCTAACACCGAAAAGGTTAACTCGTCTTTCAATAATATCACGAGCTGATTCTAAGGCCTCATCTCTATCGAGCTCCTCAATCCCGCTCATATCAGCTAAGTAAACTAGGTGAGCGCCGCCTTGTAAATCAAGTCCTAAACTAAAAGGTAGAGCTTTAACTTCCGGCAAAACAATAATATCATTAGTTTTATCGGCTAAATAATTGCTAAAACGATTATAAGAATCGCCAGCAACGACTAATGAGGCAACCAGCGCCAAGGCAATAACTAAGCCAAAGACGAACCAAGAACGACTACGAGCTGACATTTTCGAAAAGTTTTGTTTTAAAGACATATAAAAAAGGATAAATTCAAATAATTTATTTGCCTTTATCTTAGAATAAGTACTGAGAAAAATCAAGAGCTAAAATTTTTTCCTTAAATTTCTTTATAAAATCTTTACAAAATCCTATTTTTAGCCTAATATTTTATTATAATCTAATTTAAAGTTTTAAAAATATGCCACTTATTCCAACCGTAATTGAAAAAGAAGGCCAAAGCGAAAGAGCTTATGATATTTATTCCAGGCTCTTAAAAGATCGGATAATTTTTTTAGGAGAAGCAATAAATGACCACGTTGCTAATATTATTATTGCTCAACTCTTATTTTTAGACGCAGACAATAAAGACCAGGATATTAAATTTTATATCAATTCTCCCGGAGGTTCGGTTTCTGCGGGTTTAGCAATTTATGACACCATGCAATATATCAAATCAGATGTATCCACAATTTGTGTTGGCATGGCCGCTTCAATGGCTTCTCTATTATTAGCGGCTGGCGCTAAGGGTAAAAGATTTATCCTAGAAAATAGCGAAGTTATGATTCATCAGGTTATGGGTGGGGCTGAAGGCCAAGCCTCTGATATTAAAATCCACGCTGAACATATTTTAAAAACTAAAGAAAAATTAAATAAAATCTTAGCTCGTCATAGCGGAAAAACCATCGCCAATATTGAAAAGGATAGCGATCGTGATAATTTCATGAGTGCTGAAGATGCTAAAAAATATGGTTTAGTCGATAAGATTATTGGCAAAAACTAATAACTTTAAAACCCAAAAGATAAATAAATCATCTCAAAAATATTAGTAAAAGCTAAACGTCCTGGAGAGGCAGGAATATAAGAAAATACAAAAATAGTTGTGTGCGCCTCATCAGTTAAATAAACGTCTACACCATTCTTACTAATCACGCCCTCATATCCAGTTTTAGAAATTAATTTATCGCTAACTAAAACATCTTCTGGAAAAGTTGTTTCATACCAATTTAAGATACTTAGTTTATCTACATTATCCATGATTGCTAATTGAACTAAAGAACTATCTTTATCTTCAAAAACAATTAACTTATCACTAACTTCTTTTAAATCCCAAGTGTTTGGATAAAGAAAATTGAAATTATACTTAAAATTGCGATAAATACTTATGTAAGTAGAGTTAGCTAGGGCTCCTGTACCAATAGGGTTGTAGCTATTTTTAATTTCAGAAAGATCAGTGTAGCCGTCGCCGTCGCTATCACTTAAAAATATTGAGGTCCCAAGTAAAATTTCTTCTTCATCATATAAACCATCATTATCAGAGTCAATCAAAGGGCTTAGATTAACCGCGTCCTGACCTTGAAACTCTTCTTGCATAGCATCGGGATTAATAATCTCCTCCTCTAAAGTTCCTGTTGTATTTAAATTTAAATCGCTCGCATCCTGATTAATATCTATCCCAGAATCATCAACTACAGCCGTTTCTACTTCAATCTCCTGATCAGGCTGTGGTCCAGGAACAAGATTTTGATTAGTCTCTATGTTAACCCCAGCCTCCTTGGGCTCGGCGGTTGGAGAAATAACAAAACGATAAGTTAAAAAGATTATTAAAGCAATAAAAATAAGGCCAAAAAAGATAATAAGAAAACCCATTAATTTAAAATCTTTTTTACTATTAGTTTGAGAATCTAACCCCGCAGATGAACCATTATTAGCTCTAATATCCAAAGATGACCCACTATTTTTATTTACAGTTTCATTAGGGGCTATTCTTTGGCTTGGCATATTATGAACAATAACTTCACGCTCAACCTTTTCTTCAACCTCAGCGGTCGCAACTTTTTTTTCTTCTTTATTTTTTAAACCAAAAAATCCCATATAATTTATATAAAGAATAAGACCATTAAAATCATTAAGATAAAAATTAAGCCTGCTAAAACAAGCCATTTTTGGAAATGGCCCGTTTCGGTTTTAGGCATAGTGTGTAAATCTAGAGATAAATTACTAGGCTTACTTTTATTGCTATTTAAACCGGGATTAATGTTTTTTTCCTTGTCTTGTTTAAAAAACATAAACAAAAATCTAAAAAACTAAAAATAATTAAAAACCAGGCAAACGACCGTCTCCTAAAGGATTATAACCAGCCTTAACTTCCTCACCATCTGAATAACCGTCATCGTCTGTATCAGCCTTTAAAGGGTCACTTCCATAAACTTTTACTTCCTCATAATCAGATAAACCGTCGTCGTCTGTATCAGCCTTTAAAGGGTCAGTTTTATGAGTCATGACTTCTTCATAATCAGATAAGCCGTCAAAATCTGTATCAATTAAATTTGGATTTGTGCCATGAATATTAACTTCATCATAGTCCGACAAACCGTCGCCGTCTGAATCAACTATAGCTGGATTTATTACTACTTCAGTTTCTTCTTCTATCACAACCTCATTTTCATCTAAACCACCATCTTGATCAACAATGGGTACAACAAAATCTTCCGAATTATTATTTTGATTATTTGCTTGAGTATTATCTACAACCTCAACCTCATTCTCAGTATTATCTCCAACTAAAACTTCATTTTGACTAAAAGGATCACTTTCTTCAACTTTTAAAAAATTTGTATAAACCAGATAGCCTCCTAAAATTAAAATAGCACCAACAACAGAAAAAATAGCAATTTTCAAAAATTTAGCACTACCAGTTTTTTCAGCATCAACATCTGGCATAGATGAAGTTGCAACTTCTTGAGCTGGGGCTGTGTCAGAAAAAGATGAAAGTCCAACCTGTCTAGTTTCAATATTATTTCCGTTTGTTGGCGTTTTGTCAGTCTCAGCGAAAATATCATCCACCTGAGATGATGCATCCTGATTTCCAGTTAAATCATTAAACATATTTTTTATTTTATTTTTGTATTTTAGAATTGATTCTATATTTTAATTATAACTCAAATACAAATTTTCTCCAAATTTTCTCCAAATTAAAATAAGTTAGCCCTATTCAATTTCACTATCATCTTTAATAATTTTATAAATTTCATAGCCGTTATCATAACCAAGAATTTGTGCTTTAGTTTCCGGCGCTAAACCAAAATAAGCTTTTCGCTCTTCACTTAAAAATTCTGGTTCTGCATTATAATAAATTGAATTAGCTTCTTGTGATTTTTTATTTATTATTGAAAAAACAACAATGGCAATAATAATTAAAAGTATTAAAGCAGTAATCACTAAAAATATTTTTTTATTCATAAAATTATAAGATATATAAACAATTAACCATCTAATTAATTTCCAGATTACTCTTCTGTCACATCATAATTCGTCGGATCTTTCGGGTCTATAAGACAAGCTCCACAATCTTGAGAACAGCTACTACAAGCTTCGCCTGAATCGCAAGTGCCGTCACCGCAGTAACTAGGAGCGGTGGTTTTAATAACACATCTCCCTTCATAATTCATAACTCCACCAAAATCTGTGCTACCTAGAGTCGGGCGACAATCTGTGCCAACTTTACGATACTCCATAACTTGCTTCTCACAACGATAAAGATAACGGCCACACCAATTATCTCTACAAGCATTAGGAATATTATTATCATAACAACGATCGCTACCACTTCGGGAAAGTCTAGCGTACATTAACAAATTCGTATAACCTAATGGGCATTGAATCAGGGAGAGTGGATTCGGGTTTGGAATAACTGGTAAATTTTTATTATTATAATACTGGTCGGAGTTATCAACACAATAAGGATCATCCATTTTTACAATTGTGCAGCCACTTAAATTAGAGCCATTCTTACATTCTTTTACATTAGCCCCAACCGCCTCAGTTATCTCCTGACTAGTAAAATTGTATGGACTTCTATCATCCTTACGTATATGATAATCTATCCCCGCTCTAGTTGCGTCCCCTTCTCTGAAAGTAATAACTTTAATTGTCTCTAAATTAGGAAAAATTTTAGCCTCGCACTTGTTGTTGATACAATCAAATCCTAAAGCACAATCATTTTGAGTGTCGCACTGACCCGAAGCGACAACACATCTGCCAAGCACTAAATTACATTCCTGCCAAGTCTCACAATCAGAATTAAAACTACAACTTCCGGTTGCTACAACGTTACTTCCATCAGAACAATCATTGCAATTATCTTTAGTTTCATATCTTGTTTGACAATAACCATCGCCACAATAGCCACCGCCACTCAAAGAACTTTTAAAAACACAATAATTACCAGAAGCAATTTCTAAAGGAGTTTCGCTATTAAAAGTAGAGCAGGCATACTGCTGAGTTGAGCTACTCGTGCTAGCATCAGAGGCTGTGCCAGACTTACCATCACATTGCTCATAACCATCATTATTAATGCCACCCCGATTTTCAGAATTAGGACTCTGCAAAATTCCATCGCCACAAAAACTATTAACAGTTAAATTAAAGCTTCTGGTTGTAGTCGCGCCGTAATCGCTCCTAGCTACAACTGTAATAGGATGTTCACGAAGTTGACTAGAGCCGGCCGCGCTAGCCTGAGCTTGACCGCTAATATAAGCCTCAGCTTTATCCTCATCAATATCAATTTCTAAGGTCTGTGGTGCCCCGGAAATTTCATAAGAAAACCCACGACCAAAATAATCTGTCTTTCCTAAAAAACAGGAGTAATTTTGACCAGCTCGAGTTTTGTTGGCGCAAGAAAATTGTAAAACTGGTTTTTCAGAAATTAAGCGTAAACTAAAACTCTTTTTAAATTCTTTTCCGCTTCTATCAATCGCTACTACTTCGAAACCAAAATCAGTATTTTCTGGAAATTGATATTCTTCAAGAGGAATTAAGTTTGCTTTAAAAGTTGCTCGGTAACGATTCTCTGAAACTAAAATTGTTTCACTCAGCGTAAAAGGGATGGTCCCGTTTCCAGAAACTTTGTTCAAACTTAGATTCGGAGGATTACTTAAATTATCACCAGAAACATGAAAACTATAAATTAAGGGCGCGTTCTTATCTAAAACATGAACTACGTTTTGAGCCTCAATAAAAACTCCGTAGTCCTGAATTTGAACTTCCAAATTTTCCGTTAAAACTCCACCGCGACTATCAGTAACTCTTAAAGTTATAGGAAATGTCGAATTAGTAGATGGTGCCTTACTTGCAAAAATTTTTTTCTGAAATTTATTACTTGTATCCATTATCCTAAAAACATCTGGACTCCAGACACTCCACATACCCTCACCTAGGGTAATCTCCCACTTCAAAGGGTCATTATCAGCGTCATAAACCTTAATATAACCATTAAACTCTTTACCCGCCTGTCCACTCAAATTATAATCACCATCAACTAAAACTGGGGGGTTGTTATCAGAACCACTACTAGTATCGACGCCAATATCACTGACACAAAGAGATTCATTTAAATTACTGCCGACAAAATTATAATTCAAAGAAGGGTGACGACTTTCTAGGGTAGCACAAAGATTATAATTTCCTCCATCAGCACTGGTTGCATAAACCATAGCATAACTTCCTGGTGGCAAAACTAAGGTGTTGTCATTTGGATTTGAATAAAAGCGATTCTCATTAGCATTCCAACAAGTTTTGAGATCAAAATCAGGACAAGATCCAAGTCGATTAATCGGATCAATAAAATTTGGTGAAATCGCAATATTATTCAAAAAAACTTTTTGCCAACTAGGCCACAGTGAAACACTCTTGTTAGTTAAATAAGTCCCGGCGTCTAATAATGGGTATCTTCCTTGAGCTTGATAATAGTTTGCTAAAGCGTCTCTCATTTCATCAATACGACCGATTCTTTTCATATCTCTAGTAATTTTTGCTTTATCACTATCACAAAAGAAATTGGACGGACAATCACTATCGGAGCGACAATTTTTATCTTCTTGTAATTGACAAGAGTCTTTTGCTAAACCTTCTTGAGCACAAATCCTTCCCTGTCCACAGTCACTATTATTAGAACAAGGCATGGAAGAAATTGAACAAGTTGCTTGATTTTCAAAATCATAATTTTCTAAATTACTATTAAACTTCCAACGAGAAACAATTTGTCCTAAAATATCAACGGTTTTTTCTGAAGGGTCTTGGTTATAAGAAATTAAATAAATATTGGTATAAACATCTTTGCCAACCGTATTAGCAGCACTAACATAAACCGTTCGCCCATCTCTTATCGCCTCATAACCATCAACTGTTAAAGATTGGGGTGAGCCATAAAATCCCTGACTTTGGTACCAGCGAGCAATACTATAATGATTTGGATTTGGTAAGACTCTAACGCCGATAGCGTCAATTGCTTCAGCGTTAGTTTGGTTCGTCTGAGCTAAGGTAACTTTAAGTAAGCCAAAAGAGGCAATTAGCAAAAAAGCTAAAGTACTTAAAATCAAAAGTTTTTTATTATTTTTCATATATATTTAATCAATCTCTAAAACTACTTCATTAGATTTAGCACTCTCGTTATCAGAGGCGTCAAGAGCGGAAATGGCAAAATAATTAACACCAGAAGAAAGGTCTGAACTCAAAAATTTAAGTTCAGTTTTAAAGTTAGCATCTTTTTTAAAGGCCTCATAATAGTCTCCATAAACCCCAGGATTTAAACCTCGATATAAACGATAAACAGTCGTGTCGTCATTATTATCATTCCAAGTAATAGAGACTGTCTTTGTCTCCGAATTTAATTCCGCTTTTAAACCGCTTGGTGTGGCCGGCGCAACTTTATCGGAAATAGGAACCACTCTCTCGTTAACCGCCTTACTCTCCGCCTTATTAGCGGAAATAACTCCGACTTTAAAAACATAACTAACATTATTATCAAGACCGGAGATAATAGCTGAGCAATTATAAAACGCACCATCTGTCTGACAAATATCAGTGTTAGTAGCACTATATTCTTTAAAATTAATTTCCGAGCTACCTGATTTTAAATAATAAACTTTATAAGTATCAGCTTGACTCATGCCGGAGCGCCAATTTACTTCTGCGCCACTACCAGCCTCTAAGGATCTGGCTGATATTATCTCTCCTGATGAAGGGATGTCTTCTCTAAAAAAATATGACTCTTTTAAAACATCCCAAACACAAACACCATCGGCTAAACCATCATTATTTTTATCACTACCACAGCGCTGACCAGTTGTAGCACAACTAATTCTCTTATCAGAACTGCAGACTAAAGAATTTGTCTGACCAATTACTATTGGTTCGTTTAAGATAGCTGGTAAATCATCAAAGGTCTGATCGGTACCAGCATCTCGACAATAATAAAATTTATAATTAAAATTAGAACAGGCGCCACTAGAAATATCACAATTATCATTAGTATCAGACCAAGGCGCCCAAGTGCCATCAGCTTCAACTTTCGGCCAAGGATTGTTGCAAACAAAGACATAAATATTAGCGCTTGCATTAAAGCCGTCGCCCCCAAAACTTAAATTACAACAACTTTCCGGACAAGAACTAGAGCTACAAGCACAACTTGAGCTAGCATCACAATTACCGTCCTCAGAAAATCTATCCATTGTAATTTCCGCTTTAATTTTAGTCTCGCTGTCAGTAATACCACTAACTGCCTCAACAAAATATTGATTGATTGGCAGTCCGCTTAAAGTTTTCCCCGTAGCAATACTCTTATCAATAATTCCAAAACTATAGTCCCAAGCATAGCCACTAACTGGTTTTAAATGTTGACCATCGAGACTAAGGGCTCCGGCTGCAAAAACTTTATCACGGTCCGCTTTAGTATCAAAAGTATCATTACCATCCCCCGGAATATCATTTTCCTCAGAGTTAAGCGCATTGTTAGTAGTGCTATAGAGATAAGAGCTCGGTTCAAGTGCCAAACGATCAACTAAGCAAATACCAGCCGTTGCCCCTTGAGAAGAAAGAGTTGAAAATTTAATAATATGTGAATTCTTAAAAAAGCGACCATTAAAGGCAATCTTTTCCCCCTCAACATATTCATCTTCCTCTCCAGAAATATCTAAATAACCTTGGCCATTAAAACCAACTCCCTTAAGGCTAATAACCCCAGTTTGACTATTTAAATTTTCATCTCCCTTAACAACTAAATAATAATTTGTAGCTGGAGATAATAAAGTTTTTGGAGCAAAACTAATAGTACTTTGAGTTGCATCATTTTTAATACTTACATTTCCCTCAACAGCACAATATAAATTACTATCACTCGGTTGATTTGCTAAAGCTTTTTTGGCGTAAGATTTAGAAATTGCTAAGGTCAATTTTTGCCAAGAATATTTTAATTTAATTTTTAATTTAGCTAATAAATTTTTATTCGCAAAAGCATCTTCAATGTCAGTGCCATAAGCAACCATAGCTCCGCTTGGACAAAGTCCAGAACTAGGATCTTTTTCTTCAACTAAAATAATATTATTCTCTAAACTATTGAAGTTCATTAATTGATTAAAAGTGATATTTAAAAGGGCGTTGCGACAAACTCCAATTGCTAAATGTTCCGGTGAAGAAGAGGCAATCTCTGGTCTTGCCTCACAACAAGTATCAGTGCCACAACCAACATTATCCGCGTTACCACAATCACCATCATTAGAACAGCCACAACAAAGACCGCGATTAGCACCGCTACAGTTACCTTTATCGGGCATACAAGAAAGAACCTCATTAACATTTTTACAAGCATCGCTTTGTCCCGCGACCGTGACTGGCTGGCAACAACAAGCACCGCAATCACTATTATCATCATTAACAAAACCACCAAGACCAGTTAAACAAGCAAAACCCGGGGCGTTACAA
>JAACPL010000006.1:20054-60951 GCA_009995495.1 Candidatus Falkowiibacteriota bacterium
AAGTGTCAGAACTAGTATTACTACAAGAAGTTCCCATCCCCGCTGGAGGATTAGCGCAATACTGTCCACATTCAGTTAAATTTTTATAAGTACCAATTTTAAGAGGTGAATCAGAGGCGCAAGAATTATTATCAGCGCAATTATAATAAGCACAATAACCAATATCTTCTTGAGCACCGCTAGTAATAGCATCGCCTAAACCACAAGTATTAGTCTTCGCATCAAAACAACACTTACCACTACTCTCACTACTACAAGCTTCAAAATCGTCGCCAATCGACTCACAAGGATCGAGCTCAACACAAGACTCCTCACAAGTTGCTAATTTAGAATAAGAACCAATTTTTACTGGATAAGTTGAAGCGCAAATATTTTCATTGTCAGCGCAATTATAGTAAGCACAATAACCAAAATTAGGATTAGCCGGATCTTCACTAATTGTATCGCCAGCCCCACCGCGACAGACATCATCACTGGAATCAGCTGTTCCCTTTGAATCTAAACAACAAAAAGCGGCGTGTTCTAAACATCCCTCAGGACTTAAACTTGAACAATCAGTACAAAAACCACTAGGAAATTTACTATCATTAGCTTCACAATATTGACCAGAGCTACCAGTACAATTACAAGCCAAGTCTCTTTCTAAACTAGTATCTCCCGCGCCAGCACAACCGCCGCAACGACCAAAGCCAGCGCCATCATCACTTGAATCTGAACCACAAGTTCCACCACATTCAAGTTGAACTAAAGTTCCGTCTTTAGCTTCATAAGCACAACAATCACGAGCACTCTGACCAACAGTACAACAGCAATCACAACTAGCATCATTAGTAGAAGCACATTTATAATCACCGGAACTAGAACCATTAACCGATTCGCAAACAGCTCCACTTGGGCAAATTTTTGGAGCCACACAACGACTAAGGCCTCCAAGCGCTTCACATTTTAAACCATAATCACAAGTAGAACAATCGGAGTTAAGATCAACGCATTTATCACCATCACCTCGAGTAAAGCCTTCGGGACAAGAACTGGTGATAACTATTTCCCAATGATTATTAGAATTACAATAACCATTAGCAAGAACATTTTTACCTTCAATTTCAAATTCAAAAGCTTGACCTAAACTACAAGAATTATCACCATTCTCCGAGACCATTAAACAACGATCGCTATTTGCGTCGTAATAACAAGAATTTTCACCGGGCCTACAACCAGGAACACTGGAACAATCCTGGCTACAGTCTTGAGAGAATATTTTTTGGCCGCCAGGATAAGGCGAACAAGAGCCGGGTTTGTTAGGACAACCGCCAGTAAAACAAGCCCCATAAATAGCCGCTAAGCCCGCACAACTTTCATTTTCATCAACAACTTCATTATTAAAATTGGTATTAAAATTCCATTCATAAACTGAACTGGGAACATCAATATAACACTGGTCTAAAGCATTTGAACACTCTCCTTCTTTATAAGTCCCTTTAGGACAACAAACCTGTGAGCCACAATCACTATCAGAAGAACAACTGCCAACGGAAAAATTTAACTCATTTCCATAAGCGCCTCCTTTTAAAACTCTAACTGGGCCAGTAATAGAATCTTGAGGAACTTCAGCTAAAACATAGTCTGCTCGACCATCCTTTTCTACTAAAGCACTAAAATTACTATTAGCCCCGTTAAATTTAACTGTGACTTCCGAGTTTAAAGCCCCAAAGTATTCACCCCATAAGCCAACTTCCGTTCCGGCTGGGCCTCTAATAGGATTCATTTTACAAAGACTTGTTTTTAAATCTAGATTTCTATCGAAAGTAAAAGTTGAAGGATTAATACTATTAGTATTAATTGTTTCATCAGCTAAATTAATTGACAAAATATAGTTGCCATCATCTAGCCCGGCCGGAACTTTTACTATCACTTGATCATCCTTCCAAACAGAGCCCAAGCATGGTTCAGGAAAAGCATAAACCGCTTCCGTGTTATTAAAATAAACTTTCGCGGTTCCTTTACTTGCACCAAAACCAGAACCAAAAATTGTAACATATTGACCAACATTGCCATTAAGAGGCCAGAAATAAGAAATAAAAGCGCCTTCATTAGCTTCCTTTTCCTTGGTAAATAATAGAGAATTACTATTTTCTTCAGCACCATTGCTTTGTGCTCTAACAAAAGTTCCAGATTTTCCGGCTTTGATATTTGGCGTTCTTGCTGTGCCGCTTAAGCCATTCATTGCTGTAAAATTTGAAGCAAGCCCAGCTACATTCATACTATAATTACCAAAATTAGCGGTGCCATTATAAAGATTAATTCCTTGATAAGAAACTTCTGTACTTAAAAGACCCTGACTAGGACTAATTTGACAAAGACCAGGACGGATAATGCTATTAGAGCGAAAATCAGGAATTACTGGACCATAAGAATCATTTGTTAAATCAAATAAACCATCACTTTCAACTTTAATTGGTCCTGTCCCCGCTCCGTTTGGGATGGCAATAATAATTTGGTCATCCTGCCATGAGTTAACGCAGCTAGGATTAATACCAGCCGGATTAAGAGCCTCTCTTTCATTTCCTGAACCAATAAAAACAACACGACTAGAAGCTTGATTATATTCACCAAAATTTTTACCGGAAATTGTTAAAAAATTTCCCGCCGCTCCGTTAGGAGCATTTAAATTGCAGGTTTCCCCACCGCAATCGCTATCAGTTTTACAGCTTTTATTTTGTTCACTTTGACAAAAACCACCAAGAGGACTAATTTCAGTGATAACTGGTGACCCCATACAAGTACAAGAATTAGGATCACAAACTAAATAAGAGCCACAAAAATTCTCATTAGGAGCGCAAATTCCATTATTATCAGTATTTAAATTACAAGCGTCTCCCGCCTGACCAGCCGGCTGACATAAACAATTATTATCACAATAACTTCCTTCGGCGCAAATAATATCTAAAGGAGAGCAAATACCACCAAAAGGATTGCTATTACAACTAGTTGGCTCAGTGTCTCCCGGATAGCAAGCCCCGCCAATACAAGAACCCCAAGCTCCATTTCGAAAAACTGTATAACCATTACAACCACAGGTTTCAATATCGCCTTCATTATAAGTAATGTCTCCGCCATTATTAACTACCTGGCTAAAACGAGATAAAATAAAAGTTGCTAAAGCCCAAGAAGAAAGAATAATTATTAAACCGATGACACCAGCAACTAATATTTTCTTAGCAGCAGCAATCTTATCTTCACTTCCACCCGATGTCATCCATTTAAAGCCAGCGTAAATTATAATCAGCAAAGCAACTAATCCTAGAAAACCTAAAGCAAAGTTGATTATCCTTCCCGCTAGTTCCCGCGGGTCCGCTTGATCCTCGCCTAAAACTCCGCCGAGACCATCGCCAACAGCGTCAGTGCCAAAGTCCTGAGCTAAAACAACGCTCGAAAATATAAAGCCAAATAATAACAAGAAAATGAATAAGTATTTTTTCCAATTATTTTTAAACATTTGTAAAAAATTAAAAATTAAAAGACACAATTACCCTGACTATCAAGCTCGGTCGTTGCTACACCAAAACAACAGGAGGCTTCAGTGGTTGGGCAATCTGGCCCGACACTAGCCTTATAACAATTTTGATAAATATCTTTAACTCCAGAACCAACCTGAACTAAAAAAGTCATTGATTCAGCAAAAGGCGTATGATTAATAGTCGTAGTAGTTAAATCTAGTTCCAAGTCTAAAGGCGCAGTATCAACATTTTCTGATTTAATCCAAAAACCAAAAGGACTTGGAGATGAACTCTTTAAATTTACTAATTTATGATTAAAAGTATCCTGACCATTAAAAATATTAACACTACCGCTTTTTAAAGTTTGACTTAACATTAATTTATCAAAATTAATATTAATTGGCTCACTAAAAGAAGTTTGAACTTGTCCTTGAGTTGGACTAATATAAGTTATTTTTGGTGGTGACAAGTTTATTTCATCACTAATAAAAAAGGACCAACTATAATCATCACCACGATTTACGTCTTTATTATTTTCATAATAAAATGAGCGAGGGCCAGCCGAGAAACCGTCACGATTAGCATCAAAAGAATTGTTAGCTAAATCAATAACCCCATTCAAAGAACTTAAATTTGCTAAAGGATAATTCTTTCCATCCAAATTCTGACAAGTATTATAACCTAAGCCACTAGTAGCACAGCTAGTAAAAGGGCTAATCGCGACACATTCAACTGAGCTAGCGCAACTTTTTAAACCAGCTGCTTTAATTTCAACTTTTAAATTACTATTTACTGGTAAACAATAAATTTTTTCCCCACAACCATTAATGCCACATTCTTCATTCGATAAAAATTCGACCGTTCTATAATTACTAGAAATTGAAAAATTACCATTTAAATAATTACCACGGCAAATACCGTTATCACATTTGTAAGAGCGACAATCGGAATTATTTTCACAACTTGAATTTGCTGCTAAAGCAGCATCATTATTATTTACTACTCTAACAACAGCAGAGACTTCATCAGCTGAGCCGGAAACAGTAATTGGATTAATTGGCTCATTAAAAGAAAATTGAATCCCTGAATTTCTAGCTTTATCTTTTTTATCTAAAGCCTGGCTTAAATTAGTCCGGTCAAGACCACCAGAAAATGGTTTAATCATTAAAAAGCTAGAGCCAACTGTACTAAGGGCAATATTATTACCACCTGAGCCAGCTATTTTAGCAGTTAATCTAATCTTATTAGCCTCAAAATTGGAAGAAACTTCTTGATGGCCACTAATAACCGCTTGAATTAATTCGGCTTGAAGTGATAAATCTGCGGGTGAATTTGATGAACAATTAGTAACAGTTTTAATGTTATTATTAACCGAATTATCAGAAAAAATATAAACCGAATTATTTATTCTCAAAGTATCCGCTGATGTTTCTGGTCTAATAACTATATCCCAAAGATTTCCCGCCTCATAACTAGTAGTTTCAAGCGTTAAATATCCAGGAAACACTGCTTTATTTTCAAGATTCCAATCAGCTATACCAAGCAAAGCTCCGTTAGCAGCATTAAATAGTTGAGCTTTAGTGGCTCCGTCAGTCGGAACAGAAACTTTAAAACTATTAATTGCCCCCTTATAATCAAGGCTAACTGTCGCTGTTTCTGCTCCCTGACTAGGGCTAACTGAAATAACAGTTGCCGGTGAGAAAACCAGAGGGCAAGCGACAATATCCATTTCCGCCGTCGCTGCTACAGCCGACGAAACGAGGCCAAGAACATCACGTTGATTATCAGGCGCTGGGAAAACTTTACCTGATTGAATTATTGGTGGTTCTAAATCCAAAATATCGCTAACAACAAAACTTGTTTCTAAATTTCTAATTGAACAACCCAAGAACATAGAAGTCCCACCTTCTTTTCTTAAATCACCACTAATTTTAAAGCCATAGTTAGTATGTCCGCTCGAAGCACCTAAATAATTAAGTGGGGATAAGATTAAAGTCTTCTTATCACTAGTGACAGAAGTTATAAGTTCCGTAATATTTGTATTGACTGAAGGACAGCTGCTAGTAGTACAAGCGTCCCCTAAATCACTTTTAAATAAACGGAAAACAAGAGGATTGATTTTATTGCAAGTTCCTGAATTATCACAAGCACAACTAGCTCCAGAATCATTAACGCAAACGGAATTAAGTTCAAGCTCTTCTTGAAAAGTTATTAAAATAGAAGTGTTTCTGGGAATATCTTTTTGACCATCTTCTGGATAAATATTTTCAACCGCACAATTACCAATAGCTCCGGCCCCGGGATTAGTAAAACCGAGTGAGGGATTAGTAAAGACAGTTCCCCCTCCCCCATCACCAACAACATCGCTAAAACGATTTAAGATAAAAGTTGTCAGCGCCCAAGATGATAAGATTATTATCAAACCAATAATACCATTAAACAAAATTTTCTTAGCCCTAGTAATTTTATCTTCACTCCCGCCAGAAGTCATCCAGAGAAAACCAGCATACATTATTAGAAGAACAACTAAAATACCTAGGAAACCTAAAGCAAATTGAATAAAGCGACCGACGACGATTCTCGGATCTTCGGCCCCGGCCAAAGAGCCATCTAAGCCAGTTGCAACTTCTTCGACGCCAAAGTCTTGAGCCAAGGTTAAGTTAACCGTTAAAAATAGGCCCAAAAATGCAAAAACAATGAATAAAATTCTAATTCTTTTTTTCATTTAAATCAAATTATAAATTTTCAAATATATTTTTTTATGCTATAATCTAGCTACTATATTATAACACAAGAATAAAAAAAATAAAAAGTTATGACCATAGAAAGGTTAATAAAAAAATTTGCAGAGAATCATCACGGCGCCGATACTGACATTTTACAAAAAGCTTATGATTTTGCTGTTGCCGCTCATGAAGGTCAATTAAGAAAAACTGGGGAACCTTATATTAACCATCCGCTTCACACCGCTTATTTATTAACTGAAATTAAGGCTGATCTTTCTACTGTTGCCGCTGGTTTACTTCATGATGTTCCAGAAGATACAGACCGAACTTTAGAAGAAGTTGAACGAGAGTTTGGACCAGAGATAGGAAACCTTGTTAAAGGCATCACAAAATTAGGTAAAATTAAATATCGTGGGATTGAAAGATATAGAGAAAATTTAAAAAAAATGTTTCTAGCGATGACTAACGACTTAAGAGTTATTTTTATTAAGTTTTGCGATAGATTAAATAATTTAAGAACAATAGAAAGTTTACCAGAAGAAAAACAAAAAAGAATTGCTAGAGAAACTTTAGAAATTTATGTGCCAATTGCTGGACTATTAGGTATCAGTCGTTTAAAATGGCAAATGGAAGATATTTGTTTCAAAATACTTTATCCTGACGAATTTCACGACCTTGAATATAAATATGAAGTCGAAAAGAAAGTTGAGCGAAATCAATTTTTTCAAAGAGTTAAAAATGATTTAACACCAAAATTAAAAGAGACTGGAATTGATTATGAGATAGAAATGCGTTTTAAACATCTTTATAGTATTTATAAAAAGATGCAAGAAAAAAATCGTAAATTCGATGAAATTTATGATGTGTTTGCCTTAAGAATAATCGTGCCGACGGTTAATGATTGTTATAAAGTTTTAGGTATAATTCACACGCTCTGGAAACCAAACTCTAGTCGCTTCAAAGACTATATCGCTGTTCCTAAACCAAATGGCTACAAATCATTACACACAACTATTTACGGCCCCGAAGAAAAAGCGACCGAATTCCAAATTAGAACTAAAGAAATGCACGAAGAAAATGTTTATGGTTTAGCAGCTCATTGGTATTATAAACACGATGAAGACAAATTCGGTTATACTTCACCTAAATGGGTTAAAGAAATTATTGAAGTGCAAAAAGAAGTTTTGGATACTGATGAATTAGTTAAAAAAATAAAACTTGATGTCTTCCAAGATAGAATTTTTGTTTTCTCTCCTAAAGGTGATGTTTTTGAATTACCAGAAAAATCAACGCCAATAGATTTTGCTTATGCCGTCCACTCTAATATCGGTAATAAAGCCGCCAGTGTTTTGATTAATAATAAATTAGGGAAACTTGATCAAGAGCTGAAAAATGGCGATATGGTAAAAATAATTACTGAAAAAAATCGTGAATACCCAAATCAAGACTGGTTAAAATTTGTCAAAACAAGACGTGCCAAAGATAGAATAAAACAATATGCGAAAAAATCTTCTTTAACAAGAATTAAACGTTTTATTCCAGGGCTTAAAGGAAAATAAGTTTTTAGAATTAAGGCGAGGGAAAAAATTTCGTATTACTTGGTTCAAATGTATAAAGACATTTCTTCACTAGTTGTTTTCTCGCGAAACCAACAATCGTTCAGAAACGTCTTTACACATTTGAACTTAAGAAATAAATTTATATTAGTGCTAAATATTTTAGATAAAAAAAGACTCGGATTTTTTCCGAGTCTGTTGAATTCTGTGTTTAAAAAATATCACGCAAACTAAGGCCCAAATCGCTCATTCCATTAATAGTGAATATTAATAAAAACACAAATAGCATTATTGTCCCGACTGCAAATCATTTCAAAAATTTGTTTGCATTTTCATTTTTCTTTTTGGGGATAATTTTCTTTTCTGGGTAAAAATAATCCCAAACAACAAATGATAGTGCAATAATGGCAACGACACTCATCGCTACCATGTAATAAACCAATCCTCCAGCGAGGATTATTTTACAGATAAGCAAGGAGGCCTAAAATCTTCAGTAACGGAAACCCCACCAAACCAATAATAAAACCCGAAACACTTGGCACTGAAATAATACTTTTCTTCATGATACTAATTTTTAAAGATTTATATGATTTCGACTAATTACTAAAATCACTTTTTAATTATTTTAAAAAACGAACTTAGTAATTAGCCAAATCAATCTTGTTTTTTAATGAACTTCTATCTTTTTCTAAATTTCAAATAAATTCTATTTTCTCAATTTTTCATACTAACAGCTGTATTATAGCATATTTATTCAAAAAAGTCAATAACAAGCTACATTTTCTCTATTTTTTGTTTAATTTTAGCTTATTTAACAAAAACCCCGCCAAAGGCGGAGTTTCTATTTTGACACATATTAAAACTAACAACAAAGACTAACGACGCATTGTACTTTCCGGTAATTTACCGATACGACGCAAATATTCGTTCTTCTTTTTCAAATCCAAACCAATCAAGGCTTTTTTCTTCTGCGCTTGACGATTTTTCGTTGGTTCTACATGTTGTTTGGATCTAGCTTTTTCAAGTCTTTTACTGTTTTTCAAACCTCGTTTGAATTTTCGTAAAAACCCCTCAAAACTTTCTCCAGGTTTTCTTGTAAAGTCAGCCATAGCTAATCCTCCTTTCTAATTTTAATTTTTTTCTCAACTATTTTATTAATCTTTTCCAATCTTTCTTTGATTTTCTTATAAATCACAGTTTCTTGAGCCCCAGAATCCATATCACGCATTAAAACGGTTCCATCCATAATCTCTTTTTTTCCTAAAATAAGACAATTTTTAGCACCAATTGCGGCCGCTTCTTCGAGCTGAGCCTTGAGACTATCAGATGATAAAGATTGCTTAACGCAGAAACCACTATGACGTAAATCCTCAAAAAGTTGTAAAGATTTTACCTTTGCTTGATCACCAAGCTGGGCGATAAATATAATATCATCATTTTTCTTATTAATCAAGGCTGATTTATCTTTAATTCTTGAGGCTGTTCTTTCGACCCCAATCGCCAAACCGACGGCTGGAGTACTGACGCCACCAAAACTTTCAATTAAATAATCATAGCGACCACCGGCTGCTAAGGAATTTTTACCAATAATTTGTCCGTCATCTGAAATCGGCCAAAATTCAAAAACACTATCATTATAATAATTAAGGCCGCGAACCAAATAAGGGCTAAAGTTATAAGGCACTTCAAGTTCATCTAAGAATTCTAAAGTTCTTGTAAAACGCTCTCTACTTTCAACTGACAAGAAATCTGCAATTTGTGGGGCCTCTTCTCTTAACTTAAGACAATTTTCATCTTTACAATCTAATAAACTTAAAATATTTTTAGACAAATTATTTTTACAATGATTACAAAGTTTAGTTTTTTTACCACGCTCTTTAAAAAAGGCTGAAAGCTTTAAAGAATATTCACGACGACAAGCAGCGTCGCCAAGACTATTGATTTGAACTTGAACTTTAATATTTAATTCTTTAAATAAAGTAATGGCACTAGCAATTAAAATAGCTTCAGTTAAAGGCTTTTGGTCACCAATAATTTCAAAATCAGCTTGAATAAATTCTCGGTAATTTCCACCTTGTGGTTTTTCACGACGAAAAACTGGACCAAGGGAAAATAGTCTAGCCCCAACCGGACTCTCGGGACTAATATTTTCTAGATAAGCTCTAACCATGCCTTGAGTTAATTCTGGTCTCAAAGCTTGCTTTTCGCCTTTATCTCCTTCAACAAAATAAAATTCTTTATCATTATTTCTTCTACTTGATTTTTTATATAAATCAAAATTTTCTAAAACCGGAACTTTAATTTCCTTAAAACTATAAAGATTAGCAAGCTCAACTACCTTATTTGTTATCAAACTAAAAACTTCCCCCTCTAAACCAAAAAAATCCTTAACACCGGCGACTCTAGTTGGAAGTTTAATAGTTTTTTTTTCAGTTTTTTTAAGTCCAGAACCTTCTTTTTTCTTAACGGGGCTAGTCTTTTTCGCTATTTTTGGCATATTATTTTTATTAGTTTTCGTAATTAGGCCAAGTATCCTTTCCGAAGAAAAAAATATTTGACAGTGGCCAGCCTCTAAATAAAACCTTACCAATGATAAAATTTTTATTAACAGGACCAAAACTTCTTGAATCTCTTGAAGATCCTCGATTATCCCCCATAACAAAATATTCATTTGGTCCGACCGCAATTTTTCCTTCGCCATCATTATAAGCAACTAATTTTTCATCCAAATAGCTTTCTGATAGAGTTAAGCCATCTGGATAACTTGCATTATAAATAATAATCTTAGCATTTTTAATTTGCAGCTCTTCTCCTGGTAAAGCAATTACTCTTTTAATAAAATATTCTTGAGGATTTTTTGGATAACGAAAAACTATGACCTGCCCCCTAACTGGCTCATTAAAACGATAAGAAAGCTCATCAATAATTAAATATTCATTATCATGAAAATTAGGCTCCATTGAGGCTCCTTTAACATAAAAAGGTTGAATTAAATAATAACGAACCGGCACGATAATTGCTAAAGAAATAACGGCAACTTTGACGATTTCCCAAACAAAAATAAAGAACTTCTTCATATAAAATAAAACTTATATTAAAAATATTTTCAAGAAATAATAAACTAAAAATCAAATTAGACGCTAAGACTTAAAACCATTATATCACATAATTAAAAGAAAATCAAGCCTTAATTTACTCTAAAATTAGGTAAAATTAATTATTTAGAAATTTTAAAAATCCTTAAACCTAAGCTAGGGTTTAAGCCCTAAGTGTTTAAAGCCGAGTTCTGTTAAAACTCTTCCTCTAGCTGAACGATCTAAAAAGCCAAGCTGCATTAAATAGGGCTCATAAACATTTTCAATTGTTTCTAACTCTTCTCCACTGGCCGCCGCTAAAGTATTTAATCCGACCGGGCCACCTTTGAATTTTTTCGCAATAATTTCCATTAATTCCCTATCAATATAATCTAACCCGAGCTCATCAACTTCTAAGACTTTAAAAGCTTCAAGGCAAATATCTAAAGAAACTTTGCCGTCACCTTCAACCTGACAATAATCACGAACTCGTTTAAGTAAACGATTAGCAACCCGCGGAGTTCTTCGGCTACGTTTAGCAATTTCTAAAGCCGCTGATTTTTCAATTTTCACTCCCAAGATCCCAGCGCTTCGTAAAACAATTTTTTCAATATCCTCAATTTGGTAAAAATTTAAATGATGAATTATTCCGAAACGATCTCTTAAGGGAGCTGACAATAAACTCGCTAAAGTGGTAGCGCCAATAATTGTAAAACCTGGTAAATCTAAACGTAAAGTCCTAGCGGTCGGCCCCTTGCCCATAATAATATCAATTGCCCCATCTTCCATGGCGGGATATAAAATTTCCTCAACTGCCTTGCGTAAACGATGAATCTCATCAATAAATAAAATATCTCCTTCTTCCAAATTACTTAAGATAGCCGCTAAATCCCCCCCCTTTTCAATTGCTGGGCCAGAAGTAACACGAATATTAGCTCCGGTTTCATTAGCAATAACATGAGCCAAGGTAGTTTTGCCTAAACCAGGGGCACCATAAAACAGAACATGTTCAATATTTTCTCCACGATTTTTAGCGGCTTTGATTGTAATTGCCAAATTCTTTTTTATTTTTTCCTGACCAATATATTCAGTTAGAACCTTAGGCCTTAAAGTAAGTTCTAATTTATCGTCGCTAGGGCTTTCGATTGGACTAATCAAACGTTCTTCGTTCTTTTCTGATTCAGATTTTTGAATTTTCTTATTCATATAAATTTATTAATTTAAAAGCATGGCTTCAATCTAAAAAAGGCCTTAGCGCTGACGAAATTCACAAATAGAATTAAAATCACAAAAACCACACATAATTGAAGGTTTAGGCGGGAACTCTCTTTTTTTAATCGCCGCTATTTCTTGCATCACTTCAAGACGAAGTTTAGTTATATCTTTTTCATTAGCGCTAAAAGAAAATTTTTGACCGCTCTCTAAAAAATAGTAACTTAAACGACTAACCTTTTTTCCCAAAAATTCTTCTAAAAATAATTGATATAAAATTAATTGTCGCTTTTCCTTGAATTCAAGTTTAGTTTTATCTTTGCCAGTTTTATAGTCAATAATTTCTAAAGTTCCATCCGCTAATCTATCAACTCTATCAATTGCTCCACGAATAATATCGCCCCCAATTTTAAAACTAAAATTTTTCTCAAGTAATAATGTTTCAACCGGCTTTTCATTTTGATAATTATGCCAAAAAGCTTTTAAAGCCACTCTCCCTCTTTTTTTATAATCTTCTTTATCTTTTTGACTGCGATAACCGTCTTCCTGCCAAAATTCTTGATAAATTTCTAATAAACGGGCTTCACTAAAAAGTTCCACCTCTATATTTTTTTTATTTTTCGTCGAACTTAATTGAGTAAATAATTCACCCTGCGCCAGACCACCGCTTAAAGTTGGCAATAAAAAATTATAAAGAGTGTTGTGTAAAACGCGACCAAAAATTAAAGACGATTTATCACTGTCGGCCGGAATTTTTAAGATAAAAGCAAATTTATACTGCAAAGGACAAACTGAAAAAGCCGCTAATTGAGAAAAAGAGAATCTAGTTGGTAGTGGATATTTTTCTGCTGGTAATTTTTCTCGAAAAATCTCTAAGGGCCGAGAATTTAAATAATGTAAATCTCTTAAAAATTCATTTTTAGAGCTTAAGGAAATCTCAGGCTTGATAATATTTTTTAATTTCAACTCAGAAATAAAACGAGATGGTTTTTTTTCTCTAGTGCCGCCGTAGTCTTTGGCTCCCGTTAAAAACAACCTCTCCTTGGCACGAGTAATAGCAACATAAAAAAGTCGTCTTTCTTCTTCTAAATGGAAATCTCCACTAGGCAAAGCTTTTTCTTTAACTAAAGCATCAGGAATTGAAATTTTTTCTGAACGATTAATGGTTGGAAATTTTTTATCAACCAAATTAACTAAAAAAACATATTTAAACTCTAGTCCCTTAGCTCCGTGAACAGTCATAATTTTAACACAGTCACTATCTAAGAAATCTAACTTCAAGGAACCGCTCTCTCCGGCTTCAAGCTCCATATCCATAACCTTCAAAAAATCCTGCAAACTTAAATCAGCTTCCCCCTCCTCAAGTTTTTTTATTTTTTGATAAAATTGATTTAAAAAAGAATATATTTCTAAATCTCTATCATGGTCAAGACCTTTTAAAAATCCAGACTCATAAGCAAAGCGTAAAAATATGCGACTTGGACTTGATTTAGAAATTAGAGTTGAATGTTCTTTAATTAAAGCTAAAAGCTTATTAACCCTGTCAATATTTTCTTTCTTTAAATTAGAGACTAGTTTAATATTTTCCAAAGTTTCAAATAAAGACCAGTTTTTTCTATTAGCCATTTTATTAATTTCGATAATATCAGCGTGAGAGACCGAAAAGACTTCCATATTCAAAACTCTAAACAAAGAAACTGAGTCGTGATAATTATTTAAAACTCGTAAATAGGCTAAACAGTCTAAAATAACTGGTTTATAATAAAGACCGCGCCAAGACATAAACTGATTAGGAATTTCTTGACGACTTAATTCCTTAACAAAAGGCATCGCCGTGTCATTAGCCCTAACTAAAATAGCAAAATCAGAAAAAGAGGCTTCTTTGTCTATTTCTTTTAACTCCGCTATTTTTGCAGAAACAAAAGCAATCTCTTCTTCTTGGTTAGAAAAATTATAAAAATCAATCGGTGAGAAACTGGGATTTTTTTTATAATCGAGATGACTTGCTTTTAACTCTTTAGAAATTTTTAATTTATATTCAAGCGTATTGGGATTATTATTTTGAATAAAATCATAAGCTCGGTCTAAAATCTCCTGACGAGAACGATAATTTTCATTTAAGACAATTTCTTTTGCCTCCGGATAATCATCTTTAAAATGTAAAATATTAGATAAAGAGGCGCCGCGGAATTTATAAATTGATTGATTGTCGTCGCCAACAACAGTTAAATTATTTTCAGGCGCCGCTAAAAGTTTAACTAATTCATATTGAGCTAAATTAGTGTCCTGAAATTCATCAACCATCACATATTTAAATTGACGACGAAAAAAATTTAAAATTGCTGGACGTTCACGAAAAAGTTTAAGTAAATAAACAATTAAATCGCCAAAATCCATTAAACCCTCAACTAGTAACAATTCATTATATTTTTTATAAGCCAAGGCTAGCTCCATAACTCTTTTTTCTTCATCAAGACTAGTATCTTCTTCTCCATAATCTTCGCCGTCACCACCGTCTTTGGGACTTTTTGCCTTAATCTCCCTGGTTTTGAATTTGTCCGCATAATCAAGGTATTCTTCCACAGAAATATTTTCATCCTTAAGGCGTGAAAAATGTTTGATTAATTCAGAAATAAACTTTGTCGGATTACCAAGAGGACGATAATAGTCAAGCTCAAAATCAGAAAAATTATTTCTAATTAAAAGCCACTGATCAGTTTGATTTAATAATCTAAAGCTAGGATTAAGGCCGATTTCTAAAGCATAGTCACGCAAAATTCGTTCACCAAAACCATGAAAAGTATTAATCCATAAATCCGTATAGCCATAAGGCAAAACTTTATCCGAGCGCTCCTCAAGTTCGCCAGCGGCCTTTTCGGTAAAAGTTAAAAGTAAAATTTCATCAGTCTTAACCTTTTTTTCTAAAATTAAATAAGCTAAACGATTAATTAAAACTGTTGTTTTTCCGGTTCCCGCTCCCGCAACTAAAAGCAGTGGTCCTGACCCATGCTTAACTGCATCTTTTTGCGCCTGATTAAGTTTTTTTAATAATTCTTTCATCATAAATCTTAAGTCCTATCTAAAACTCAAAACTGTTTTAAAATCAGCTGCCTTAACTTTTCCCATTAAAGCTAAATTTAAACTAGATTCAACAAAAAATTTCTTAGCCAGTTTTTGTAAATCAGTTGCCTTAATTTTTTTAATTTCTTTTAAAACTTCAGCCGGACTCAGAGCCTTGCCTCTTAAAACTGCCTGACGAGCATACCAAGAAGCGATTTCATCGGTTGCTTCAAGACGAAGGGCCATTTTCCCAGCCAGTAAATCTTTAGCTTTTTTAAGCTCAACTTCGGAAATTTTTTCTTGACTAATATTTTTATATTCTTCTAAAATTATTCTAACCGCCTCCTTTACCTTATCAATCGGAACGCCGGCCTGAGTTGTTAAATAGCCGCTATCGCTATAAAACTCAGTCATAGTTTTAACGAAATAGGCTAAACCATTCCTCTCTCTTAATCTAATAAATAAGCGAGAGCTCATTGAGCCACCTAAAACTAAGGCCAACATTTTTAATTTTAGTTCATCTGGATGGCCAATGGCGACAGTTCTCACTCCAAGTGATAAAGCAATTTGATCAGTTGCCTTAAAAACACTTTTAATCGCTGGTTTAGTTTGGCTTTCTTTAACTTTTAATTTATCCCGCCAAACATTATCTTTAAACTCTAAAGCAATCTTTTCTAAAACACTAATATCAGCCGTCGAAATTTTTCCCGCTAAAATAATAGATAAACCTTTGGTCCCGTATTGAGCTTTAAAATAATCAATGAAGTCCTGACGCTTAAAACTACGAATAGTTTCTTTAGTTCCGATTGTATCCCAGCCAGCTGGAGTATCGCCGTAAAGACAACTCTCAAAAACATCTTCAATATGCATCAAGGGATTATCCTCATACATATTAAGCTCCTCAACAATAACTCCCTTTTCTCTTTCAATTTCTTTTTCATCAAAGAGAGAATTAAGTAACATATCACCCAAGATTTTCATCGCCGGCCTAACCTTTGAAGCCACTGTTTTTACAAAATAACCAGTATATTCTTTGCCGGTAAAAGCATTAAATTCTGAACCAAGAGAATCTAATTCCGAAGAAATAGTAGCAGTATCAGGTCGTTTTTTAGTGCCTTTAAAAAACATATGCTCTAAAAAGTGGGAAATTCCGCTATTTTTACGATTTTCATATTTAGAACCAGTCTTAAACATGAACATTATTGTGGCTGTTTTTGCCTCTTTAAGTGGAATTAGGTATAAAGGGATTCCATTTTTTAAGATTCTAACTTTAAATTTATTCATATAGTAAATTTTTAATAGAAATTTAGACGCAACCAGTAAAGGGCGCTTTTTAAATTTATCATAAATATGATATAATTTAAAGTAACGTAAGAATTATCGCAAATTTAGGCGATAAAGACGGTCAAAGCGAAAAATATGGCTTATAAAATTATTGAAAGAAACCTAATTTCCATAGACTCCGCTAAGGAGGAGAGTATTAAGAAATATTTAATTCCCCGAGTTAAAGATTTGCCAAATGACGAAAAACCAAGAGAAAAAATGATTCAAGAAGGTCTCAAGGTTTTAAGCGCCGCGGAATTACTAGCTATTGTTTTAGGAGTTGGCACAAAAAAAGAAGAAGTAATGGCCATGTCTATGCGTTTAATGCGCGAATATGGTGAAAAAGGAATCGCCTATCAACAAAACCCAGAAATAATTACTAAAGATTTAGGTGTCCCAATCGCTAAGGCCTGTCAAATTGTCGCTTGCTTTGAACTTGGTCGTCGTTTTTACCAAAAAAAATCTGGAATTCATGTTAGTATTAGAAACGCAAAACAAGCTTTTGAATATCTAAAAGATATGGGTTTTTTAAAAAAAGAACAATTCCGTGGACTCTATCTAAATACCCATTATCAATTAATTCATGAAGAGGTTATTTCTATCGGCACTCTTGATTCAGCCCTTGTTTCCCCTCGAGAAGTTTTCCGTCCCGCTCTTGAAAATTCTGCCGCCGCTATTATCGTTGCCCATAATCACCCTTCCGGAGTTCTAAAGGCGACAAAAAACGATGCCGAAATAACGGAAAAACTAATTGAAGCCGGTAAAATTATTGGTATTGAAGTTTTAGATCATATAATTATCGGTGGTAATAAATATTCAAGCTTAATTTAAAATTTCCACTCTTTTTAAAATGACTAAATTAAAAAAATTAGCTAATTTAAAACCAAGTAAAGAAAAGGGGTATCAAATCAAGCCCCTCTTTTCTGTGTTAAAAGATGAGGCGAGCGTTAAGTATCATGTAGAAAAGGATGATTATTTCGGAACCATCGCCACTATAATTAGCTTAATTTTTCAAAAATTAAAAAATGATGAGATTAAAGAAAATGGGGAAAAAGAAAAAAAACAACTACTTAAAACTCTAAAAAATTTAGAGCAAGATTTAATCTTCCTACAAAATAATTATCAAATCTATATTAAACCAAGGATAAAGAATAAAAAGATTATGCCAAAAGGTAAACTTAAAAGCCAATGATCAAAAAACATTAATAAGATTAAAGGTAACAGTAGCGACCAGACAAAAACTTCCTTAGAAGCTCGCCGCCAAAGAACGACGAAAAAAGTTAAGAAAAAAAATAAAGCTAATAAACCAGATTCAGCCCAAAGTAATAAAAAAGAATTATGAACCGGTTGGTAGCTCCAATCGGCTTTTTTAAAACCATTCTTCTCTAAATCTTGATTAGCTAAAAAAGTTGTATAATTACCAATTCCAGTACCAAAAAACCATTTATCTTTCAAGACTCCACCAACCTCAACTAGCTGTAGACGCCTCTCGCTAAAAGAAATTTCTTCAAGCCGCCCCTCGGCATTAACTCTAGTAATAAATAAATCTTGATAAGAAAAATAGATTAGACTACTTAAGATCGCCGAAAAAAACAAGAGAGCAATAAGGCGACCGAGAGCCCACTTTTCTTTCTTAACTAAGAAAATAATAAATAAAGCAATAAGTCCGACTATTAACGCCAGCCAGGCCGATCGAGAAAAACTAAAAATTAGAGCTAAAAGCGCAAAAAAATAAAAAAGAAAAAGAAAAATTGACTCAGTAATCTCCCTCTTGGTTCTGATTAATTTCTTCTTAGCTAAAAGGTAAGAAGACAAAATAATAGCAATCGCTAAAACTCCGCCAAAAATATTAGGATGATCAAAGCCGCCATAAGCTCTAAGCCAGCGACCTGACAAGGTTTCAATTACCGATACCCCGAGGTCTTCCGGATGATGAGAAGCGAGACCAAAATATTTAAAAGCAAAGGCATTTTGATTTAAAAATTGATAAATACCTAAAGAAACATGAAGAAAAATAGAGCTTAAAAAAACAAAAATCACGCGACTTTTTTCTAATATTGCTTCGCCATAAGCTTGCCGTTTAAAGCCTTCTTGTAAAAGATAAAATAAACCCAAACCAAGCATGATAATAATATATTTATAAAAAGCCAGAATTTTATCTGACGCAAAGAAAAAGGATAAAAAAATAAAAAAAGAAAAGCCAGCTAAACAATACCAATCAAGTTGAGCTTTTTCCTGATAATTTTTATTAGTAGCCCGATAAAAAAGAAAAAATAATAAAACAAAAATTAAAAGTATATGACTAATATAGAAACTTACCTCATTAAAATTACTAGCATCCGCCTTAATAATTAATTTAGTTTGCCAAGGAAGCAAAAAAACAAATAAATAAAAAAACCATCTAATTATCATCTTAAATAAGTGTTGCCAATTTTTCTTCATATTTTTTCTTTATTTCTAAGCGTCTATCTTTTAAATATAGTTTAATTATATTGTCTGAAAAAACTACTCCGCTTGAATCATCTTTTATGTCCGCGGCCCGGCGTAATATGGGGGGCATAATTTTAACTTGAAACTTATAACTTATCTTCTCCAAATAATCCATTAGGTTGCTAGCTAAATCAGTTTTATTTTTAGATATGGAAACGTCTTCAATCTTATTTAAATCATAATTTGAATCATAATAAACTTCCAAATTATTGACCCGCAAAAATTTCTGGTGAATATTATTTTTATCTTCTAATAATAACAAATTCCTTTCCCAAAAATCAAAATAAGGATCACCACTTTTTATCTTTAAACCTTGAAGATCTAAATTATCTTCACTTAAATAAAAACTTAAACAAATCTTATCTTTTTTTGTTTTTTTATTTGGCCTCTTATTCAAAATCTTCATCAGACCAGCACAGAAAAATCGACTTAGCCAAATTCTTTTATTTTTAGTAATAATAAAAATATCAATATCACTTTCTTCGCGCAAATTATAAGAGCCGATAGAATTAACGAAATAAACCGCTAAAATAAAGGGTAATTTGGCAAATATCTTGGCAAAAAACTTCGCAGTTTTATTTTTTTTTAAGCTATAATTATAGCGTCTGTTACGAGAATTAATATTTTCCTCTCGTCCTCTTAAAAAATAAAAACCATTTTTATTTTCAATCTTGGAGCCAAGAAAATCTTCTTCTAAAATCATTTCTAATTCACCTAAGGTAATAGTAAAAAATAATGATTTTTTTATTTCAAAAATTGTTAAGGGAAAGGAAAAAATATCATAAAAAGAAATTATTTTTAAAATTTCTTTTTGTTTTTTAATTTTATCTAAGTCGCTAGTCATTTTTTTAAAAACTTAAGTTTTAATCAGTTTTTGGTTTTTCAATTTTTAAAATTTCAAGATCACTTTTTTTATCGGTAATTTTTGTCACATCTTTGTCAATTTTTTTAAATTCACTATAAGCATTATTATAATGATTAACAGTAGTTGACATCGAAAGCCCTAACTTTCTCATAAAATCATCATAACTTGCCATATGACGACCAAGTTTTTCAATATTAACTTTTATTTCTTTCGCTTTTTCTTCAATTTGCATGGCTTTTAGGCCTTGTAAAACTGTTTGTAAATAAGCCAAAAAAGAAGTTGGTGAAACAATAATAACTTTTTTATCTCTAAATGCATATTCTATTAAATCGCGAGTATTGATTTTTATCGCCCCAACTTTATTAATCAATAAATCATAATAAATTGCTTCCGAAGGAATAAACATAAAAGCAAATTCAAGTGTTCCTTTTCCAGGAAGCACATATTTTGCTGTTTCATCAATTCTATTTTTTAAATCCTGTTTAAATACTTGTTCCAATTTTTCTCGCTCCTCTTTATTAGTCGCATTTAAAATTCTTTCATAATTCTCTAAAGAAAATTTAGCATCAACTGGAATGACTTTATCTTTAACAAAAACAACAGCATCAACAATTAGTTCTTTATCTGTTTTTTCATCTTTACCAAAACTATATTGCATTTGAAATGAGCCCGGCGGTAAAACATTCTTTAAAGTTTCTTCTAAAAAATATTCCCCTAAAACTCCGCGCTGTTTAGGATTTTTTAAAATATCTTGTAAATTTTGTAATTGAGAAGAAAAGTTAACCACCTGCTTATTAGTTTCATCAAGTTTAGTTAATTTTTCCGTGACATCCGCGATTAGGCGCGCCGATTGAGCAGAAATGCCTTGAACAATTTTCGCGGTTTGACCAAACTGTTCTTGATTACTGCGATAAGTTTCTGATAGTTTTTTATCAAGCTCCTGTCTTAATTCGGAGTTTTGTTGAGATAAATTAGTAAGCTTTTCTGATTGTTGAATTAATTTTTCCGTTAAAATATCAAGCTTACTATTATTACTGCCCTCACCATCCTTCTTTTTTAACAATAAAAAAATAACAGCCGCTAGACCAGCAACAAGAACTACTAATAAAATTATTAATAAAGCCTCATTCATTTTATTAATTTAAACTTTTATTTTGATTTTCCGGTTTTTTATTTTTAAGTAAATCACGAATCTCAACTAATAATTCTTGATCTTTAGTTAATAGGATTGGCGACTCTTCCTTTTTAACATCCTCTTCAACTTCTTTCTCTGCCTTTTTTTTTACTAAAAAGTCCTGCGCTAATTTATTCTTAACACGGTTAAGAAATTTAACCATCAGAAAAACCGATAAAGCAATAACAAGGAAATCAAAAATATTTTGAATAAAATTCCCGGCGCTAAGTACAAGCTCTGGCTTTAAAATTTCTCCTTCCGGGCCAATTATAGCTGAACGTAAAACAATTTTCCAAACTGTAAAATCAAGTCCGCCAGCAATAAAACCAACTAAAGGCATAACTATGTCTGAGACTAAAGAGGAGACTATTTTACCAAAAGCGGCACCAATAATAACCGCAACGGCCAAATCAACAACATTACCTTTAACAGCAAATTCTCTGAACTCTTGAAAATATTTTTTCATATTATTATCACTTAGTTTAAAAGATCTTAAAATGAAATTCAAAGAGTCTTAAAATTAAATCCAAGTTGTTCCCGCAACTTTGTCATCATTTTCTTTAAAACGCATAATTCTAACTCCTTGAGTATCACGACCCAAAACACTAATTGATTTAAATGGAGTTCTAATAACTTGTCCATTTTCAGAAATAACAACAATATCTTTATCAGCCATGCTATCTGCATTAACCAAGAAGGCGTCGGTTATTACTCCAGTCTTGTCAGTTACCTTAGCAGTTTTGATGCCACTACCACCACGACCCTGAATTTTATAAGCATTAAAATCAGTTCGCTTACCACAACCTTTAGACATGATTGTTAAAATTTGATAATTTCTTTTTCTTTCTTTGTCAGTTTTAGCAACTCCCATACCAATAACCGTATCATCTTTATGAAGACGAATACCAATAACACCAGCGGCGCCGCGACCCATTTCTCTAACATCAGTTTCTTTGAATCTAATTGCTTGCCCCTTAGCGGTAACTAGTTGAATATGGTCAGAGCCTGAAGTTGGTTTAACCCAAGTTAAACGATCATCATCTTTAATCTTAATCGCAATCAAGCCACCCCGTCTAATATTCTTAAACAATTCTAAATCAACTTTTTTGACTAAACCTTTTTTAGTAGCAAAGAATAAATACTTACTGAACACGGCCTTTTCTAAAGGTAAAATTGAAGAAACTTGTTCACCACTTAAAAGTTGAAGAAAATTAACTACCGGAGTTCCTTTAGCAATTCTTGAAGATTGAGGAATTTCGTGAACTTTTAATTGGAAGGCTCGTCCTTTGGTGGTAAAGAATAAAATATCATTATGAGTCATGCTACTAAACATAAATTGGACCGTGTCCGCCTCTTTAGTTGTTAGACCCATAACCCCTTTACCGCCCCTGGCCTGAACTTTAAAATTGTCTGGTTCAAGTCTTTTAATATAACCATCACGCGTCATAAGAACAACAGTTTCTTCGTTAGGAACTAAGTCCTCAACGCTAAAATCTTTAATCCCGCCAGCAACAACTTGAGTTCTTCTTTCATCACCAAATTTTTCAACCAAGGCTTTAAGTTCTTCGCTTACAATTTTTCTCATCTTCGCAACTGATTTCAAAATTGCTTCCAAGTTTTTAATAATTGCTAATTTTTCTTTAAGCTCATCTTCAATTTTCTTCTGCTCTAAGTTAGCTAAATTTTGCAAACGCATTTCCAAAATCGCAACTGCCTGCCTTTCTGATAATTTAAACTTTTTAATCAAACTAAGTTTAGCCACTTCCTTATCTTTTGAGGCCTTAATAGTTTTAATAACTTCATCAATATTTTTTAAAGCAATCATCAAGCCCTCTAAAATATGAGCTCTATCTTTAGCTTTATCAAGTTCAAATTGAGTCCTTCGTTTAACAACTTCTTCACGATGTTTAATATATTCCTCTAAAATCATTTTCAAAGTTAAAACACGAGGTTGAATTCCATCAACTAAAGCTAACATGTTGAAGTGGAAAGTTGTCTGCAAATTTGTATTTTTATATAAACTATTTAAAATCTTTTTTGGATAAGAATCTTTTTTAAGTTCAATTACAATTCTGACTCCGTCCTTATCAGATTCATCACGCAAAGCGCGAATACCATCAAGCTTTTTATCCTTAACTAAATTAGCAATTTTTTCTACTAAATCGGCTTTATTAACTTGATAAGGAATTTCACGCACAACAATTTTAAAACCACTCTTATCTTCTTCAATATCCGCTTTACCACGACAAACAACGCCGCCCTTACCAGTCGCATAGGCGGTTAAAATATCTTTTTTATCATAAATAATTCCGCCGGTCGGAAAGTCTGGTCCTTTAACAAATTGGGCTAAATCCTCAACACTAGCCTCAGGATTTTCTATTAAATGCTCAATTGCTGCCGCTAGTTCTCGTAAATTATGAGGCGGAATATTAGTGGCCATCCCAACCGCGATCCCCATCGTTCCGTTTAATAATAAATTCGGTAATTTAGCCGGAAGAACTCTCGGTTCTTTATGACTGCCGTCAAAGTTAGGAATAAAATCGATGGTATTTTTATCAATATCGTAAAGCATTTCCTCAGAAATCGCTGCTAATTTAGCCTCAGTATAACGCATCGCCGCGGCATTATCGCCATCCATAGAACCAAAGTTTCCTTGACCACGAACAAGGGGGTAGCGCATCGAAAAGTCTTGAGCCATTCTTACCATCGAATCATAAACCGCACTATCGCCGTGAGGATGATATTTACCCAAAACTTCTCCGACAACCGTAGCTGATTTCCTAAATTTTGTATTAGCGCGAAGCCCAACACTCCACATCGCGTAAAGAATACGACGATGAACTGGTTTTAGACCGTCACGAACATCAGGTAGAGCCCGAGAAACAATAACGCTCATCGCATAGTCTAAATAAGACTTAGACATTTCGTCTACAATCGGTTGATCCTCAACTAGGCCATAAGGAGTTTTACGGCGATTGCCAATAACAACTTCTTCAACTTTTTTAGGCTCTTTTTCTGGTTCCTGGGCTTCGTTTTTTTTCATAAAACAATAGTACTAAATAAGTTACAAAATAAATCTATTTTACTAAACAATATATTTTTACCAAACTACCTGCGTAATGCCCTCGCAGCCAGGAGGGATAGCACAACCTCTAGCATCCTCACCAACTGTCGGCATACAATTAATATATTCCGGACAATTTTTTAACGTTGGCTCTGTTTTAAATAAAGGATCTTCCGCTAAGGGCAGTAATTTTAATTCTTCCTCAACTCCCGTCTCTTGATCCGGACCCTGATTTAAACCATCTTCTTGATTTTCTTCGATAATTTGACCAAGGCTATCCTTATCATCTTTTAATTTAGTGTTTAAATCCTCAACCACCTGATCTAAATCATCTTTAATTTCTGAAAATTCATCATTTTTTGGTACCAAAGTTAAATCTTCAACATTCTTGAAACGACTTCGTAGATTAAAAATCCAGGCTGCAAAAATTAAAACCGTAAAACTAAGAACTAAAATTTTTAATAGCAAAGCTTTTTCCTTCTGACTATTTTCTGTTTTAGTTTTTTCCGGCTTACTTTCAACAGCCATACTTTTATTAATAAATTTTAAAAATAAAACCAGAACTTACTCCTTAATTGAATCAAGATTAACATCATATAAAATCTGCTCGGCAATTAGACGATAAGATAAAATTTCTTCTGGTTTAAACCAAATCGGAATTTCTCTATCAGCATCTTCGGCTGGGTCAGAACAATGAATTAAATTTCTCACCGCTCTTTCGTCAACATTAGCCAAACCATAAGAGTCAATTGTATAATCACCCCTTAAAGTTCCCGCATCCGAGCTTAAAGGTTCAGTTGAGCCAACTAATTTCTTCACAATTCCCGCTGCTTGATTACCCTCAAAAATCATCGGGACAATCGGCCCGCAAGTCATAAACTTAACTAAGGCCCGCACAATATCTTTGCCATATTCAATTGCCTCTTTATCAACCGACATCCCTACCGCTTCTCTTTCCTTAATAGTCATTTCTCCTTTTTTCAAAAACCAAGCATCATCTTTATTATAATGAGCCCAAAGTTGATCTTCAGTTGCCATTATCATTTTTAAAGCAACCAATTTCAAGCCAGTTTTCTCAATTCTATTTATTACTTCACCAATTAAACCCCTTTGCACCGCATCAGGTTTTAAAATAACCAAAGTTCTTTCTCTTTTAACATTTGCCATAAATTTTAAAACTTATTTAAATTTTTTTTTATTTTTATAAACTTAAAACGACTAGCTCCATATCTTCTTGGGGCAAGTCTTTTTTAGAAATTTTTAATTTTTCTTCGTAAGTCGGTTCAATCCCAAGTTCTTTAATAAACTTATCAAGGGAATCAAGTTCAATTTTTAAACCTTCAACCATATAATGCATCGGAATAACGATTCTTGGTTCAATTTGAGAAATTACTTCAACTGCTTTTTTCGCGTCTAAAGTATAGGTTCCGCCAACCGGAATTAATAAAATATCGGTTCCGGCTAGTTTTTCAAGTTGAGTGCTATCAAGTGCGTGACCGAGGTCACCTAAATGAGAAACAGATATATCATCAATTTCAAAACGATAAATTGTATTTTTTCCTCTTTCCGCGCCCTCTTTATCATCATGAAAAGAATCAATCCCCTCAATTAAAACATCTTTAAAATCATATTCCCCCGGACAGTCAACAATAAACGCCTTCCCTCTTAAAGAGTTAACGTTGCTGTGATCGTCATGATTGTGGGAAATTGTGACAATATCAGCTTCAAAATTAGGCACTTTTAAACCAATTTCCTTATTAAACGGGTCCGTAACCACAGTTATTCCATCTGAACCTTGTTTATCTTGAAGTTTAAAACAAGAATGACCTTGCCAAGTAATAATCATATAAATTATAGAAAACAATAAAAATAGGCCTAAAAAACCTATGTTTATTGTAGCAAAGAAAAATGGTCGGGTCAATAAGTAAAAAATTGAAATTATGAAAAAAATAAAAAAAGGATAAGCCTTATAGCTATCCTTTAATGAAAAGAAAAAAGAGCGTCCTTAGGGCACGCTCTTTGAAAAGTGTCAGCTTTTACTTAGAATTTGAAAACACAATTTCGTTCGGGTTAACTGAATCTAATTCAGCGTCCGAACGACGATTAATTACTATTGGTTTTTTTGAGGCATTAACCATTAACAGTAATATAGACCGTACAGGAAGGCCCTCCTTAGTCATATATTCAACTGGAATATAATTCCAGCCGATGGCTAGGTCAAGCTGTGTCATTTTCCTTGCCGGAACAACTTCGCCAGCATTATTGCCAGCCACGATTAAGAAATCTATATTAAAGTTGTTCTTAACAGCTTTTTTAATTTCTTCGCCGCTAGATACTTGGGTCAGATCGGTGTCAGTAATATTGAGAGAGTCTTGACCCTCTACAATTATCTTGTTAATGACCGCCCAACGATGGTTACGACCAGAAGAAATTGAATCTTCCTCTGGGTCAAAGTAAACAGAAAATGTTAGTTTTCCGGTTGGCACACTTCTGTTAATTCTGGAAACCTGTCCAGAGGCAAGCGCAGCGCCCTTAAATATTCCATCGAGAGCGGTTAGCCGGTAAGAACTCTGGTTACTAAGTACCATTCCTGACGCAGGTACAACCCCTTGCCGATTTTGAATTTCGGAACGCGCGGTTCCTGTATCAACAGTCCTGGCGGAGCCAAAAGTTTTAGACTCTTTTTTCAAGCCTAATATAGTCCGCGGTTTTTCATCTTCAACAGCTGATCCGTCGTCTAGCGATAAATCCTTTATGGCAATTTTGCCATTTTTTGCAACTCGCGTTGCTTCACCAATGTTAACTTTATTAAACCCCTCATATCGAGAGAGGTTAAATTTAGCCACACCATCGGACGGCAGAAAAGTGGCAACGGCCGAACCCCTCGAATTTATAACGACCTCTGTTAGGCCTTTTAAGTCAGAGACCACGAGCTTCTCGCTGGTCCCATTAAATACTCGGGCTTGTGCCCAAGACTGCTGAGCTCCGAAGAAACTCAAAAACATTACAAATAATAAAATTTTCTTCATGATATATTCGGGCCTCCTCAACCCTTTTTTTTAATTTAATTTTTAAAATACAATTTATAATTCTAGCTGACTATTTAATGTATCATACTTAAGATTAAAAGTCAATAGGAAAAACGATATCTCCATTAATATCAGTTCTTTTAATAGATAAACCCATCTCTTTAACTCTTTCTAATATTTCTTGAGCCGGATGATTAAAACGATTATTAAGTCCGACTGAAATCACAAAAATCTTGGCGCTAATTAATTCTAAAAATTCATAACTATTAGAGGTCTTAGAACCGTGGTGCGAAGCCTTAAAAACATCAACTTGGAGCTCAACTCCTAAGCCTCTTAAAAGATCACTAGCCCCAAGCAAGGCTTTTTCTACTTCGATCTCATTATCACCAGAAAATAAAAAATCTAAATTAGGGCAATTAAGCTTTGTAATTAAAGAATTGTTATCATTTTCTGGAATTTCTAAAAAACGAGGATTTAAAAAAAATAAATCACAAGATCCTAAGCTATATTCAGCCCAAGTATCAATATAAATAACCCCTGTCTCAGCCCCTCTCTTCGTTTCAATCCCTCTCTTCACCTCAGTCCCTCGCTTACTTTCAGCTGATAGACTAAGTAATAAATCTTGAATCGCACCATTTTTTGCGCCTTGCGCTAAAATCAAAGTTCTTATTTTATAACGAACCATACTTTCAATTAAACCAAGGGCATGATCATCATGATAATGACTAAGGACAACGAGATCGAGGCGCCGAGAAAAATATGGTAAAAATTTTCCTAATTTTTTAATTACTAAATTATCCGGCCCGCCATCAATTAAAATATTTTTACCACCGATATTTCGTAAAAGAATAGCATCGCCCTGACCGACATCAAAGAAGATTACTGCCGGAAAATTTTTATTAATTAAGAGGCTAGAAAAAAATAAAAAAGATAAAATTAAAAAACCCAAAGCTAAAAAAAATAAAAATATCTTTAAAACAAATTTTTTAAAAAAACTTATTTGATTGTTTTTCTGTTTTTCATCTTTTAATAATTTCATAAAAATAGATCACTTATTTTTCCCGTCCCAACACAAAAAAATCATAACAAAACTGAGTTCAAGAAAAGATAAAATTTTAAAATCCCCAAAAACAAAAACTGCCCCGTCAAACGGCGCAGTCTTTGCATAATTTTCAAATTAATAAATTTGATTAATCAAGTTAACAAAATTTATTATTTCTTTTTCTTAGCCACCTTTTTTACAGCCTTTTTAACGGCTTTCTTAGGAGCGGCCTTCTTAGGAGCGGCTTTTTTTACTACTTTTTTAACAGCCTTTTTCACAGTTTTCTTAGGAGCAGCTTTTTTTACTACTTTTTTAGCAGCCTTCTTAGGAGCAGCTTTTTTTGCGATTTTTTTCATAGTTGTTTCACCTCCTCTCTTTAATCTTATTTTTCAAAGATTTATTTTAATTAAAATTTGTGCAACAAATTTATTTTTTTAAACCAAAATTTTTATAAAAAAGAAAATAAATTATCCACCTCTATATTATACAACTAGTTAAAATTTATAGCAATAGTTTTTTTAAAAAAATCAATCTCAAATAAAATTGGAAGTGAAAAAAGAAAACCAATTTTTAATTTCAGTTTTAATTTTTAATTTTTAATTTAATCGAGCTCTTGATGTAAGTAAGTTAATAAGTTTTCAAGAGAAAATTTCTTCTGCTCCATCGTCTCTCTGTCTCTTAAAGTTATCTCTGAATTTTCAAGTGTATCAAAATCAATTGTTAAACAATATGGAGTTCCGATTTCATCTTGTCGACGATAGCGCTTACCAATATTTCCATTATCATCGAACTCACATTTCCATTTTTGTTTTAAAATATCAAAAATCTCTCTGGCTTTAGCAACTAATTCTGGTTTATTTTTTAACAAAGGAAAAACTGCAACTTTTATCGGTGCTAAACTAGGTTTTAAACTTAAAACGACTCTTGGCTCCCCGCCCTCATTTACTTCCTCACGATAAGCATTACTTAAAGCGGCTAAAAAAATCCGACCAACACCAGCAGAGGTTTCAACAATGTGAGGAACAAAGCGTTCGTTTGTTTGCGGGTCAAGATAATTTAAATCTTGACTAGAAAATTTTGCGTGCTGACTTAAATCATAATCGCCGCGAGCATGAATTCCTTCCATCTCTTTAAAGCCAAAAGGGAAATTAAATTCTATATCATAAGCCGCCTTAGCGTAGAAAACTAAATTTTCATGTTGATGCCAGCGTAAATTTTCCGGAAGAAAACCGAGCTTTAAATAAAAATCATAACGCAACTGTTTCCACTCGTTAAAAAATTTCTCATCATCTCCTGGTTTAATAAAATATTGCATCTCCATTTGTTCAAACTCACGAGTTCTAAAAATAAATTGGCGTGCCGTAATTTCATTTCTAAAAGCCTTGCCGATTTGAGCCACACCAAAAGGAATTTTTACTCGGCTTGAATCAACAATATTTTTGTAGTTAACATAAATTCCTTGGCAAGTTTCGCCTCGTAAATAAGTCGGCTCCTTAGTCCAGTCACTAGTAAAATTTCCTAAATTTGATTGGACTAATAAATTAAATTTCTTACCAGGAGTAAAATCTTTGGCGCCGCAAGTCGGACATTTAATTTTATCTTTATTATTTTCAAAAATTTTATTAATTTCGTCTTCAGTCATTTTTTCATCAGCAAAAATTCCAGCATCTTCTAACAAAGTATCAAGGCGCAAACGAGCATGACATTTTTTACACTCAGTTAAAGGGTCGGAAAAGCCTTTAACATGGCCGGAAGCCTCCCAAATTTTTGGACTCATAAAAATTGCTGAATCAAGACCAACGACATCATCTCTTAATTGAGTCATTTCTTTCCACCAAAGTTTTTTAATATTATTAGCCAGCTCAACGCCATAAGGGCCGTAGTCATAAACCGCGGTAAAGCCTTCGTAAATTTCCGAAGATGGAAAAACAAAACCCCTTCTTTTACATAAAGAAACTAATTTCGCAAATTTATCATCGCCATCTTTTTTTTGAGAGTTTTCTTTTTTATCTTTGGTCATAAAATTATAAATTACATTTCTTCTAAAGGCTCAAGTCCAATAACCTTAAATCCATTAATTAAAACTTGTGATAAATGTTTTAAAAGACTCAAGCGCGCCAGTTTAAGATCTTTATCAGCCTTTAAAATATTGCAATTGTGATAATAATCATTAAACATCTGCACTAGTTCAAATAAATATTTAATTAAATCAGCGGGATTATATTTTTCCGTGGCCGTTTGCAAAAGTTCTGGGTATTTAGCAATTTTAAGTAAAATTTCTTTTTCTCTTGGATCATCTAAAAGTGAAAGTTTAGGCATGCTTAAAGAAAAACTAAAACCACTCTTCCTAATAATGCTACGCAACCGAGCATAACCATAAAGAACATAACAGGCGGTAAAACCTTCTGATCTTGAAGCTTCATTAAGGTTAAAGGTTATTGTTTTTTCTGCCCCAACTTTTAACATTTCAAATTTAATAGTTGAAATAGCTAAAGACCTAGAAATTTTTTCCGTTCGTGACGGAGTCCAGTTTTTATGGCGACTAGTAGTTTCTGCTAAAAGTTTTTCAACTAATTTATTTTTTAAATCCTCATAAGTTATAACATTTCCCGTTCTTGAGGCCATCATCCCCTCTGGTAAAGTCACAAAATCATAAGAAAGATGAATTAAAGGTTGCTTATAACCAGCTAATTCTAAAACTTTAAATAATTGTTTAAAATATTGACCCTGTCTAACATCAACCACATAAATAGAGGAGTTTAAATTATATTGCTTAAATTTCTCTGAAGCCAGGGCTAAATCGGCGACCGGATAAAGAGCTGTTCCATCAGACCTTATGATTGGTAAAACCCCTAAATCATAAGCATTTAAATCCGCAATTATTGCCCCTTGGCTTGGTTGTAAAATTCCCTGTTCTAGTAAACGCTCAACTATCTTCAACCCCTCAGCAATAACCTCGCTTTCGTAAAAAATTTTAGAAAATTTAATACCAAGCTCGGTGTAAATATCATTAAAATAATTTATACTCCAAGCTCTAGTTTTTTGCCATAATTCGTAGTCAGCCCCAGAACGCTTTTCAATATTTTTCATCACTTCGGCGACTTCCTCTTTAAGTTCTGGTTTATCACTTAATTTTTTACTTGCTTCAGAATAACATTTTCCCAACAAAAAGCCTTTTGCTTCTGGGCGCTCCTCATAAACGGGATTAAGTCGCCAATTCCAAATAGTTTTAGCAACATGAATACCAAAATCATTAATATAGGAAACTGGGATAACTTTATTTCCTTGAGTAATTAATAAATTTTTAACCGCCTCACCATAACTAATGTTTCGTAGATGACCCACATGATATTCTTTATGAGTATTGCCATTAGAATATTCTATCATTATTGTTTTGGCTTCAACTTTTTTTAAAAAACCATAATTATACTTTTCCTTTTTAATATCAGCTAGAACGAAAGGAGCTAAATAACTATTTTTAATAAAGAAATTTAAGTAAGGTCCGGCCGCTTCAATTTTTGAAAATATTTCCTTAAAACTTTCATTATTCTGAGCCCTTTGAGCTAAGCTAAGAGCAAGTTCTAAGGGCTTTACTTTTTTTTCTTGTGCTAAAATAAAACAAGGAAAACTTAAATCACCCAAATGACTTTCTTGGGGATAAATAAATAAATTTTCATTCAAATTAAGTTCTGAGGCAATATTATGTTTTAACTTCTCCAAAAATGTCATAAAAAAACAAGAAAAAACCAAAGAAACAAGAAAACCCCCGTTATCAGTGGCAAGCTAAATTATTTATGCTATAATGATAACAGACTTTTAAATATTTTTCAATTTATAAATATAATTTTTAAAAACTATGTTTTCTTATCGTGTTATTTTAAAACAGGCCCTGAAAATTACACTAAAGTATAAATATCTTTGGCTATTTGGCTTGTTTGCTGCCCTAACTGCTGCTGGTGGTTCTTGGGAATATAATCTCTTAAGCCAAGGTTTTGGCAAAAATTTAATTGACAGTTCTTACCTCCAGCTTGAAAAAATTCTAGCCGTCTTAGAGCTAATGGTTAATTTTGCTAATGGCTTAATCACTTTAATTACAAGTGATATTTGGAATATCTTAAATGCTTTAACCTTAATATTACTAACAGGCTTATTATTTTTCTGTTTTATCTGGTTAAGCATTAGTTCTCAGGGAGCTTTAATCAATGCTTTAAAAAAGATTTTAAAAGGTAAGCAAAAAACCAAATCAATTAGCTACCGTGAAAATTTGACTGTTGGCCATAAAAATTTCTGGCAAGTCTTAGTGATGAATATCTTAATCAAATTTACAATAATCTTTTCATTCTTTATCATTAGCATTCCTCTTTTACTATTAGCAATTAAAGATTTTTCCGGCTTAGCCCTTATCTATATTATCCTTTTTGTTCTATTTGTCCCTTTTGTCACTGGTTTCTCTTTGATGATGAAATACGCAATTAATTATCAAATATTTGAAGGACTCGGAGTTTTTAAATCAATAGAAAAGGCTTATGAATTATTTAGAAAAAATTGGTTAATTAGCTTGGAAATGGCAGTAATTCTTTTCCTTATTTCGTTTGTCGCGGCTTTAGCTTTTGCTCTTAGTGCTTCAATTATTCTTTTACCATTATTTATTACCGGTCTAGTAATTAATGCTCTTTGGCTAACCTGGACGATAACTTATATAGGCATTGCTTTAACAATTTTCTTCGGTGCAGTGCTTTCAACTTTTCAAATTAGTGCTTGGACTGGATTATTTTTCCACTTAAAAGAAAAGGGTGGAGCTCTAGCAAAATTAGAAAGATTGCTTAAGAAATAGTTTTTCCTGATGAAAAATGATAAATATTAAATTAGCTTATGAGTGATTTGGCTTCAATCCAGAACTTAATAAACCCAAATAACGACGAAGAAAGCGTTACTGGTCTTTTTGCGAGCAAACAAAAAGAAATTAAGCTTAAAGAAATTGAGAAAAAAGCCAAACAAAAGGCTGACGATCTTAATCTTAGCTATATAAGTCTTAATAACTTTCCTATTAGTCCCGAAGCTCTATCATTAATTGAAGAAGAAGAAGCTCGAAAAATAGAAGGGCTCTGTTTCTTTTATGATGGAGACAATATTCGACTTGCCTGCCTGCAACCAAGTGAAAAAATAAGAGAAGTTGTGGCTCGCTTAGAAAAACAGTATTTTTGCCAATCACGAATTTATATAATTTCCCCAACGAGCTTAAATATTGGTCTTGAAGCCTATAAAACTTTACCAAAAATAAAAAAATATAGTAGTGGCGTAGAAATAAGTGAAAAAAATCTAGAAAAATTTAAAGAAACTATTTCTAGTTACAAAAGTTTAAATGAAACAATAAATAATGTTAACATCAGTGATGTTATTACTTTAATTTTGGCAACAGCCTTAAAGCTTCGGGCCAGTGATGTTCATATTGAAGCCGAAGAAAATACTGTTAATGTTCGTTTGCGTCTTGATGGCGTTTTACAAGACGCGGCTACAATTAAAAAAGATGAATGGGAAAAAATAATTTCTCGTTTAAAGATTCTTTCGGAGGTTAAAATAAATGTTAATGATAAACCCCAAGAAGGAAGATTTTCAATCTATCTTAAAGATAAACATCTCGATGTTCGCGCTTCCTTTTTACCAACCGCTTACGGCGAAAGCGTTGTTATGCGTGTTCTCGATTCTGAAGCAACAACCATGGACTTTGAAGCTCTTGGTTTGCGCCCTGAATTGCAACCAATTTTAAAAAGAGAAATAGAAAAACCAAATGGTTTGATTTTAACGACCGGACCAACTGGTAGCGGTAAAACCACGACTTTATATACAATTTTAAGTAAATTAAATCAGCCAGGAAAAAAAATTGTCACCCTTGAAGATCCAATTGAATATCAACTTAAAGGAATTAATCAAAGTCAAGTTGATGAAAAAAATGGTTATAGTTTTTCTGACGGTTTGCGTTCAATTTTACGACAAGACCCAAACATTGTTATGGTTGGCGAAATTCGTGATTTAGAAACCGCTGAAATTGCTATTCGCGCTTCTTTAACTGGTCATCTAGTTTTATCAACTCTACATACAAATGATGCTGCCGGTGTAATTCCCCGTTTAACCGATATTGGGGTTAAGCCGTATTTTCTCGTTCCCGCAATTAATATTGTTATCGGACAACGTCTAATAAGAAAGCTTTGTCCTAATTGTCGTAAAGAGCATGTGCTCTTAAGCGATGAAAGTGAACAAATAAATAAAATTTTAGCAGTCATCTCACCAAAATCAAACATTAGCCTTCCCGCCCATCTGCCAACAATTTATAAAGTCGGCGAAGGTTGTGAAGCTTGCGGTTTCATCGGTTATAAAGGACGTACCGGAATTTACGAAGTTTTTACAATGAATGAAAAAATAAAACAATTAACAATTGATACTGTCCCAGCTTTTAAAATTCTACAACAAGCGATTGAAGATGGAATGATTACCATGCTTCAAGACGGAATGTTAAAAGTTTTAGACGGAATAACTTCCTTAGAAGAAGTTTATCGGGTAACTGGTAATTTTGATTATATTAATGAATTATACGATATAGTTATTTCACAGACCATGGGTCGCGGCGTTAAATTAAGTGCCGAAGAAATGTTGATGGCTAAAGAAATGGTCACTGATATTACAAAAATAGCCGCTATAGCAAAAGACACCCCGAGTGATAAATTAATAAACTTAGTTTTGTCATTAGGTCTCACTTCTTTAGCTGGAGATATACATATCGAGCCCACGGAAAGTTCAGTGAAAATAAGGTTTAGAATTGACGGAGTCTTACACGACATATTTGATTTACCAAAAACAAGTTATCTCCCTCTTTTAGCAGAGGTTAAAATTTTAGCTGGAGCTGAAACTAATGTTAAAAAAGCAACTTTTGATGGTCGTTTTAGAATTTATACGCCAGAAGAAAAAATTGATTGTCGTTTATCAATTATCTCTGGCGGTTTTGGTGAAACTATTGTTATCCGTTTACTTTCAAGTTCTGCCGCTAACCTTGAGACAGCCAAACTTGGTATAACTTCGGTTGCCGCCGAAGCAATGGAACGAGCTCTGAAAAAAACTAAAGGCATCATTATAACAACTGGTCCAACTGGTAGTGGAAAAACGACAACCTTATATGCGATGCTAAATCGTTTAAACAAACCTGACGTTAAAATTATTACTGTTGAAGATCCAATCGAATATCAATTGCCAGGCATAATGCAAACGCAAATTGATGAAGCTAAAGGTTATACTTTTATTTCCGCTATGCGATCACTGCTGCGTCAGAATCCAAACATCATGATGATTGGCGAAATTCGTGATTCGGAAACGGCAAAAATTTCAATTGAAGCCGCCTTAACCGGCCACCTGGTTCTTTCAACTATTCACGCTAATAGTGCCGCCGGAGCAATTTCTCGTTTCGCTGGTTTAGGGCTAGAAAGACAAGCTCTTGCAAACTCAATTGAATTCGCTATTGGACAACGTTTAGTCCGTCGGCTTTGTCCCCACTGCAAAAAGAAAAGAGCATCTAATCTAGAAGAAGAAACAAAAATTCGTGACTTATTTAAAACTATAAAAAACAAAGCAATTAGCTTACCAGAAGAAATGATTTTTTATGAAGCTGTTGGTTGTAATGAATGCGGACAAATTGGTTATAAGGGACGACTTGGATTATATGAGGCAATAGAAATGACGGCTAATGTAAAGAAAGTTATACAACAAGTCGGTATTACTGATTTTGAAATAGAGGCGGCGGCGATTGAAGACGGAACCGTTCCGATGCTTCAAGACGGAATTCTTAAAGCGCTAAACGGAGAAACAAGTTTAGAGGAAATTTTTAGAGTTGTTTAGGTTTAGGTTTAGGTTTAGGCTTAAAATTTTATAGAAAATTAAAAATAAAAAAATGTTTAATCAAAAATTTCTGGCTGGATTAAAAACTTCTTACCAAGAAGCTAATTCCGAAAGACGTCAAATAATTAGTGCTTCTAATAATATTTTGTTTGAGGCTAAGAAAACAATTTTTGCGCTCCAAAAATCTGATTTCAAAAAAGCGGAAAGCAATTTAAAAGAAATGGAAGCAGATTTTTTGGCGCTAGAAAAAAAATTTAGCCCTAATCGCTTAAATAAAGAAGGAGCTTTTAAAGCAGCAGCTGAGGAATATATGGAGGCAAAAACTTTTTTCTTAATTATCAAGGATAAAAAAATTGAGGAAGTTAAAGGTTTAAATTTTGACTATGAGGCCTATCTTGGCGGAGTTTGTGATATGATTGGCGAACTTGTTCGCTATGCGACCAATCAAGCGGCCCAAGGAAGATTTGCCGTTGTTGCTAAGGTTAAGAAAAAAGCCGAAGTAATTATGGAAGATTTAGCTGACTTTGATATGACTAGCTATTTACGAACAAAATACGACCAAGCCAGGGGACATTTACGCAAGCTTGAACAAATGGCTTATGAAATAAAGTTGAGAGGGAGAAAATAAATTAGAAAATAGAAAATGTTAATCGCAATAATTTCCGACAGCCACGACAATTTAGATAATCTAAAAAAATTTATCAACTGGAGCCTGGAAAATAAAATAGAAAAAATAATTTGTCTGGGTGATGTTTGTAAAATTGAAACGATAAAATATCTCGCCCTTAGTTTTTTGGGAGAGATTTTTTTAGTTAGAGGTAATGCTTGTTTATACGAGGCAAGCGAGTTAAAAAAATATCAAAATATTAAATATTACGGGGAAATTGGCCAAGAAATTATCGACGGCTTAAAAATCGCCTTCGTTCATGAACCGGAAAAAATTAAGAAATTAATTGAGTATAATCTGGATTTCGTCTTCTATGGACACACTCACAAGCCTTGGCTTGAAAAGAATGGCGAGACTTTAGTTGCTAATCCGGGAACACTGGGCGGAGTTTATTATCAAGCGACTTTTGCCCTACTTAATACGGAAACAAAGAAGCTTGAACTTAAGTTGTTGGGGAGTTTGTGAAGGAATATGTTAAACTTAGAATAAAATTATTAAATTAATTGTATGAAGTATCTAATTATGACCGTTGGCAAAACTCATTCTGGTAAAACAACTTTTGGAAAGAGCTTGGCTAAAAAAATAAAAACCAATTGTTTAATAGACACCGATGAAATTGCGGAATTTTTAAAAGATAATTATGGCAATCTATATAATGGAGATTTTTTAAATAATTCTAACGAGCTAGCCCCCGCTTTCTTTTTAAAAAAACAAATTGCTCATACTATTTTTGAAGCCGCTTTCAAAACAAATTTATTAATCATTTCTACAAGTGCAAACTCTACTAAAAACCTAAGAAAAGGCTTGGTTACTTTATCTAAAAAAAATAAACGCAGAGTAATAATGGTTTATTTTAATTTAGCGGAAAAAACTTTATTAGAGAGAATAGAAAACAGTAAAAGATCTAAAAAATGTCTATATCATTCTAAAAATTTTAAAGATTTACTTTTAAACAAACAATCAATTAGGTTTGAGGAGCCAAATAAAAATGAAGCTGATTATTTTTTTGAAATAAATAAAGCTGCTGACGATAAAAAAGTTTTCAAAGAAATATTAAAATTAATTTCTTGTTAATTTTGTGTAAATAAAAAGACCAATTCCCAAAACTTTTATCTCCCTTATCCTGATTCGGACAGGGGTCTTATTTCTCTTGACCTGCTCACGAACGAAGTGAGCTGAGAAGGTCCGCTAGGGATTTTTATGAAAAAATCCCATTCGCTCAGAAATAAACCCCTGCTCCTCATTAACTAAGTAAGATATCCGCCTTCGCTAAAGCTACGGCGGACAAGTTGGCTGGCGACTAAAAGCTTAACTTTTCTAAAGATCTCGCTTGCTAATATAGAATGAAATAAGTGAAAAAATTTTATGCCTTGTCTAAAACTTATTTTTTGTTAAAATTAATTAAGATTTGGAATAGAATTTAAGAAACAAAGTTTGGCGAGTATTCTCAGTACTGTCACTTGGCAAAAAATTCTGTAGCCAATAAAGGCCTAAAGCTTTATGATTTTGTTAAGAAAGGACAACCAATCGCCCTCGTTGGTAAAACTGGATACACCGATCGTGACCACTTACATTTTGTGGTCTTGCGCTTTGAAAGATTACTCAATATGCCCTGGGACTATCATAGTCTTGAAGTAAAATTTGAGGAATAATAAAAAAGTAGGAAGTCAAAACGACTTCCTTTTTTATTACTTTTTTTTACTTTAAACATCCCCACTAAACCATCTCCCTTAAATACTTCCCCGTAAAACTTTTCTTTTCCCGAGCGACTTCCTTGGGATTGCCGACGGCAACAATTTCTCCGCCCCCTTCTCCGCCATCTGGCCCTAAATCAATAATCCAATCAACCGAGCGAATAACTTCTAAATTATGTTCAATAATCAAAACTGTATTACCACAATCAACTAGCATATTTAAAACTTTAAGCAAGCGTTCAATATCTTCAAAATGCAAACCAGTGGTTGGCTCGTCAAGAATGTACAAAGTTTTTCCAGTTGAGCGTCTTGATAATTCGGTCGCTAATTTTATTCTTTGAGCCTCACCACCAGAAAAAGTTGTGGCGCTCTGACCAAGCTTAATATAACCAAGACCAACTTCGTTTAAAGTTTTTAATTTTTGACTTATTTGCGGATGATCGTTAAAGAAAAGTTCCGCCTCGCTCACCGTCATCTCTAAAACTTCAAAAATATTTTTTTCCTTGTATTTTATCGCTAAAATTTCTGGTTTAAATTTTTGACCATCACAAAGTTCACACTTTAAATAAACATCAGCTAAAAATTGCATCTCAACTTTAATTGAACCGTCCCCCGAACAATTTTCACAACGACCTCCCGGCACATTAAAAGAAAAATGACCCGGACCAAAACCCTTAACCCTTGCTTCCGGTAAAGAAGCATAAAGATCACGAACAAAAGAAAAAATTCCAGTATAGGTCGCTGGATTTGAGCGCGGTGTGCGCCCTATTGGGCTTTGATCGATGTCGATCACTTTGTCACACAGCTCCAAACCCGTGATCTCACGCAGTTTTCCATTGATCTGCAAACTGGCACGATTGAGTTTATTGGCCGCCATGGGATACAGCGTGTCATTGATAAGGCTAGATTTACCCGAACCCGAAACACCGGTGATGCAGGTCGTTAAACCTAGAGGAATGCGAACGTCAACGTTTTGCAAATTATTACAAGTGACTCCTTTTAGATGAATAACCCGCGCATCATCGAAGGGTATACGCGTTTTAGGCACGGCAATGGATTGCTTCCCCGATAGATACTGGCCAGTAAGAGAATCTTCATTGTCAATAATCGCCTGCGGGGAGCCAAAGGCGACAATCTCACCACCATGGACTCCCGCCCCCGGCCCGATATCAAGCACATAATCCGCCATGCGAATGGCTTCCTCATCATGTTCAACCACGATAACGGTGTTGCCTAAATCACGCAAATGCAGCAATGTTTTCAACAAGCGATCATTATCACGCTGATGCAAACCAATGGACGGCTCATCAAGAATATACATCACCCCCACGAGTCCTGAGCCAATCTGGCTGGCAAGCCGAATGCGTTGTGCCTCGCCGCCTGATAAGGTTTCAGCACTGCGGGTCAGTGATAAATAATCCAAACCCACATTCACCAGAAAGCCCAAACGCTCGACAATTTCCTTGTTAATCTTTTCGGCAATCTCGCCGCGATAACCTGTTAACTTTAGTTGTTTAAAAAAGGCGTATGATTGATCGATAGAGTAGGCCGCGATTTCAGGCAAATTTTTGCCATCAATAAAGACGTGACGTGCGGCTTCACGCAAACGCGCGCCATGGCAAGACTGACAAGGACGCGTAGCCAAATATTTTGCCAACTCTTCGCGAACCGTAGCCGAATCAGACTCACGATACCGTCGCTGCATATTGGGGATGATGCCCTCAAACGGATGTTTTTTTAACAACATGCCACCATGGGGACGCTGGTAGTGAAACTCAATGACGTCCTGACCGCTGCCATAAAGCACCCGCTCGCGAACATCTTCCGGTAAGTCGCAAAAAGCGTCATCAATAGAAAAGTGATAATGGCTGGCTAAAGATTCCAACAAGGTATAATAATAATTTGTTCGCCTATCCCAACCACGAATAGCGCCATCAGCAAGACTCAGCGTCTCATCATGCACGACGCGTGCAGGATCGAAAAACTGATCCACCCCCAGACCATCACATTCAGGACAGGCACCGACCGGATTATTAAACGAAAACAGACGTGGCTCGAGTTCACTCAAACTATAACCACATTTGGCACAAGCAAATTTGGACGAAAACACGGTATCAGGAAACGCACCATCTACTGCCGCCACGACCACCAAACCATCGGCGAGATTGAGCGCGTTCTCAAACGATTCACTAAGGCGCGGCGCCAAATCCGCACGTACTTTAAAGCGGTCAACCACCACGTCTATCGTATGTTTTTGCCGAAGATTTAATTTAGGGGGATCATCGAGCTCATATATTTCACCATCAATTCGGGCGCGCACATAGCCGCGCGCCTGTAATTGTTGCAGCAACTGCACATGTTCGCCTTTGCGATCCCTCACCACCGGCGCCAGGATCATCGCCTTACTCTCCGCCGGCAATGCCAACACTTGATCCACCATCTGGCTAATCGTTTGCGCATGCAAACTGACACCATGCTGCGGGCAACGTGGCTCCCCTACGCGGGCGAATAACAACCGCAAATAGTCATAAATTTCCGTG